>CALMGA010000301.1:0-3933 GCA_937863205.1 uncultured Beijerinckiaceae bacterium | reverse complement strand
GCGGCGGCACCAACGCCGGCACCGCCCCGCCCGGGGTGATCCCGTCCGCCGAGGCGGGGGTGCCCCACGGGGCGCCGACGCTGGCTGCCTCGGTGGTGCGTGAAATGATGAACGGGCAGCGCCCGGCGGTGTGGCTTTCGGACCGCTGCGCCGCCCAGCCGGGTCATGCCGATGCGCAGCAGACCTGCTTGGCGCATCCGGCCCGCGAGGTCGCCCATGCCGTCGAAAGCAGCGACGATCCCGTGCCCTGGCGGCTGCAGCTCTGGCTTGATGCGGTGCCGGCCCTGGCCGGGCGCGTCACCGGGTTGGCGGCGACGACGCGAGCCGCCAAGGGCCGGGCGCTGGAGCGGCAGCTCGCCAGCATCCTGACAACCGCGAGCACCTGCGAGCTGACGCGTGAGCTGCAGGGCAAGGGCTGCAGGGCAAGATCGGCCGTGCCCGCGACCAGCTCCGGACCTTTCTGGCCGACCCCGGCGAGAACGAACCAACCAACAACGCCTGCGAACGCGCGCTGCGCCCGGCGGTGATCCAGCGCAAGGTCGCCAACGGCTATCGCGCGATGCGGGCCGCCGAGGGCGAGGCCGCGGTGCGAACCGTTGTTGACACCGCCCGCCTCGGCATGACCTCCAACGTGTTCGCCACCATCCTGGGCCCCGTCAGCGCCTGAACACACCGGAATGGGCGTGGGTAATTACATGCGGGATGCCGATCCTCATTGGAGCGGGAAGCTGTTCAAACGACGGCCCGCCTTCGTCGCATGGGAACGGCCGCTTCCTTTCACCCCACCACCGGAAGCCGTCAGTCCGGTTTTGGCCAGCTCCGATCAAAGCTGACGGACAGCATCCGCGCCCAACCTCGTCATTCGGTGGATCGAAACTTTTACCGAGAAGCGGATGTAGATGATCGCTTCCGTCATCGATCGTGCAATCGCCGCCTCTCCCGCCGTATGCCAAATCTCTATGGTGAAGCGTCCCTTGCCGTATACTCCAATCCATTCTACAATGAGCTTATATAAAAGCGTGGACCGATCGAGCAGAGCTACGGTGGCGAAGCACGCGCGAGTTCACGCCGTAGCGCAGCGGACAAGAAGTCGGTAACGACTTTCGTTTTCAAAGGAATATGTTCGCGATAAGGATAAACAATGAACGCCGGCAGACTTTCCGGCTCGTAGTCTGTCAGCACCCGCATCACAGTACCTGCCTTCAGCTGTTCTGCGAATAGCCAGCGTGGCAACAAGGCGATGCCCATTCCAGCCACGCATGCATCTCGCAACATCTGCGAACTGTTTGATGAAAAGCGGCTTTCAAGCTCGATCGTCTCGACGCCCTCGCTGCCGCGGAAGGACCATTCGCGGCTAAGCGCAGGAATGCGAAATAGCAGGCATTGATGCCGAGCTAGGTCGTCGGGCCGCCGCGGCATGCCGGCCCGTGCTATGTAGCTCGGTGAAGCAACGGCGACGCGCGGAATCGTTCCCAACCGGCTTGCGACAACGTCGCCACTTACCACCCCAAAACGGATGGCGACGTCGAGGTCCTGTTCAATCAGGTTGGGCGAGGCATCGCTGACAACGACGTCAATGCGCAACAACGGATGACTTTCGATTAGGGCCACGACCTTGTTGAGCAGGAAAATCGGCGCGAACATGATGGGGCTTCCCACCCGCACAAGCCCTTTCGGAGCACCTTTGCCCGAGCCGACATGCGCTTCTGCCTCGTCTACGAGGTTCAAGACTCGCTCGGCAAATTGTAAATAGTCGAGGCCCTCCTCGGTCAGGCGCAATCCACGCGTCGTACGGCTGAGCAACTGCGTGCCGAGATGATGCTCGAGTGCGGCGATTTGCTTGCTCATCTTGGATTGAGTTGCGCCAGATTGTTTGGCGGCCAGCGAAAAACTACCGCTCTTGGCGACACGGCTGAACGCTCGCATTCCGTCGAAGACATTCACTGCGCCTCTCCGCAAGCCGAACCGGAATAAGTGTTACGCAACATCCCGGACTTGCCCTGTGGACGCGCGAAACTTTATTTCAACACTCATGTCAGGAGACTATGCAAAATGCTTGCGGTTTATCATGATAATTTGTCGGTTTGCGCGCAAAAGGTAAGAATGGCTCTCGAAGAGAAGGCCATGTCGTGGGAGAGTCGTTACATAGATTTGATGAAGCAGGAACATCTCACGCAGGAATACCTCCGTATGAATCCCCGCGGCCTCGTTCCGGTTCTGCTTCATGAGGGCCATGCGATCTACGAGTCGACCCTCATTCTAGAATACATCGAGGACACCTTTCCCGACCACCCCCTGCGGCCCGCCAATGCGTTCGAGCGCGCCCGCATGCGGCTCTGGACCAAGATCCCCGATGATGGCTTACACGTGGCCTGCGCTTCGGTGACTTACGCCTCCGCCTTCGTGCATCAGCTGAAACAACATCATAGCGCAAAGGAACTGTCGGACCGACTTGTGAAGTTGCCTGTCCGAGCCCGCGCCGCACGGCAATAACTGATTCTCGAGTTGGATTTGGAGGCGCCGATCGTCAAGGACGCCGTTCTGCTGCATGACAAGGTTTTGAAAGAAATGGACGCCACATTGGGCCGCACCACATGGCTCAACGGCGACGACTTTTCACTCGCGGACATCGCGATCATCCCCTATGTGACACGGCTCGACCGCCTTGGCCTCGAAGGCATGTGGGCTGACCGTCCGAATGTTGCACGTTGGTTTGCCGCCGTGCAAGCTCGCCCCAGTTTCAATACAGCGATCACCGCGTTCGGCTCGACCGCGTATGATGACGAATTGAAGAAGCGCGGCATTGATGTCTGGCCGCAGATTCGGACCCTTCTGGTGGCTTGAACGAGCGATCGATTAGTTCCGACTTCTTGTCCCTGAAGGAGCAATCCATTCGCACGCTCGATCATCGTTCAGATGAAAGCTCACCGCGCTTCTTCGGATGGCGCGTCCTGCTGGCGGCGTTCGTCGGCATGACATTCAGTCCAGGACCGCTCATAGCGGTCCTGCTCGGCTCCATCGCCGCGCCGCTCTCGGCGGAGTTCGGCATCGATCGGGGACAGGTCATGTTCTCGCTGACGATCTTCAGCTTCGCGACGATAATATCTATCTGTTTCATCGGGCGCCTCATCGACCGCATCGGCGCGCGCCGCGTTCTGATCACCTCCACGGGCCTCGTCGTGCTAACCCTGCTCGCCATGGCCTATCGATCAGGTACGATCCTGGAGTTTTACTGCCTCGTCGGTCTCTTCGGCTTCTTCTCCACCGGAGCTCAAAGCATCACCTATAACAAGTTGCTTGCTGCCTGGTTTGACCGCAAACGCGGGTTTGCCATAGGCATCAGCACCGCCGGAGCCGGCCTTGGCTACTCCATCTTGCCGATCATCATGGTCCGCGCCCTTGAGTCGACAAGCTGGCGGGGGTCGATTGCCGTTCTGGCAGCCTTTACGGTTCTTCCACTGGTCCTTTCGACAAGCCTGGCATTTGCGCCATCTTGGTCCAACGATCAGAACCAGAGCATCACACCACTCGAGATCCCCTTCCCGAAAGCGCTGCGCGACATTCGGTTGTGGGCGATCGCGCTCGCGATATTCTGCATCTCGACGAGCGCGCTCGGCCTCGTCCCCAATCTGGTCAGCTTCAGTCACGATCTCGGCGTAGCGCCGAAGGACATCGCGGGCCTGTCATCCGCCTTTGGCATCGCGACTTTGAGTGGTCGTTTCGTTTTCGGCTACCTCTTCGACCGCATGTTCGCGCCGCGGGTGGCCGCCGGTTGTTTCATCTTTTCTGCGCTGGGGTTCTTCAGCCTTGCTTCGTCAGCCGCTCATCTCACCGGGACGGCCTCCAACGTCTTGGGGGTCGCGGTCGTAGGGTTTGGTCTAGAGCATTTTCGCGTTACATCGGCTCATATCCGGCATGGTCGAAGTAGTTGGC
>CALMGA010000300.1:3025-4327 GCA_937863205.1 uncultured Beijerinckiaceae bacterium | reverse complement strand
CCTGCACTCTGAACATGAAGATTTTCTGGGCAGCGATGGCGCGCTGCACGCGCTGGAGCCTGTGCTCCATGTCAAGCGAAGTCATGTTCGCTCACACCGGAGGGCGCCCGAGCCGCTCAAGCCCGTCGCCCGTGAACGGCCTTGACCGGCTTGCGCGTAGCCGTACCCGCGGACTTGCGCGGCGCGGCCGTCCTTCGCGCGGCCGGTTTGGCCGGCTCCGGACGGCTCATCAAGTTGTCGCGCGACAGAAGATCGAGAACGGCGTGGGAGGCCGGCGTGTCCCGGCCGAGCGCGTTTTGGTGGAGCGACTTGCGCTCGGCAAGGGTCATGGCGTGCAGCATTTCGCTGGTGATCGGCTTCGGCATGTTCGATCTCCATGTAGGTCGAATGGGGTCGGCAGGGCGCCAGCAGCGGTCAATCTAGGCGGTGAAAGAACGGGATGACGTCGTCGAACAACTGATGCTGCGCAACATACATCGAGCCGGCTTTGCCCAACGTCGGACTGCGCGACGCCGTGCGCCATCTCCGACGCTTGACGGTGGGTGCAAGCTTCGACGTCGCCTCGCCGGCCGAGGCCGCCGCCGCTTCCAGCACGTTCACTGCCCAAGGCCGAAGCGATCGACGAGCATCTGCGCCCGAGCAACGGACAGGCCGTGCGTGCGCGCGAGGTCCCCGGCCAAGCCAGCCGTCAGCGTGTCGGCCATTCCGTGATCTTCGGGGTGCGCCGCCACCACGCGACGCAAGTCGTCGGCGGCGGCCATGAGACGAAGCTCGTGCTTGATCTCGGCCGTTGAAGGGAGCGGGAGCCGTCGTCCAAAACGCGTGGTCTGGTTCATGTCGGCTTCGTCCCATAGTTTTGGAAGACTGCGCTCCACGATATATGGGTAAGTCATTCAATGATTGATATAGTCTTACGATAATAAAGGTGCGTATGGCTGAGCCTGGCGCACTTTACCTTCTAACACCCTGCTTTCGCTCACTGAATACCTGCACGCTCCAAGGCGAGATCCTGTCGATAGGAGACGACGGTGAGGGACAAGCCCTCGTCCAGTCCGAGGCGCGGCGTTGTCGCGACGGCTTGGCGAGGTAAGCAGTGGCGCAACGGGTCTTCGTACCGGCGCATGCGAGCCCTGCCACGAAAGGTGGTGGGTGACGACGGCAGACCGGGGCCGTGACTTCGCCGAAGGCTGACGCGTCCAACGGCTGACGGAAGCGTTGAGAGCAGCTTTGAACCTGAGCATACCGCTGCGGCGGGTCGGGTGCCTCGAAGCGGGCTCACAGGCTTGCCCAAGCGTTCCGCCC
>CALMGA010000300.1:0-3015 GCA_937863205.1 uncultured Beijerinckiaceae bacterium | reverse complement strand
TCGGGGTGATGACCGGCGGCCCGAGCGCGTTGTGGTGGCATCCGTGATGCACGATGATCGGCGCCCGGCGTCGCCTTGGCGTCGAAGTTCGCGTATGCGAAGGCGAATGGTCGACCTGCGCATCCGGCACCGGACCGTCTACCGCTACCGCCAAGCCGTCACGCTCGGGGCGCACCGCCTGCTGCTGCGGCCGCGCGAGGACCGCGACGTCCGCCTCCTTGCCAGCGATATCGTGCTGACGCCCGGGGCGACGCTGCGTTGGGCTCGCGACGTTTCCGGCAACGCGGTGGCAACGGCAACCTTCGCGCGTCCCGCCGACGAGCTCGTGATCGACAGCACCGCGCGCGTCGCGCTGTCCGCCGCGGCCTACCCGGTCTTCGATATCGCCGCCTCCGCCATCGCCTTCCCCTTCCGCTACTCCGACGATGAATGGACCGACCTTGGCGCGCTCGCAGCGCGACAGCATCCAGATGACGGGAGCTTGCGCGTTTGGGCGCAGAGCTTCGTGGCGGCGACCCCGACCGACACGCTGTCGCTGCTCCAGGACCTGAGTGCCGGCGTATCCAACGGCATCACCTACATGGCGAGGGAGGATGAGGGCACGCAGTCGCCGCGTCAAACATTGGCGCTCGGCCGAGGTTCATGCCGGGATATGGCGACGTTGTTCGTCGAGGCCGCACGGAGCCTCGGCTTCGGCGCCCGCGCCGTGTCGGGCTACCTTCATGACCCGACGCGTACGCTCGTCGGCTCGGCCGAAGCCGGTTCGACCCACGCCTGGGCGGAAGTCTACGTGCCGGGTGCCGGCTGGATCACTTTCGATCCGACCAACCGCAGGATGGGCGGCGCGGACCTGATCCCGGTCGCGGTCGCGCGCGACATCGCGCAAGCCGTGCCAGTGGCCGGAAGCTTCGCCGGTCCCGCGGACGCCTTCCAAGGACTAGCCGTCTCGGTGAGCGTCACGGTGGATCACGAGCCCTCCTCGGCTGGATAGCCGGATCCCTGAAATGGCCGGGCGGGACGTCGCAATAACTTCCATTTGCACACGCGGCCCCGGCGTGAGCCGAACCGGTTGCACTTCGCGTCGTGCAGTGCCGAGTTCGACTCCAGAGTGTCACACCTTGCCGGGATCGTCCCTCGCCGGAATTGCCGGCTGCAACTCCTGCCCCTATCAGTCCAATCGGGACACGAGAGCGGGGCCGATGGAGATCGTACGTTTGCGGCGGAATGAGAACGCGACATCCGACGCGCAGCGCGTCACGGTCACGTGGAACAGCCGCGGTGCCGACATCGCGGAAGGCCGAGTCGTGATCCACGATGGCGGTGCACCTTCTATGTGCCTCACGACGCGAGTGCGGATCAGTTCGACGCCGTGATGAAGAAGGCCGAGGAGTGGGCACGCCGTTCCGGCATTCAGAAGATCTACGTTCAGGACTGACGTCGGGATGGCGGAGTTCGAGGAACGGCCGCCTCACCGCGATGATCGGCGAGGCGGGCCGAAGGTGAGCGATGTCCTTTGCGACCGTCATCGCCGCAAAGAGAAAGGGCCGGAGCGTTTCCGCCCGGCCCCTATTCAACAAAACGCGCGAGGTGCTGCCCTGGTCCATCCGCAGCGGCACACCTCACGACCGCGCGGTCACGCCAGTTGAAGGCGCTCGGCGGCCGCCTTGCCCGTCCGCTGGTCGTTGGCGACCTCGTAGCTAAGCTTTTGACCTTCGCGCAGGTCATTGAGACCCGCCCGCTCGACCGCGCTGATGTGAACGAACACGTCGCGTCCACCATCCTGCGGCTCGATGAAGCCGAAGCCCTTCGTCGCGTTGAACCATTTCACTGTGCCGGCGCTCATGATGCGTCCTCGCAAATGCGCTGAAGCGCCCATCGCGGATGCGACAAGGTCTAACGCTTCGAATCTTGGAGGAAACAAATCAGCAGACGCGGCCGCAGCCACACCGGACCAAATATTTCGGCCTAGGTCGATTCCATCTAGAGCATCGGACCGCATCACGGACGCGGTCTGACGCTCTAACTCTCTGTTGGCGCATCAGCTTTTCCGAAAACCGCTGCGCACTTTTCGGGCCGATGCTCTAGATGGGCTTGATCAGGCTGAAGCGCAAGGGTCAACGCTGGCAAGCCGGTGTTTCACGGTAGATCCTGCTCGGAGCGGGGATGATCCGCGCATCGTCCACACGTGATCATTGTGGATGCGGACTGACGCGAGAAGTGATTTCGTTCGAGTCCCCACCGTCCCGAGATCGTGGGTCGGTTGGGTCGCTGCTGCCGCTTGCAAACTCCTCGTTCCGCTTGCCGCTTGGACCTGGTCGATCGGCACGGCTCAAGCGGCGAGGATCGAGCGAGCCTTGATGGAACGCTTGCGCCAGCTGTCTCTTGAAAACCTCAAACCGCTTGGACTGCGAGATCGCGGAACTCGAAAGCGCCAATGCAGGTCAACGTCGGCGATATCTTCAAGGCGATCGGTCCCGGCGCTTCGACCATCTTCGCGGCTTGGATCTTCGTGAGCTTCCTGCAAGTCCGGTCCGACGCTGCGGTCGAACGCTACCTCGACATGATACAGCAGTTCCGATCCAAGGATGCGTCCGACGCTCGTCTCGGCTTCCTCAAGGAACAGATCCTCACCTACCGCAGGCGCTGCGCCTTGATGAACGTGGCCAGCAGCATCGGTCTCTCCTCCGCGGTGGCGCTCGTCCTGACTCTCATCATCGGAGAGTTGGCCCTTGTCTTTCCCGAAGTCAGGACCTTCACTTGGGTAAGCATCGTTCTGGCGATTGCCGGATTTGCAATGATCATCACGGCTACCGTGATCGTGCTTATCGAGGGTTCCGTCATCCACCGGCAACTCGAGCAGGAGTTGCAGGATATTCCTGAGCTGGCGAGCGAAGGCACTGCCGGTGGGAGCAGCAGGCCCAAGCGCAAGCGGCTTGGCCTAGTCAGATAGAGCGTCGGATGGGAACGCGGACGCGTTGAACCTGATCAGCGGGAGGCTTGTTGGGCATGCCGGAG
>CALMGA010000299.1 GCA_937863205.1 uncultured Beijerinckiaceae bacterium | reverse complement strand
CGATGATCGGGAATGCCGCCATCCTGGACCTCGGCTCGGGCGCGGGACAGGACGCCTATGTCCTGGCGCAGATGGTCGGGGCGGGCGGTCGGATCGTGGGCGTCGACGCCACCGCGCAGCAGCTCGCCGTCGCGCAGGACCACCGCGCGTGGCACGCCGAGCGCTTCGGCTTCGCCAACGTCGCGTTCCACGAGGGCGACATCGAGCACCTCGACGCGCTGCCCCTGGCGCCCGGCAGCTTCGACGTTATCGTTTCGAACTGCGTGATCAATCTCGTCGCCGACAAGGGCGCCGTGTTCCGCGCCGCCCATCGCCTGCTGAAGCCGGGCGGCGAAATGTACTTCTCCGACATCTACGCCGACCGGCGCCTGCCCGCCGCCTGGCGCGAAGACCCCGTGCTGCACGGCGAGTGCCTTGCGGGAGCGTCATACTGGGGCGACTTCGTTGCGCTCGCCAAGGCGTCCGGCTTCGCCGACCCGCGCCTCGTCACCGATCGGCCGCTCGCCGTCACCGATCCGGCCATCGCTGGCAAGGTCGCCGGCACGGCCTTCTTCTCCGCGACCTGGCGGCTGTTCAAGCTCGACGGCCTCGACGCCGAATGCGAGGACTACGGCCAAGCCGTGCGCTATCGCGGCCGCGCCTCGCTCGGCGAGCCGGGCGAGGGCGCCTTCATCCTCGACAAGCACCACCTGATCGAAGCGGGACGGGTGTTTCCGGTGTGCGGCAACACCTGGCGGATGCTGGCCGCCACGCGCTTCGCGCCGGCCTTCGAGTTCTTCGGCGACTTTTCCCGGCATTACGGGATCTTCGCGGGGTGCGGCGGCGGCTTGCCGTTCGATCGGGCCGGTCCGGGCAAGCCGGCCGACGCCTGCTGCTGATGACAGCGACAACCACTGCAAGCGGGACGATGGCCTCGTCGATCGGGTGATCGTTCCGGGCCGGGCGCCCGCAGGTGGTGATCGCGAAGGGCCCGCTGGCGCGACCCGTTGCGGCAGGCGACCGCCATTGACGCCTGCAGGTTGCGACGACACTTCGGTCCCATGCGCCCAATCAACCGGACCAGGCCGACATCGGCGCGATCGGTCGGCCTCCTCGACGTCGCGGCGACGGTCGCGATGGCGGCCGGCGCGCTTGCCATTCTCGCCGCCGAGCGACGGCGCCCGCTGCGGCGGCAGACGCAGGCCGAGCCGCGCCGCGAACTGACCAACCTCGTGCTGGGGATCGCCGCCTCGCTCACCATCAGCCTCGCCCAGACGCCCGTCATCGAGCCGCTGGCACGCCGCGCCGTGTCGCGCCGGCGCGGTCTCGTCCAGCGCCTGCCGCTGCCGGACTGGGCCCGCGATGGTCTCGGCATCGTGCTGATGGATTACACCTTCTATCTCTGGCACGTACTCACCCACAAGGTGCCGGCGCTGTGGCGGCTCCACCTCGTCCATCACGTCGATCTCGACATGGACGCGTCCACCGCGCTGCGCTTCCACGCCGTCGATATGGTCGTCTCCGCGCCCTGGCGTTTCGCGCAGGTGGCGCTGATCGGCCTGTCGCCGCGCGGGGTCCGGTTGTGGCGGGCGTTCTTCTACCTGTCGATCCTGTTCCACCATTCCAACATCCGGCTGCCGGAACGCTGGGAGCGTCGCCTCGCCCGCGTCCTGACGACACCGCGCATGCACGGCATCCACCACTCCGCCGTGGAGGACCAGACCAATTCGAACTGGTCGAGCGGGCTGAGCTGGTGGGATCACCTCCACCGGACCTTTCGGCTCGATGTCGATCAGGCCGACGTCGCCATCGGTGTCCCGGCTTACCGCGATGCGGCCGACGTGGCGCTGCGGCCGGCGCTCGCCCTGCCGTTTCGTCGCCAGCGCAACGATTGGGTGTCGCCGCCTCCCGACTGACCCGCAATCTTCTCGACGATGGGTTCGCCAGCATCCCCGGTCACCTTGCCGGAAACGAAGACGCCTTCTCCGAAAACGGCTCTCAAGCGGCCTTCAGCAGGATTATGAAACCCGCGACTTCGTGCATGAGCCTGCCGATCTCCTGGTTGAGCACGTTGCCTTGCAGGCGCATCACCTGCGAGTTGCGTGACACCTCTCCGGCCTTGATCGTCAGGGCCTCCGCGGCCTCTGCCGTACCCTCGGCCCCGTTCACCGCGTTGCCGACCAACTCGCGCAGATCGTCGGTGGTGCGCGTCTGGTGTTCGAGTTGGCCCGCTATGTCGCGGGCAATCGCACGGTGCATTTCGAAGGCGTCTCGCATTTCGTGAATGTGGCCCGCCGTGCTCCGGGCGGCTTGCGTGATGGAGTTGATCCGCCCCGAAACAGCTTCCGTCGCTTTCGCCGATTGGCTGGCCAGCGCCTTGACCTCCTGGGCAACAACGGCAAACCCGCGACCGGCTTCGCCCGCGCGTGCCGCCTCGATGGTCGCGTTCAGGGCGATGAGGTTCACCTGCTCGGCGATCGCCTGGATCATGGTGATGATCGAACCCACATCGCTCAATGCGCTTTGCAGCGTACTCAGCGAGCCGTCGGTTGCCTTGGCGTTCAGATCGATCCGCCGATCTGCCGCTCTGCCATGCGCGATGCGGGCGTTGATCGTCTCGATGCTCTCGATGAGAGAGGTGGTGGACATGGCCGCCACATTCATGTCGGCGCGGGTCGTCGCTGATGCCTGGGACAGGCCGTGCAGGCGGGCGACGGCCGCTTGCACCGCCTGTTCGAGGTCGCCGGAACGCGAATCGATCGTCTCGGCGACATGCTGCAGCGAGTACGACACGGTCTCGATCGTTCGGGTGAACTGCGTGGACAGCGCCTCCGTGCGGGCTTCGCGTTCGATGATACGCTGGTAGGCATCTTCGCCGCCCTGCTCATGAAGTCTGGCGATGATCAGATGGCTGTCTTGAAGGCGGCCGATCGCACGCGCCATGATGCCGATCTCGTCGCGTCGTCGTCGGCCCGGCACATCGATGTCGAACAGGCCTTGGCCAAGCTGGTCGATGGCATGGCCAAGCCGCGCCAAGGGTTTCGTCACGAGCTGGTGCATCGCGAGCATCACGACGGCGAGGATGATCAACAGTGTGCCGCCAGCGATCGCAGCGAGCGAGATCTGCTCGCGCGCGTTCGTCGTCAGGAGGCTGACCTGCGGGATCCGCATCAGGAGGTACCAAGGGTTCTTCACCGCGCCGAAACGGATCGCCGTCCAAGCATGCAAACTCGGTATCTGACCTGACCGGGTTGGTGCTGCTCCCTCGCCTTCGTTCTTCGCCCGCGTGAGGAGGGCCGCAAACTCCACGCTTACATCGGCGATTGGCTTGCCGATCCAGGATTTGCTGCTCGCTGCCGCCACGATCCCGCCATCCGAAACAATGGCAAGGACCGATCCTTTCGGGACGTCGAGATCGGTCACGGCATCGTCGATGGCGTCGAGCTTGATGTCTACGGCCAGCACGCCAGCGACATGGTCACCGATCACCAGCGGTCTGGCGAACGATGTCACAAGCGTCGGATCGCCATGTTCCGCAACGATCAGATGCGGTTCGAGGAGAAAGCCGCCCTCGCCGCGCCGAGGAACCTTGAAAAGATCGCTCTCGAAGATCGCTTCGGGAACACCTTCCCGCAGCATCTCCATCCCATTTTGGTGCGTGTAGCTCGTGAAGCGGCCCTGAGCATCGCGTCGAGCGGCTTCGACATGAGCGGGCAGCGTCGGGCCGTCCCACTCGAGCCAGCCTCCGAACCGATGATCTTCGATCGCCATGCGGCTGACGAGCGTATCGTAGACCGCCGAGCTTCCTGCACCTGTCGCCTGGAGCGCGACAAGATCGTCGTGCGTGTTCTCGACGACGGCGAAAGCATCT
Source organism: uncultured Beijerinckiaceae bacterium (assembly GCA_937863205.1). Next base: position 9,682 of record CALMGA010000299.1, on the reverse strand, counting down.
TCGAACACGCGATGAACCGCGACCGTCACGCGTTCCACCTTGGCACGGGCCGCCTTTTCGGCGTGCGCGGCATCTTGGGTCTCGATCTTGTGCATGATCATCAAGAAGGTCGCGACCAGGATCATTCCTGTAGCGGCCATGATGGTGAGGCCGAATTTGATGCCGATGACCGATTGGCTTTTCAGGAAAGCCCGAACGAGCGATCGCGCCTTTGAGCTGTTCAACACGCGCGTCATCGTCGACGATCACCGCAATCTGGGCCAAGCTGTAAGCAGTATATCTGCTCGGACGCCTCCGACTGCGCCAGCCTACAAGCTTTTTGGTTAACGTCGCATGTTCAACCTATCGTTCTGTTCTCTCCGGACATTGCGTTACCCTCGAGTCGAGCTTAACTTATGTTCGAAACCAATCATCTCTGCTTGGCGCCAGTGGCAACCCGCCCCGTAAACCGCCGATGCGGCGGCAGGCAGGCGATCCCGCATGTCGATCCCCGCCCAGCGCCGTGCGGTCGCGGGCCAACGGCACATCGCGCGCCGGGCGGCTGCGGCTGGATCACCGACCATGCGAAGTCGGACGGTTCGTAGCGGCGCGGCAGGCTTATCGGGGCTCCTCCTCGAACCCTGAATCCGCAGCTCCTTACATGAGTTCATGACCTAAGCTCGACTTTGGCCGATCATGCGGCATGGCAAAGAGCGTAGGCCCATGGCGCTGGCAAAACGAAGCGGAGTTTTGTTGGGTGACCTCGTCGAGGGGACGTCACCAAACCCTGCTCGCGCCACAGCGCACGGCGGCGAGGGCGTCGGCGAAGGTCGGACGCGGTTTGCGGTACCATGTTGCCGTCGCGATCCGTTGCCGTTCTCGCACGGTCAGCCGGCTGGCGGGCAGCGTGACGATCGAGAACAGGGTGAGCAGGCAGGGCGTGGTGCGGGCGAAAAGCCTTGTTCGACCATTGCCGCTGCGTCTCGACGCCGAGGTGGGTTCGGGTTTCGGGGAAGGTGACCTCGACGCACCAGCGGCGCACGAACCAGGATACGATCTGTGCGGGATCCTGCGTCGGGTCGGTGCAAAGCAGCGCCTGAGGCTGGAAGCGATGCTCGAAATCGCGGATCAGCACCCACCGGATCGGCACGACGGGCAGGCCGCCGTGCCGCCAGACTGCGGTGGCTGAGGCAATGGCGATGGTGCGCTCGCCCGCACCGTACCAGTCCGGCACGACGACAGCCTGCCAGCTTGTGCCAGGGTCGGCGAGGACGCTGGTGAAGGCGGGCAGGCGCGTGCCCTTGGTGCGCGGCCGCCCGATCGTGCCGGGCGGGCGCGGCGGGGCGGGCTCGTGGAGCGCCGCGTCGAGCCGCGGGCGAGTGATCGCGGTGAGGTTGCCCAACTCGCTTTTCCCGGCGCATGGCATCCAGGAACTTGAGAGCGGCAAACCCGCTGTCGCCGAGCAGCACGAGGTCGCGCCCCGGCAGCCGGCGGCGCGCCTGCAGGGCAAGCTGGCGTCCGACGTCGAGCAGCGGCTTGTGCCTGCGACCCTGCTTGCGGCAGGCCCGCTCGGAGTGCACCAGCGCGGTCAGGAAGGGCAGCGCCCAGACCCGTCCGGCCCAGGGGATCGGCGCCAGCAGCATCAGGCTCCGCCAGCGCAGCCCGCTGGCATTCACGAAACGGCTGTCGGAGGAACGTACCGGGTCGCGGTAGATCCCCTTGGCCCTGATGCGCTTGCCGCGGCGGCGCTCGATGGTGTCGTCAAGCGCCATCACCACGGGACCGCTCGGCGCAAAGGTGTCGATCAACAGCCCGAGCAGGATGCGGCCGCCGGCGTGTGGGCACCAGGCGGCGCGGCTGAGCACCCGGTGAAAGTTCACGAACCGGCGCTCGCGCGAGCGGCCGGTGATCCGCAGCAGGCTCGCTACCGTGCGCTGCTGCCCTGGGGTCAGGATGGCGCCGATCAGCAGCGCCCGGGCATGCCGCCAGGAACGCTGGACGAACGGCGGCGCGAAGGCCGGGACGATCTCGGCGAAGCGGGCGGGCAGAGGCGGCATGGCGGTGTTTCTTGGCGGAAACGCTGCCAGCCAACTCACCACGCCAGCTTCGTCACCTCACCCATTCTGCAGCCGACAAACTGGCCAAAGTCGAGCTAACCTGCTGTGCCGCATCGGATTCGCCCGAAAACCGCTACGCACTTTTCGGTTCGATGTTCTAACTACCTCTTGATACGAAGTTTTTGACTAAAACGGCATTGGACAAAATCGCTTCACCAGGAAAATCCGCAAAGGGCGTTACCTTTAATGTCTTGAGACCAATCACGCCCGCTCTCGTGAATGAGATGGGGTTAGCCCGTTCGCAGCCGGCGAAACTTTCTTTTCCGTGCGTCGTTTTCGCGAGAATTTTCTCTTAGCTCCTTTGGCATCGTGGCGGCAAGGCGCACATGGCGGCGGGCCCGCTAGGTCACCTGCTCGCCCCATACGTCGCCCTCGGCCGCCACGGACGACCGCGCCGGCTGGCCGCGACCGTGCAGGCGGTCGCCGGCGCAAGCGTGGGAGTGGCCTGTGTCGACGGGAGATACACGGGTGGCAAGCCGGCCGCGGCGGGCATGCCTTGCGGGTCGTCAGGTTGCCCGACGACAAACGCGGCGTCGTTGGCTGTCCCGGTGCCGGGTGGAGCGCTCGTTTGCCTCGGCGGCCCGCGTCGCCTTGCCCGCGACAACGCGCATCGACCGCAGACGCGGTCCTGGAGCGAAGCGCCGAGCGATCATCACCTAATTCGGCAGACTCGCTTGCGCTTCTTTGATCGCACTGTCGAGTTGCCGGCTCGTATACGGCTTGGAAAGGACCGGCAGATTGTGCTTGCCGTTCGCTGCGCAGGCATCGCCAGTCACAAGCACGATCGGCAGGTCCGGTCGCATCATGCGCACCTGATCGGTCAGCTGGTAGCCGTTCGTGCCAGGCATGTGGAGATCGGTCAGCATCATATCGATATCTGCATCGTCGCGGACCAGCTCCATCGCTTGACGGGCCGAACTCGCCTCGCAGTACGCAAATCCAAGATCCTGAAGCATATCGGCTAGCAACCACGAGATCAGGACATCGTCGTCGACGATGAGGATTTTGCTGCTCATCAGATGACTGCCGCGTGCATCGGGATTGCTCTTCTCGAACCGTGAAGAAACCAGCGCATCAGGTCGAAGCCACCATCCGTTGGAATTGGTTAACAGGTTCTTAACCGCCTTCGACGTCAGGGATGAATCTGTTGCCGTCAGATTGATCCGCTCGAAGATAAGCTGCGGTCAGGAAATCCGCGAGACATCGCTGCCTTTTCCGATGCGGCAGCGGAGTCGACGCTTCAACGCATCTCGCCCTTGTCCACGTGCGACTCACGTTGACGGGCGCATGCCGTCGAACAAAGCCGCGTAAGCCGGCGCCAAGCATATGCCAAGCGGCAGCTCCAGTGCGGGCGGCGGCCGGTGCAGGCATTCTTCAAGGTATGCGATCGAGCCTTGAAGCGCCTGCTCGTTGAACGGCTTGGCCATGACGGCCGCCGCGCCTTCCAGGTTCTCGCTCAAACGGAGGACGTTGGCAGTGAGGAACACGATCGTCAGATCGGCTTGGTCGCGCACGGCGCGGGCGACATCCACGCCCGAGGAGCCATCCTTCAGGTGCAGGTCCAGGAGTACCAGCTCGGGGCGCGACTCAAGGATGAGCGGAATGGCTTCCTTTGCCGACATTGCGGTGCCGACAACGATGTGCCCCGTGTCTTCCAGCAAAGACTCGAGCTGCATCAGGATGATGGCTTCATCCTCGACGATGACGACGCGGAGAGGTTCGATGACCGGCCCGGTGGTCATTCGGGAAGCTCATGGGGCACACGGATATTCACGATCGTACCGGGGCTGTTCGATGACCAGGTGATGGTTGCACTTAGCTGGCGAGCCAGCGTCCCGGTCAAGCGCTTGCCGAACGAGCGCTTCTCCACCACCTCGGCCGGCATGCCGACGCCATCGTCGGCGATCTTGATGCCGAAGTAGCTGCTGCTCGGCGCAACCGTGACCGACAGGCGGCCGGACCGAGCGTCGGGAAAGGCGTGCTTGAGCGCATTGGTGATCAGTTCGTTCATCATCAACGCCACCGGCGGCGCCTTTTCGACCGGGATCTCGACAGCTTCAAGGTCGAGGTGCAGCCGGATGTCACGGCCGGAGCCGCGCACGAGATCGATCGCGAGATCGCGCGCGAACTCGGCGACGTCGAAGCGCGTGACATCGTTCGATTGGTACAGCCGCCGATGCACGGTGCCCAGGGCTTCGACGCGGGCCTGCATCGCTTCCATCGCCGCGCGGGCGGGTGGATCGGTGATGGCCTTCGCCTGCATCGATAGCAGCCCGGCGATCATCTGCAGGTTGTTCTTGACGCGATGATCGACCTCGTGGACCAGCATGGTCTTGGCGCTGAGCGCATCGGTCAGCTCGCGGGTCCGCTTCGCCACCTCGCGCTCGAAGTGTTCCTTCTCGTCCAACGTGCGTCGCTGCGCCAAGACGCGATCCGAAACGTCGATCTGCGAGGCGAAGAAATAGAGGGTTTCCCCGGCTTCGTTGATCACCGGGCTGATATAGAGCGCGTTCCAGAACGGCGTCCCATCCTTACGATAGTTGAGCAGGTCGATGGCGATGTCGGTGTTGTTCTCGATGGCGTCGCGGACCTGCCGCACCGCGCCCCTGTCGGTTCCGGCGCCCTGCAGGAAGCGGCAGTTCCGACCCATGATCTCGTCACGCTCGTAGCCTGAAAGCTTCAAGAAGGCGTCATTGACGAACACGATCGGATTATCCCGCTGGCGAGGATCGGTGACGATCATTGCCATGCGGGTGGCGCGAACGGCAGCCGCGAACGGATCGCCCTTGCCGTGTTCGGCCTCGAGCCGATCCGTCAGATGCCAAGCGTCAGCCCGTTCCATCATGCCTCATGGTCTGACCTGGGTGCGTGACCTCCAGGAAGATTATCCTTTGTGGCAAAGATCACATTTCATGCCATCGTCCATGCTGTCGCGGGATGATTTCCATCCCGTGGCCGCCGCGGAGCACGCGCCTTGGCTGAACGCATTTGCAACCGAAAAGGCTGGTGACGGAAATCACGATGGGTGAACTGCACAACTGCCGGATGATCGTGGAAGAACGAAACAGCGGCCGATCGCGTCATCGAATCCGATGAGGCTCAGCATGCGACCCGATCTGCCTCGGCGTGCTCGCGCCCTCGTCAATCGGTCCAGTCGGCCGAAGGCGATCCCAAGCAGGCTTGCGCCAACCCGCTGAGGAATCGAGCGGGCGTGAGGAAATTAGCGCCGGGATCAGCGGCCCGGCCTCGCCGAGCTATGTCGAGGGGCTCGGCGCGGGCGGAAAGGCGGTCGCGTTCACTCCGCCGATGGCTCGGGCGCGGCGGGCGCGGCGGCGATGGACGCGCCCGGCACGGTGCCAGCCGGCGGGGTGGTCGCGGGGTCGCCCAGCACGCGGCCGTCGACCGTCTCGCCGTACATCGAGAACTCCCTGTCGTGGAACTGCGCCCGCGTCGCCGCGAGATCGCCGGTGAAGCGCGGATCCTGCGGGCGCACCTGACTGTTGACGTAGAGCGCGGCATCCCAGGCCTGCTGCGGCGTCAGCGAGCCGCCCCGGCCCAACGGCATGTTGGCGTGGATGAAGGCTGCGGCGTCCGTCACCGAAGCCATGCCGGCGCCCCAGTTGTACGAGCGCGGGCCCCACAGGGCGGGGGCGACCACGGTGCCGCCCGACGTCTGGCCGGCGCCGTCAGCGCCGTGGCAGGCGGCGCAGGTCCGGGCGTACACCGCCGCGCCGCGGGCGTAGTCCGGCGCCATCGCCGGCTCCGCCAGCTTCGTGAAGCCGCGTCCCGCCGGCTCCTCGCCGGTCGGCAGGCCCTTGGCGAGGAAATACGAGTAGCTTTCCAGGGCGGTCAGCACGGGGTCACCCATCGGCGGCACCGTCCCGTTCATCGAGTAACGGAAGCAGCCTTGCAGGCGCTGTTGGAATGAGTTCACCCGACCGTTCTTCTGGCGGAAGGCGGGATAGGACACGTAGGCCGCCCACATCGGCGCCGAGCCGGCGAGGCGGCCGGCATCGAGGTGGCAGTTGGAGCAGCGCAGGTCGTTGCCGACGTAGTTGCCGGCATGAGCGGCAGGGTCGCGAAAGATCGCCTCGCCGAGCTTCACCATCTGGCCGAAGGCATCGTCGGGGATGGCGCCCTCGGGTGGCGGCTGGAAGACGGCCGGGGGCGAGGCGGCACCCACGCCGCCAAGCCGGAAACCCAGGCCGGTGACGCCAAGCGCGGCAGCCAGCGATCCGGACAGGATGACGGGGACCTTCATGGCAATTCCATCCTTCGCGGGCTTGAGCATGGCGACGCCGGCCGCCGCCTTCATGTCGTCCGGGGAGAGCGGAACGGCAATCACGCCCATGCGGACGCGCTATGGAGCCGCGCAGCGCGCCGGCGCCCCATCCCGGCAGCTGCGCGACGAGCTCAACGGCTGACCGGCCGGTCGGCGGGGTAAGATGGTGCCGAGGTTGGTCGGCCCTTGGCGCCGCGAGCAGCCGACGAGACCGACCCGCGCGTCACCGCCGGTGAACAAGACGCAGCCGCGCTCGACGAGACTGCGCGATGGCGGCAGCGGATCGGACATGACCGGCATCGACAAGCCGGCAAGGTCGCGCGCGACCTTGCGGCGCAGTTCGAGGCTCCGCGCCGCCGCATGTTACCCGGACCGGCTGAGAAGATACACGCGGTGGCAGCAAGCGCGGTCCGCCCACGGCGCAAGCCTGCGCGGCCCGCGGAGCCGATCCGCGGGCCGAAGCGACGGGGCTGGCTACCTAAGCAGGTTGGCGTTGGCAGGCCAACGGCAACCTGCTTAGCTCTTTGGTACATCGCAAGTTTTGATCGCGAAACCGCGCGGCACTTTTGCGAAACCTGCTTAGAGCATCGGACCCGATCCGTGGTCCGATGTTCTGATTTCAAAGATCATCCTCGGCGATCAGGCGCAGAGCAGGCGGCATCGCTCTCCCGGGGCATCTCGAACGCCGCTACGGCCCGCAGCCGGATTGCGCAACAAGACCCGTGCTGCCGGTCCTCGACAACGGCCCGATCCACAGTCGAACATCATCGGCCTCGCCTGGCACCACCGGAAGGACTCAGCGATGTTCCTCGTGCTGCAGCACGGTGGTCACATAGGCTTTCTGCTCGGGTGCCAGCGTCGGAAAGACGATGTCGAGAAAGGATCGATCTTTGTCGCGGAAGGCCGCGTCCATCTGCCAGTTGCGCGCGACGCGTCGCGACCAGCCGCGATTCTGCCAAAGGTCGAACCAGAACGGAAAATCCATCGCAGATGTTGCGTTCGGCATCCGCCCAGTCTCGAAAGCGTTTTCCATCGAAAGATCTCCCCCGTACCTATAGTTGTTACGACGCGCCTTGGACCTTCCCGACAGGTTAAGGGCTTGAGCTTGTCTTGACGCGTGCTTACAAGCTTCTTACTGCGACAAGCGGTCAGGCATCCCCGGCGCCCTGTTTCGTCGTGTAGACTGCGCGGGTTGGCTCGATCATGCCCGTCCAGCCAAGCGCGGAGCTGGCGCCATGCGCGATCGAAACCGCTTATTCCGCCAAGCCGGCCTGTCGAGCCCCCCACGCGATGGTTCCAGGCTAGTCGCGTCGCGCGCACCGGTCACCGATGTCGCAGTGGCTTTCTGCGAAACGGCCGCATTCTGCCAGCCGATGTTGTAAGAGTAACACGCTGCCTGACCCGATCCGGCAGCCAGGAAAGGTGAACGAGATGACGCTCGTGATTGTCAGCGGCCATGACGCCGTACCCACCGGGGATGCCGAAGTCTCGCTCGCCGCCGGCGCCAACATGTCGATGCGGCTTTGGCGCAACGAGCAGCCCCACGACAAGCAGCCCCACCGCAGTTCCTACGAGACCATCGGTTATGTGATCTCGGGCCGCGCCGAGCTGATGATCGAAGGACAGACCGCATCCTTGAAGCCGGGCGACTCCTATCTCGTCCCGGCCAATGCGGAACACACCTATCGCATCCTCGAATCTTTCACCGCCGTGGAATGCACCTCGCCGCCACAGCAGCGGCCGAAGGAGTTCCAGCACGATTGAAATACCGGCGCCCCGCTCGTCGGGGAGGCGCGACCATCGCCGCCCGGCCTCGTCGCGCGAGCGCGGGGGTGTGCTGGGTTCGAGGCCGAAGGCACGCGCATCGATGAACTCCTGCGGTCCCTGGAAATCTGCCGGAAGGCCAATCTGAAGCTCGGCCTCAAGATCGGGGTTGCGAGGCGATCCGCGACCGCATGGAGTCGAAGCAGCTCGGTGTTGATTACATCATCGCACTGATGGTCGAGACGCCTTAGCACGACCCAAGCATGTTTTGAGGTGAAGCCAGCAAAATCAATGACTTGTCCTAATTCACCGTTTTCGGTAAGTGACTGAGATGACTTGCAGATCGCCCGTTCTGCCCACGTAGTGTCAGGCGCTGTCGAAGTTCATCGATGCCAAGAAAAAGATCCATACCTTGCAGGAGCGCGAAGATACGGATTTCCTGGTCGACCTCGAAAACTCAACTCGTATCACGAGCGCGAAGCGATGGCGGAATTGTTGAAGGCGCCCGACGGTCTCGCCGGCATCGTCCTCGGCCGCGTCGACTTCGCCCTCTCGGCGGGGATGGACCGCGAGGACATCAACTCGCGCAAGATCACGGATGACGCCCTGGCGGTGGCGGAACTGTGCAGGACGACGGGGCTGACGCGGGCCGACGACATCATCGTCCCCTGCTGAAGCGGCGGCGCCTTCACCGTGATGATGCAGGCCTTCGCGCAGAAGCAGGGGCAGCGCATGATCACCAACAGGGGCTTGGCCTCGACGGGCTACGGGCTGAGCGGCGCGCTGAAGGCGGCGCTGGCCGCGCCGGACCGACGGGTCATCCTGGTCGAGGGCGACGGCGGCTTTGCGCAGAACCTCCAGGAGTTGGGAGCGGTGGCGGCTGTGCGCCCAACCTGAAGATCTTCATCTTCGACGACAATGGCTACGCCTCGATCCGCATGACGCAGCGCAATGACTTCGGCGGCGGCTACGTGGGATGCGATACGGCGACCGGCCTCGGCCTGCCGGCCCGGGAGGCGCTGTTTGCCGCTCGATCCCGAGCAGACCTACATGCCCAAGATCGCGAGCCGGGTGGCAGCCGGCGGCTCGGTGCTGTCCAACCCCTTGGTCGCGATGAGCCCCGATCTCGCGCCCGACGTCGCCGCGCAGGTCTTACGCTTCGTGCCAAACCCTTATGCGGCGTAGAAGGGGACCAGACGCTTGAAAGATCCCGGACGCTTCGAAGAAGGCGCATGCACGGCCGGCTTCCACCTCGTCAGGTCGCAGTTCGCGGCTTCGAGCGGAAGACAGTGAGCCGCAACCGACACGCTAAGCAGCCTTTGCATGCCTTGGCCAACCAACCCAACCCCACTTGCTGTATAGACGCGATCGAAAAGTACACTTTCCCGTGCCGTTCTCGAAAGGGTGTGCATCAAGCGACCGCACCGATGCGCCACCATAGATGAGAGCATAGGGCCGGACCCGATTTAGGGTCCGATGCTCTAACACTACTTTGGCAGGTTGGCATTGACGGCGTCGGCCAGGAGCTTTTCACAATGCG
>CALMGA010000298.1 GCA_937863205.1 uncultured Beijerinckiaceae bacterium | reverse complement strand
ACGGCAACGTCCCCATCTACTCGGCACTCGGCCTTGCGCAGGGGCGCGAGGTGGGTCGTAAGAACGGTGCGATCGGCGAGGTGGGCCTGCTCGCCGAAAAAGACGAGCCGCCCGGTCTCGTGCAGGGCGATGAGCCTGTCGAGGAACAGCCGCCGGAACAGGCGCGACAACACCCGCACGGGCAGGAAGAAGCCGGGGCGGCAGGCGATCCAGCGGCTTCCGTCTGGTGACAGGCCGCCGCCCGGCACGATCATGTGCACGTGGGGATGGTGGGTCAGCCGCAGGACTCAAGCTTTGGATAAACGGTGCTGCAGGGTTGGCTGCCGTCAGTCGGCCATGTACACCTCGCATGCACACTTCTGCGAACTTCAGTCAGCCTAACGCCGTGTAGCTATGGCGTTTTTCGCAGTTCCTTGGAGGGTCGAGTCCTCTCCTGGGCACCATCCCTTCTCTACGATGTCTCAATAAGTTGCTGATTTGCTAGGGTCTTGAGCGGCCGCTCCCACACAGCGGTCCCACACAATGGCCCTCCGAATGCCCGGCGTCATCTTCCTCGACGGCACTGCCTACCTCAACGTCCGCGTGCCAACCGACATCGCGGCTCGCGTCCGCGGCACACGCATCAAGCTCCCCGTCGATGGCCGGAACGTCGACACCAAGATCACCGATAAGGTCAGCATCTCGCTGCGGACCAAGGACACGAAGACCGCGCACAAGCGCGGCAAGCTCGCGTCAGCCGTCCTCGATGCGCTCTGGGACAGCGTCCGGCTCGGTTCCCCGCTGCCGGTCAACGGCGACCGCCCCGGCGACCCGGACGTGACAATCGCTTCACTGACAACGAATCCACCGAACGGCAATGACGCACCATCGCTGACCCTCAAGCAGATCGTTGCCCTCGCGGGCAAAGCCTACCGCGATATGGTCGGCAACGGGCGCGAGGATACGCCGCCGGACTTCGAAGAAGCGTCGCGGGAGCATGCGCAGGAAATCGAGTCTTGGCGAACCTGCGATCCAGGCGATCCCACCGACGCGGTCGCCCTTGCGGAAGATGATGCGCGCTTCTTCGCCGACTTGCAGCTGCCATACGGCCCGCAGTTGATGGCTTGGCGAAACGGCACCGATCTCTCCAACGCCTACGTGTCCATCACCCATGATCAGGCGATGGAAGACCTGTTTGGTACCCGAGCGGACGCCATCTGCTCGCGGCACCGGTTGCGCCTGGATGCCGCGACCCGGAAGAAGCTTCTGGACCAGATCGGTCGGGCCACGCTGTTCGGAACCGCGCGCCTCAAACAGACGGCCAGCGGCGACTTCTCGCCGGATGTTCACGCCAACCGGTTCCCGAAGTTCGAAGCCGAGGCGAGGGTCTCGGTCGCCACGCTGTTCGAGCGTTGGCGCGCCAGCAAGACCGACAAGGTGGAGGCGAGCACGATCCGCCGCTACACGCCATCGCTGGTGAGCCTCGCCGCGTTCCTCAAGGACAAGGACGTCCGCAGCGTCGAACAGGACGACATCTGGGCCTGGGCGGAGCACCGTCGCGATGTCGACCGGATCGCCGCGGGGACGGTGAACCGCAACGATCTTGTCGCCGCAGCCTCGGTGTTCACCTTCGCCACGACACGGGACGGCCGGCGGTTGCGGTCCGACAACCCCGTTGCAGGGGTGCGACTCGACCTTCCCAAGATCAAGCGCGAACGGCCGCCCTTCTTCCGACCGAAGGAAGTGGCGGCGATCCTCAATCTCGCGCGAAGCGTGACGATCGGTGGCGCTTACCCGAAGGCGGCTGCTTCGAGACGCTGGGCACCATGGATCTGCGCGTACTCCGGCAGCCGCATTCAGGAACCGCTCTGGCTCGCCAAAGCTGATGTCGAGCAGGATGCAGAGACCGGCATCTGGATCATGACCTTCCGGCAGACCAAGACGGGGAACGCCCGCATCGTACCGCTCCACGCTGCGCTGATCGACGAGGGTTTCCTCGACTTTGTACGATCTGCACCGGACGGGCTGCTCTTCGTAGGCGACCGGCCGCGCAAGGTCATCAATGTCGAGCGCACGATCCAGGAACAGCGGGCGAGCCAGATCGCGGAATGGATCCAGCATCATATTGAGTTGAGCGAGGGCGTCGATCCGAACCACGGCTGGCGACACTCGTTCATCACCAGAGCGACGGGCCGCATGGAAGAGCGCATCCAGCATGCCATCTGTGGTCACAACGAGAAACGGGACGTGGCTGACGGCTACTTCACCGCGACGATTGCCGAGATGAAGGCAGGCTTGGACAACCTACCACCGTACTTGTTGTAAACTCCTTCTACTACTGGGTCCAGCTACCACAGCGCTGCGGATCGCTGACCACCCGTGGGTGATCATTTCGAGCTGCGACGCGGTGGCCCGTAGTGAACAGCGATAGCAGGAATTGGCCCACAGCAGAATTCTGGAGTATCTGCTCCTGGATAGAAGCTCAGCTCACCGCGTACATAGCTGCGCTTCTCTCATCAGTTGACGATGGCGTGCAAGCCGCTGGCGATGTTGCTCTGTAAGATGAGCGGTAGCACTCCAACGGAGTTCAGAGCGCGCTTTCTCGCTGAGCTCCGAGGAAAACACAGGGCTGCCATCATCCTCGAAGCTCACAAGTACGCGATCAAAGGCGGCATCCCACAGCGCCGACAACAACAAGCCATTATGCACGTCAAGCCGCTCAGCGTCACTTTCGCATTCTGACCATGGGATAATGTGCGACGCGCGTAGCAGAGCCGGGTCGGAGATCCCAGTCAGCGGGCAGCGACCCTGCCAGTATTCCATCAGGCAATCGCGAAAAACATCTTGCCCTATCCTCCGTACGACCAAGCGTTCAACTTCCGTTGTACGAGGCAGATCTGCGATGCGCCGTTCGAACTCCCGCAGCGGTACGTCGGGCAGGCTAACGCCCAGTTCATAGACGCGACGTAGGACCACATATAGTGGGCCGAGAGAGCCGAAGGCAGAGCGCGCGTGGCCGGGGCCGGACATAGTAGCGGAGGGCAATCTTAGTTCGCGGACGACCCCGAGATGGTCGAGGGCCAGATACCACGGCCCTGAAGGCCCCGTGGCCGCCAGATAGATAATGCCCTTCGCTGTGGTCGAGCCGAAAGCCGCCCAACCCGCCTTCTCCCCCAGAAAACGGCGGAAGCCGTTCTGAGATGCGGCCTTCTGGCATTCCTCGCGGACGACAAAGGACTGGGGCGCTTCGAGCACTGGTCAGATACTCGCTATAGATCGCGCGCCATCAATCGCTCCGAGCCAGGCGCGCCCCTCAAGGTCAGCCTCAGCCAAGGATCGCGACGAAGGTCGTCGGGGGGACGGGTCGTCGTCGTCACGATGTACTGAAAGGCCGTAGTTTCCGTCAGCTTTTCAAAGTCACGCATCAGGCGGAAAAGTTCATCGTAAATGGAAAGGCCGAGATCGGCTTCACGAGGACTGTCATGGATAAGGAATGCGGGAACGCGGGTTGCGCCTTCGATGCTCAGGCAGACGCATGCCAAGTCGAACGCCAAAACCTTCAGGGATTCGATGGCCGCCGTGCGGCGATCCCCATCGACATCGACAGTTAATAGTAGCCTATCCCCGCTCAGCGTTACCGCTCCCTTCGCATTCTCGTTGACCAGGCGGCGAATGATGGCCGAAAACCTTTCGGTTATCCTGCCGAATGTCAGAGCCTGCTTGTCGCGGAAAGCCGCAAGCCTTTCCCGTTCCTTGGCCAGTTTGTCTTCGAGGCCCCGCAGCCGCTTTCGCACCTCATCTCGCTCGGTCGACAGCTCGGCGACACGTTCCACCCCTTCCTTGAGTTGCGTCGCCACCTGCCAAGCGGATGCGCGCGCGTCGCGCACGTTTTCGATGTCCTGGACCCGCTTCTCTGCCTGCTCGATTTGCTGACGCCCGAGAGCGGCGGCGGGTTGGAGCGTCTTTAGTCGAGCTTCCAAACCGTCGATCTTTTGCTTCTGATCGCCGATTTCCTGACGTTTGGTGGCCAAGCGGGCTCGACATTCCGTCTCGTTGTGCAGCTTGTGGGACAGGCCGCATTTCTCGGCGAGCACCTTGTCGATCGGCACTTCACAAATCGGGCAAACTTGATTGGCGGCGTTCTCTGCAGCGAACGATAGGCTGGGTATTTCGCTATAGAGCAGCCTGAGGACTTCTTTCTCGGCTGGAGCCTGCCCCTCTAAGCGGCTGCGCTCTTCGTCGGTGCGCCTCATCTCTTCTCGGGCACTCTGCAATGCCTTCCGGGCTTGGCTGAGTTCAGCCATGTCGCCGGGCGGCAACTGAACTGCGGCCGCAAGCCGGTCGTCGGCAGCCTTCCGAAGCACCTCAAAGAGTAGGGGCATCTCCGGCAGCGTTTGCCCGGAAAGGCCGAGCTGATCGATCAATCGCGCGTGGCGTCGGCCACGATCCCAATCGAGGTAGGATATTTCGCGCTCGGCATTAGCGACATCCGTTCGCATCGCTTCTTCGGCGCGCCGAGCTTGCTGCTCCTCTTCGGTGATCGCCGTGAGGAATGCCCGAAGCGCCTCGCGCCGTGGCCCGGTTTCACGCCCACTTGCAGGCAGTGGCGCGTCGGAGCCCGATGCGGGGGAGCGCCAGTCGAGAACGTCGTCGAAGCGGCATTCCTGATCGCGCGTGAGCCAAGCGAGCGCGATCGGCCATGCCTTTTGGCCGGGCTGAAGGCGGGCCAGACTCGCGACACCGTGACTCACGATGGCTTGCTCTATCGCCTCGATCAACGGATCGATGCTCGTGGTTGCTCCATCGCCCGCAGCGATCTCATCGAGGTTGCCGTCGGCGATCGCGACATGGCGTCGACGGACTCCCAGCGGCCGCACGACGGCCCAGCACACGCCGTCAAGCATCACCTCTGCGCCGACGATCCCGTTCGGGTATTCGCGCGCAACCTCTCGACGCCGTTGCGCTCCTCGCGCCAGTCCTCCGGATAGGTTTCGACATCGCCCGTGAAGGCGTAATCGGCATCGCCATCGCCTGCGGGCGTCAAATAGCCCGCAGCATCGCCCTCTTGATCATTGAGCGGTGCGTCGTCGATGTTCCTCGGAACGAATAGGACACCTTGAGCATCGTCGGTTCTGATAACGACATGAACCTCGTGCCCGCACTCCCGGCAGAAGCGGGTCGGGTAGAGGCGATGGCCCGGCGCATCCGGGTCTTCGAGCTGCCCCTCGAACAGCACATTTCTCGGCTTCTCGGTCAGCGTGGTGAAAATTTCCCCCGCGCCCGAGATGAGCTGGTGAAGCTTGAACGCCAGGAAAGCGCCGCTTCCTGAGCCGCCTCTGTCTTTTTCCGGTAGGCTGACCCGAGTGAGGAAGCCCTCGAGACTGCTTCGGCAAATCTCAGCATCAACGCCGCTGTTCCGCGACAGCAGGGTGACGGCTTCCCCGAACTGGATCGGTCTCTTACGCTTCAGCTCTTGGCCGTCCTCCAGACCGATCGCCAACTCTGTCCAAACAGCCAAAGGGTGCTCCTTGAGAGCCTCGTTGGTCAGAACCGTCGGAAGCGCGGACGTCAGGACCGGCGCAAGCTCTCCCCGTACATCGTCGAGCTTCAGGCGATCGTCCGTTGCACGTTCGAGCGACTCGTCGATGACCGATTCCGGCCCGATGGGAACTCCGAAAAGTCTCGACGCGACATCCGCCACGGCCTGCGCGCGGTTCGCATCCGACCCTTCGCTCGCCATGGTGGCCGAAGTTCCAATGCAAATCGGCGCCTTGTCTGGCGTGCAGCGGTTGCGAAGGCGGCGGACAAGTATGGCGACGTCGGCACCCTGACGGCCCCGATAGGTGTGGAGTTCATCGAGGACGATGAAGTCTAGACCGCTTGCGTTCTCGATAACCTTTGTATCGATGTTGTCTTGTCGCGTTAGAAGCAGTTCGGCCATCATGAAGTTGGTGAGGAGAATATCTGGCGGATTGTCGGCTATCTTGTGCCGTTCCTCCTGGCTTTCCTGGCCGGTGTAGCGGCGCACGACCGGCGTAATCTCTGCGGGTAGGCCTGATTGAGAGATGAACTTTTCGATCTCTTTGATCTGGCTGTTGGCCAGCGCGTTCATCGGATAGACGATGATGGCGCTGGTTTTGCGCGGCTTGCCGACTTTGCGCGCGCGAACGATCGAGTCGACGACCGGCACGAAAAAGCAGAGCGACTTGCCGGAACCGGTGCCGGTCGTGACCACATAACTCTGACCAGCTCGGGCTTTCGCGATCGATTGCGCCTGATGGCGATGGAACCGCAAAGGCGCCAGCCCCAACCGGAAGATTTTTCCGGTTGCTACATCTAGATCGCCGGAGGCGACCAGATCGTCAACAGTTGGCCCCTTAAGGAAACGGGGATTGATAGATAGCAGGGCGTCGGGCCAGAAACGTCCCGCGTCGTATTGGCGATCGATCTCTGCCTTCAGGTCCGCAGATAGAATGGTGCTGAAAGACCGAGAGAAACGAGCGTAGGAATCGATGAGACGATGGTCAAGTTCGAACGCCCTCATAGGTCCCCCGCGCTGCTGCTTTTTGCGCAGCAGTTTTCGTGAAACTGCTCGAGCAAAGTCAATCGAGGAGCCGTCAATCTCGACTCAAGGCCGACTAGCTGTCTGGTAGCGGAACGTTGTTGGGATCACGTTCGTTAAGCGATCACGAAGAATGCTGGGCGCTTTGACGGCCTGCGCCGGCGCAGGTCGCCCCGGAGGGCCCGCTGATGCTCTCGATCCATCCCAACGCCCGCACCACCCCAGCCGTGCGCGCCGAGATTGCCCGCTCAACCGAGCGCTCCGGCGTGCTCGCCCAGCGCTACGGCGTATCGGCTGAGACCATCCGCAAGTGGCGCCAGCGCGGCCCTGCCGACTGCCAGGACCGCTCGGCACGACCCCACAAGCTGCCTTGGAAGGCGAACGAGGAAGAGCGCCATCGTGTGCGCCTTGCGCCGCGCCACCGGCTTCCCGCTCGACGATCTCACCTTCGTGGTCAGCCATTTTCGTGCCGCACCTGAACCGCGAGCCCGTGTACCGCATCCTCAAGGCCGACGGGCTGAACCGCTTGCCGCCCTCCGGGCAGGCCCGCAGGCCGCATGGCGCGTTCAGCCCTACGAGGTCGGCTTCATCCACCTCGACGTGAAGCACCTGCCCAAGTTGCGAGATCGCGACGGCATCACTCGCAAGCGCTTCTTGTACGTCGCCATCGACCGTGCCACGCGCTACGTCCACCTCGCGGTCAAGGACGACGAAACCACCGCCTCGGCGGTGGCCTTCCTCGACGAGGCGATCATCGCCTTGCCGTTCCAGGTCACGCATCTGCACAGCGATCGCGGCTCGTGTCCGCGCCGGGCGGCCCTGGATAATCCCTTGGAGGCGCTTTGCCCGCCGCTCAGGCCGCTTGAACCCTGATGCGGGTATGCTTCTACGTGGCATGTTACATGGAAGGCGCTCGCAATGCTGTCTGAAGCCGCACCCATCCAATGTGTTAACGCCGATGTGTCGCCTGAGCATCGACGACGAGACGGCGCCTGATGTCCGGATTATATTACAGGTGTCGCAATCTCATTACTATTCGGAGACGGCTCGAACCGCCACATCGAGATCGTCGTCATCATCTCCATACAACCTGAAGAGTCGAGGCGTTGCGGGCAGCTTGCGGCGAGCCTTGTCCAAAACCTCGAAAATGCGGTCGGCCTCGCTCCTTTCGTGAAGTGCCAGATTAACCCTGGGATTCATAACGCAAGCCGCAAGGATGAAAGGCACCTGATCCTCGAACGTCAGTCCGGCGCATTCCGAGTAGTCGTCGAGGGGTGACAGGAAGATGGCGTCCGGCACCTTGGCCCCTTTGAGCCACACCTCGATGTCGACCTTAAGAAGCTTGCCGATCTCGGAATGTTCGGCCTTTGCAAAGCTCTGCGGTGCTTCCGTGTAGCACATTTCGATGATCCCCAGGGCGAACGACGTCCATTCGCTCATCCGACGGCCCCTGGGCTTTCTTTCAGGCACTGCCCTCAATCTTTCCTGCATCTCCCGGGCGCTCACTCGACCCTCGAACACGGCCTTTCGAATTTTGTTGGCCGCGGCACGATCACGTCGCTCAAGCCGAATCAGCATCTCGACTGTCAGCGCCGCCGCGACAACATCCTTGACAGCGAGGCCGACCCCCTTGGCGTGGCTGGCGCAATAACGAGCGGCGAGGGTATTGCGGCGCAGGGTCTGCACCGTGATGCCGAAGACGAGGCTCTGCTCGGCGAAAAACCGGGGCTGTTCACCCTTCGCCACCTCGGCGAGCCGAGCGGAGAACGCGAGCGCGGGTTCGATCCACGCGCCGTTGGCGTCAGGCATGGGTCCTCGTTTCGACATACCATCGCGTCGAGCGGCGCCGAGGCATTAACCGCAATTCTACCGACCTATTGAGAATTTGCAACACGCCATTATGTTGCAGATCTGCAAGATGTGGGGAGGCTTAGCGTCCGTCTGGCGCTCCTTGCATGAACGGAGGCTTTTATGATTTGGTTGCATCAGCACCTTTCTCAGATCGACACCGCCGTCGCGCAAGCCTGCGGTCCACAGCCCGTTTACACCGGCTTCATCGCGATCACGCAGGCCGTCCTCGACAAGCTCCCGCAGAGGGCTGGTCCAGAAACCGGCCACCGCTTCGAAATCGATCTCCTGCCGTTCGTGCGTCCCGACCTGCGGCGCTGGTCGTCCATCCTGCGCCTGCAGCCCGACCTGATCGCGACGTTGCGGGCCTGCGCGTTGGACGATGCGGCCGAGAAAGAGCTCGACGTCCACCTCGCGAAGACGGGCTTCACCTGCATCGATTGCCCGACGGGCTGCGTGCCGGTCGGTCATGCCTTCGAGGTCAAGGCAATCTTCATCCGTAGCGGAACCATTTTCAGGAAGGACGGACGTGCCGTACCCGTTCCCCTGGATGACGGGTTCCGGTTCGACGCCATCCTCGGGCGCCCCGGCCAACTCAGCCGGCAGCGTCTGTCGTGGCAGCTGCCGACCAGGACGGTGACGCAGGCCGACGTGCCCCTTGATCCCGCGTACCCTGGCGAGCGCTTGAAGCCCCGGGCGATGCTCCAGCAGGCGCGGGTGGCGGCGAAGGACCTGATGGCTGACCTGATGCAGGTCGGCTTGGCGGCGATCCTCCACGCGCAGCGGCACGAGGGCACGCATAGGGTGGCGGCCCTGCCGCGCATCGACGCCGGCAACGTGGCGGCGCACGATTGTGCCGCCGATCGCGACCGCCCGTCGCTGACAATCTTCCAGCTCTCATAGTCGCCTCCAAGTAATAGATGCGAGCTTCGCAGCATAGATGCGACGCAGGCCTGACATTGATTGTCGTAATCTCATCAAACTCGAAGACCCCCGAGAGTACCATGCCGAAGAACAACTCCACGTCGCCTCCCTCGCTCGACACGTCGGCGCCCGACAACGAGGCTGAGGCCCTGCGCGAGGTCGTCGATCCCATGGATGGCGGCACGCTCAGTACTGGAGCGCGTTCGCTTCTGTCGGTCGCTGCCCTCATCCGGGTCGAGCTGGCAAGCACGCCGGTTTCGCCGACGATCTCGTTGCGCGCGTTGGTCGTGGAACTGCGCCAAGATCTGCTCGCAGCGAGGCGGGGCGGTAAGAGCTGGAAGGCTATTGCGGAATCCTTCCGCGTCGGAGGGCTCGATCCGGAGCCCGACACGATCCGACTGTACGTGAGCAAGGCGATGCCCACGAAGGCGGCCCGCGCCGCGAAGCGGGCGACGCCCGTGCCAGCCACAGCGAAGGTCCCCGCAATCCCGCCGACGGACGTTGTCAGGACACCCACCAAATCGCCGGACGTGTCCTCGACGACGCGCAGCGACGGCGCTCGCATCGCACCTCGGGTCAAGTAGACGCTGGTCGCCGCCGCCACCCGAGTTCGTCCGGCTCGGGTGCCGGAGGCGTCCGGCCGAGTGCGCCTCAACACACATCATCGGCCATCATCTCTGGAGACATCGATGCTCGACAACCTTTCGACGGTCCTCGCCCTCGTCCGCCATAAATTTCTGTTATCGTTCATCTTCCTGATCGTCGTCGATGACAAAGGCGGAATCGGCAAGTCGTTGATTGCCCAGATCTGCGGCGCCCTGCTGCGCCACGACGATGAGTTCATCGTCAGGATGATCGACACCGATTTTTCCAACAGCACGACCGCACAGGTCGTCAAAGACACCAAAATGCTCGACCTCGGCGAGCAGGTGGCAAAAGGCATCCTCCTCACGCTGCTGAAGGCGGTGCAAAGCAAACTCGTCCAGCACATCGTCATGGATGTGGGCGCGCGGGAGGAGCAGCCGGTCCGCGGCCTGCTGCCGTGGCTCGTGCAGCTTGTCCGTAGGCTGAACGGCCGCATCGTCATCGTTCGGCCGATCACGCTGGGGTCTCACAACCAAAGGAGCGCGGCGGCCTTTATGGATCTCGCCGAACAGCTACACCTGCCGGTCATGTTCGTCCGCAATCAAGGCCAGGGACGGCACAACCAATACTTCCGACGTTGGATCCAATCCGAAACCCGCACCAAAGCCATCGCGCGCGGCGCCGTCGAGACCGTGCTTGAGGATGCCAATGTCCTCTACGCCGACGAGGCCACCGGCTTCGGGCTGTCGATCGCCGACTGTGCCCTGCAGGATTTCTCCAAGCTGAGCGACGAGGATCGCGCCGAGGCGGAGGCCTTTTTCGACGACGACGTGGCGGCCCACCTGAATGAGTGGCTCCGCAGCACCATCACCGCCTTCGGCGCCGCGGTCGAGGAAGCCATCGCCAAACGTGACGCCCTCGACGCGCCGCAGGTGAGTTCGGAAGAACCGGGCGAGGATCACGAGATCAAGGCGGTCGCGAAGGCCGCCAAGTCGAAGCCGCGGCAGGCTTGACGATGGACAAGCTCGGCCTGAAGCTCATCGAATTGCTGCGCGGCGGGGCCGATCCCCGCCGCGCGGACCGCACCCGAAGGCGTCGCGACGACGAGGTCAGCGCCGCCATCCATGTGCGCGCCCTGACCGAAACAGGGACGCGGAATTTACGGGCCGGCCTCATCCTCGGCGTGCTCCTCGGGATGATCGTCACGCTCGTCCTGCTCGGCATCGTCGGCGCCGTAGCGAATCTGCGACCCGCTCATGTCAGCGACATCGAGATGGCCCGCCGGCTGCGGGCCGTCCTTCCGTACCCCGAGCGCTTGGGCGAGAACGACTTCGCGCAACGTCTCGCCGTGCCGCCGGACGTCGGCCGGCTCGTGGCGCCGCTGGTCGACCTGGATCGGCCTGCCGTCCCGGGTCAAGCCGCGATGGTCGCGGTCCTCGCCGGCCAAGTCGGTCTGTTCGTCGATCCGGGGCGCCTGGAAGCGCTCAGCCAGTTGGCCCGCCGGCTTGGTCCCTTAACGCGCCAGCAACGGACCGATCACCTCGACTCGATCCTGGAGCTGGACCGGGCGTTGCACGAGCCCAACGCCGCCCTCATCCTCCGCGCGATCGCCGATCTGCCGGCCGGCGACCTCGCCGCCCTGTCACGACTGACGGATCTCCCTCGCGACCTGGCCGAGATCGCCGGTTTGCCTCCCGCCAAATTGCAAACGTTGCGCCAGACCGCTTTGGCGAGCGTGTTGCCGGACGATGGCGAGCGCGCCGACCTCCTCCGCTTGCTCCCGACCCTCGACCCGCCGGCCGTCCACCTCCTCGTCCGCTGGAGCAACGCCAACTCCGTCCAGCGACAGTTGCTGATCTTCCTGCTGGCGCGGATCGAGGACCTCGACCCGTCCTTCGTCAAGCTCGTGACTGCCTTCTACGTGGGAAATCCCCTTATCGGGCAAGCCGTCAGGGCGCTTCACCCGAGCTGCGGCTACGCCAAGCCAGAGGCCTGCCGATGATCGAGCTCGAAACGCTGCAGATGCTGGTTTACCAGCATGTCGTCCAGCTGACGCTCATCGATCATCCGCCGCACGAAGCGTTTAAGATCGCCCATCGTGTCGCCGCCCTGGCGTTCGACGAAGCGTTCACCCAAGCCGGCCTCGACGCGGCGCGCGCCGCCATCGATCGGGCCGAAGTAACGGTGCCGGCGGCTCCGACCGACGCACAGCCAAGGCTGGATGGCAAAGCAACGCCAAGCAGGCCCACTCGCAAGATGGCGGCGCCGTGATGGCACGCTTGGCTGGCGACGACGGGCGCCGTGATCCCGCCTTGGGCGGCAGAACCCGTCGACGATCCGTCGCAGCCAAGCCGTCGCGGCGGGAACGCCTCGCACCGGGCTCACACGATCACGAACAATTCCGGATGACTCACGAACGCGAAGCGGATACTCGACGTACACTTAGCGGGTCACGTCTCGGACATTTGCTTTCAGGAAGAGGGCAAGTGGTCCCGTGTTTACGGATACACGGAGACTTGCGAGGGGGCTTCGCCCCCGTCGACCCCCGGATGCACGCGCGAGCGGTGCAGTTGTCCGGGCTGTGGCCCGGAAATGAGGTGCGTCGTGCCGCGGCGTAACCGCTTCCCTGCGAGCTTCGCCTTCCGCCTCGCGGACGAGGACGCCGTGCGCCTCCGCGAGGTCGCCGAGGCGCACGGCTACCGGCCAGCCGAGTGGGCGAGAAAGATCGTGAGCGACGTCATCGCCGTCGACTTTGTCCGCCGCAACGTCAGGCTGCGGGTCCTGCACGCCGATCTTCTGCGGATGTTCCTGGGCGAACTCTCCAGGCAAGGCAACAACCTCAACCAGATCGCCCATGCTCTCAACAGAGGTGAAGGCGGTTCCAGCCAAACCATCGCGCGAGAGTTGGACGCGATCCGCCGGAACAATCAGGTCATCATGGTGGCAGTGCTCGATGCGCTTGGCGCCAACGACAATCCATGATCGTCAAGTCGACATTCCGGCGGGCAAAAGGCCTCGAAGTGCATCTGCTCCGCAACGACACCAACGAGAGTGTCGATGTTCGCAGGGACCTTTTCCGCGGTGCACCGCTCGACCTCCACCTTGCCCTGCGCCTGATGGACGGCATCAGCCGCAGCAATGCCCACGCCGTTCGCTCCTTCGTCCACGTCGTGATCGCGCCGGGGAAGCCGCTCGATGATCAGGCGATCGCCACCACCCTGGCCACCATCGAGGAGGTGTTCGGCATCGCCGCCGATGCCCCCCGCGCGGTGGTGCAGCACGCCAAAGGCGCTCGTCCCTCGCACTTCCATGCGGTGTACAGCATCGTCGACCTGCGCACTGGACGTGCCATCAAGAGCCACGACAACAACGGCAAGGACGAACTCATCAGTCGTCGCCTGGAACTCCGCTTCGGTGAAGCGATCATACCGGGGCCTCGTTTGGCCGAGAACATCGCCATGCTTCGCGCCCGGGGCGCGACCGAAGAGGCCGAGCAACTCGCCCTGCTGACGGCCGGTCCGGATCAGCAGGCATTGTCGCGCAACGATCGCCAGCAGGCCGGACGCCTTGGCCGCGATCCCGCGGCCATGTCGGCGCATGTCTACGATCTTTACGAAACGGCGGGGCGCGATTTCCACGCCTTCGCTCGCTCGCTGGCAGTGAACGGCTATCACCTCTGCGACGGCGAGAAGGCCGTCCTTGTCGGTGAGGACGAGAGCGGTTTCCAGACCAGCCTCGTGCGCTGTCTACGACGCGAAGGCAAAGCGAACGGCCGCCCGCTTCAGCTCCGGGAATGGCATCTGCAACAGGCCTTCCCGCAGTTGCAGCCGAAGGCGGTCGAGCGCGACACAGGACACGCTCGAGCGCGCAAAGGCGCGGCGCGCGAACTCGACACAGAATGGCAGCGCGGGATCTTCGAAGCCGTCGCCGATGCCGATGCGATCGCTTTGGCGACGTTCCGGGCCAAGAGGAAGGCTCAACGCGAAGATCTCGAGAAAGCGGAACGCGAGGCGTTCCGCATGAGCTTAAAGGCGCAGCGTGACGCGATTTTCGAACTCCATCGTGTCCGCGACGAGGTGCGTCGGCTGCGTGTCGACCGCGCCTTCCGCAACGCGCGCCTGTTCGGCTCGCCAGCTCTGCACCGGCTCGCCTTCGCCCTCGCGGCAACAGGCGTGCTGATGACTGGCGCCGGCGTCGTTGCCGCTCTGCTGGCCGGCGCGTTCGCAGGTGGGGCACTGCCGTCCCTACACCACGCTCGACGGTTGTCGATCCGGGTCAAGCGAGAGCGGACGCGTGACCGGCATTCCCGTGATACGGCCGTGAAGGCCCTTCATAAACGTCATGTGATCGAAGGTCGGCGTTCAAGTAAGCAGATTACACGGTTCTCGTTCGACCAGGTGCCGAAGTCTGACAGGATCCTCGCAGGATTTTATGCCGCAAAGCTGCTCGGTCGATCGACGACGGCGGACAAAATCACCGTTGCCGCCGCTGAAGAAGCGCTGGGACCTGAAATTATCCAAGGCATCAGGACCATCCTGGAGCGTGGATCGGCGCTGCAGGTACGGAGATTCGCTCATTGGTACACGGGCGTTCCAGAAGGCCGAAGAGACCGAGCCGTAGCGGCGGCACTAGCTCGTCATCAGGATCAGCGGGTGAGGAAAACTCAAGGAGGTCAGAAACCAGCCATCTCTGATCAAACGATGGACGGCACTAGCGTTAAGAGTGGAGACAAAAAGGTCAGGATCAATCGGTCGAGGAAACAATTCGTACAAAGAAGAGGAGGTAGAGATCTTGGATGACCGACGAGATAACAGGAACCTGCCCATCCCCGTATAAATCTTAATATTAATTGTAAGCAATTATGCCTGACTTTTCCAATCGCACTTGGAGGATGTACATGTCAAAAAAAGTCGAGAAAGCGTGCGAACTGCGGGATATAGCCCTACAGATATTACAAAGAGAAGAGCGTTGGACAGTGGTACAGCCCGACATTCGCCTGATGGAGGCCGCTGTCGGGAGTTTCAAAATTCTACATAGAACGCCTTTTTCGAAACTCCCTGGATCCAATGTCAAATCCTCCGATGTGTTGGATGTCAGCGATGCGGGGCAGAATCTAAGTTATGGTGTTGATATCTGGAAAGACGGCAAGAAGGTCATGAATGTTGAATGGGATGAACGGCAAACTCAGGTTGTGTCGTTGCGGTCCGGTGATTGGCAAGCAGAGTTTAAGACGAGTCTATTGTAGGCATCTATGAGAAATCATGCGAATGACTCGCTCTCATAGCTCCTTGGCGAGCTTCGTTGAAAACATGAAGGACAGTCTGCCGATATAAAGAGCGCGTAGGGAAAGGGGTAGTGCCTGTAGAGGAGCCCCCGATGAACAAACAGCTCGCCCAGCCTCTCGCCCGAGATGTGACGGGACGACGCGATGAGCCGATCCAGGCGGTCGAGCCGGAAAGAACGGCCGGCGAGGCACGAGTCACGACCGTGCCGACGATGACAGTCGGCATCTTCCTCGCCCACGTCGCCGACGTGCTCCGCGCCGCCCTGCCGCAACAACTGTGGCTGGAGGCGAGCGTGGTTGGCGTGCGTGCCGGGCGCTACGGCCACACGCTGGAGTTGGTCGACCCCGCCGCCGGACAGAACGCCAGCTTACGCGCCTTCCTGCCCACCTCGGTCCTGCAGGCGATCCGGGGCGAGGTGGGGACCGGCTTTGATCCGGCGCTGCTCGTCGGCATGACGACCGTGCTGCTGATTGCGCCGTCGTTCGACCCGCGCTGGCACCTCGGCGCCCGCATCGTCGCTCTCGCCCGCAGCGCCACCGCCTCGCTACGCCGCCGCCTGGTGGAACAGACGATGGCGGCGCTGAAGCGCGACGGGTTGTGGGATCGGCAGCGCCGGCTGCCGGCACCCGCCGACGTGACCCGGATCGCGGTGGTGCACCCGGCCGGCGCGGCGGGCTGGGCCGACGTCACCGCCCGCCTCACCCGCTGGCAGACGGCTGGTGTCATCGCCGTACGTTCCATCGCCGTCCCATTCGAAGGCGAGCGCGCCGCCGCCGCCCTGGTCCGCGCGCTATCTGAGGCCGCCGCACCGGGGTCGGATAGGCTGCATCCCGACCTCGTGTTGCTGGTGCGCGGCGGCGGCGCGCGCGATGGACTGGCGGCGCTGGACGAGGAGGCGGTGGCCCGTGCGGTGTGCCTGTGCCCGGTGCCTGTGGTGTGCGGCACCGGGCACAGCATCGATACCACGCTCACCGACGGTTGCGCCTGGCGTCGGGTCGACACGCCCACCGCCGCGGCGGCGCTGGTCACTGGGCTGATC
>CALMGA010000297.1 GCA_937863205.1 uncultured Beijerinckiaceae bacterium | reverse complement strand
GTGCGGCGCGGCGGCCAAGCTGCCGGCCGCCATGCCGCTCGCCCCGCACCGCGCCAGCTACCGCATCCCCCTTCTCGACGCGATCGGCAGCAAGAGCCCCACCTCCGCCCGCGGCCGGGTCGCCTACGAATTCAACGGCTCGGCCTGCGAGGGCTACAGCCAGACCTTCCGGCAGGTGACGGAACTGCAACCTGCGGAAGGGCAGACGCGCATGTCCGACATGCGCTCGGCCACCTTCGAGGACGGCGACGGCCACAGCTTCTCCTTCGACATCAAGACGGGCAGCGACGGCAATCCGCCCGACGTGGTCGACGGCCACGCCGAGCGCCGCGGCGGCGATGTGCTCGCCATCCGGCTGATGAAGCCCAACGAGCAGACTGTCGACGTCGGCCAGGACGTGCTGTTCCCCACCGCCCACCTCCAGCGCATCATTGCGGCGGCGAAGGCCGGGCAGCGCCTGCTCGGCGTCAAGGTGTTCGATGGTTCCGACGACGGCAAGAAGGTGTACGACACCACCACCATCATCGGGCGTCCGCTGACCGGCCCGGCGGACGAGGGCGCGGCCCATGCGGCCGCGATGGACGAGATGGCGCGCTGGCCGGTGACGATCAGCTACTTCGAGGAAGGCCGCAAGGACCAGGGACCGGCCTACGTGCTCGGCTTCGAGCTGTACGAGAATGGCGTGTCGCGCGCCCTGCGCTTCGACTACGGCGACTTCACCCTGGCCGGTCAGATGGTCAGCCTCGACCTGCTCCCCGGCAAGGACTGCCCGCGCTGAGCTGTCAGACTGGATCGGGCGCAGCGGTCTTCGGGCACAGCCGAAGGGCATGGCAGCTCGAAGCTCCGACCGCACCGTCGGCCGCGTCACCACGGGTGCAGGGCGAAGGCGGTGGCGCCGGCCGCGGTGATGACGTCGTATCGGCGCCCGGTGCGACTTGCGGCCTTGACGGCGAGGTTGCGGACCTCGGCGACCGACAGGTTGTCGGCCTGCGAGAAGTAGGTGGCGCTGGGCATGTTGTAGATCACGCCGCGCTCGGAGCGGATGGTCTTGGAAAAGCTGGCGGCGGCCATGGCCTGATCAAGAAGCTCGTAGTCGGCGGCGCTGCCGCCGCGCAGTTCGATGCGGGTGAGGAAATCGGTCATCTCGGCTGATCTTTCAGGCTTACTTCGCTGTCGAAATCCGTCCACCGCCGGACGGGACCGCGGGTGCGGGCGCACCCCCGCCAGACTCGGGCAAGGGCGGCCTCCCGTGCCAGCACGGGGGATGCCACGCGCGTTTTGGAGTACCGCGATCGGCCCAGACTGGTATAGGGACGCGTCGAGGATGAGCAGCTGCAAGGATGAGCGGCTCGGAGGATGAAGCGGCGTGAAAGATCACGCGCCAGGCACCCGCCCCCGGCGCCCCGCCCAACACCGCCCGCGCCCGCGGCCGACGCGCCGGGGAGGCGCAAGCCATGTCCTCTGATCGCGGACACGCCACCGACCGCTGGACTCCGCAAAGCTGGAGGAGCAGGCCGGTCCAGCAGATGCCGACCTATCCCGACGCCGACGCGCTCGCCGCCGTGGAGCGACAGCTCGCGAGCTTCCCGCCGCTCGTCTTCGCCGGCGAGGCCCGCAAGCTGAAGCAGCTGCTGGCGCAGGTGTCGGCCGGCGAGGCCTTCCTGCTGCAGGGCGGCGACTGCGCGGAGTCCTTCGCCGAGCACGGCGCCGACAACATCCGCGACTTCTTCCGCGTGCTGCTGCAGATGGCCGTCGTGACGACCTTCGCGGCGGCGCTGCCGGTGATCAAGGTCGGACGCGTGGCCGGCCAGTTCGCAAAGCCGCGCTCGGCGCCGAGCGAGCGGCAGGGCGGGGTCGAGCTGCCGGCCTACCGCGGCGACATCGTCAACGACATCGCCTTCACGCCCGCTGCCCGCACGCCCGACCCTTCGCGTCAGCTCGACGCCTACCGCCAGTCGGCGGCGACGCTGAACCTGCTGCGCGCCTTCGCTTCGGGCGGCTACGCCAATCTGCAGAACGCCCACCGCTGGATGCTCGGCTTCGTCAAGGACAGCCCGCAGTCGCACCGATACGGCGAGCTGGCCGACCGCATCAGCGAAACGGTCGGCTTCATGCGCGCCATCGGGCTCGATCCCGAACGCCATCCCGAGCTGCGCACCACCGACCTTTACACCTCCCACGAGGCGTTGCTGCTCGGCTACGAGCAGGCCCTCACGCGCGTCGACTCGGTGACCGGCGACTTCTACGCGACCTCCGGGCACCTTCTCTGGGTCGGCGACCGCACGCGGCAGCTCGACGGCGCCCACGTCGAGTTCGCCCGCGGCGTGTGCAACCCCCTCGGCCTGAAGTGCGGCCCGAGCCTCGAGCCCGACGAGTTGATCCGCCTGATCGACCTTCTCAACCCCGACAACGAGCCGGGCCGCCTGACCCTGATCTGCCGCTTCGGCGCCGACCGGGTCGGCGAGGGTTTGGCGCCGCTGCTGCGGGCGGTCGCCCGCGAGGGCCGCTCGGTTGTGTGGTCGTGCGACCCGATGCACGGCAACACGATCAAGGCGAGTTCCGGCTACAAGACGCGCCCCTTCGAGCGCATCATGAGCGAGATCCAGAGCTTTTTCGCCGTGACCCGGGCCGAGGGCGCCTATGCCGGCGGCATCCACCTGGAGATGACCGGCCGCGATGTGACGGAGTGCACCGGCGGCGCCCGCGCCCTGTCCGAACTCGATCTCAGCGACCGATACCACACCTATTGCGATCCCCGCCTCAACGCCGAGCAGGCGATCGAGGTCGCCTTCCTCGTCGCCGAGCTGCTCAAGGCGGAGCGCATTGCCCGCGGCGCGCCGCCGGTGGCGCGCGCGGCGGAGTGAACGCGTCTGTTGTGCACCGCGAAGCGGGGAGGATGCGGCCTGGGGTGAGGGGATCATGAGCGCAGACACCACCGTCCGCTTCGCCCCCTCGCCGACCGGGCGCATCCACATCGGCAACGCTCGCACCGCCCTGCTCAACGCCCTCACCGCGCGCAAGCGCGACGGGCGCTTCATCCTGCGCTTCGACGACACCGATGCCGAGCGTTCGCGTCCCGAATACGCCGACGGCATCGCCGTCGACCTCGCCTGGCTCGGCCTCGCGCCCGACCTCGTCGTGCACCAGTCGAGACGCGTTCCGCTCTACGCCGCCGCGACCGAGATCCTGCGCGCAAGCGGCCGTCTTTATCCCTGCTACGAAGCCCCGGACGAGCTGGAGCGCCGTCGCAAGCGCCAGATCGCGCGCGGCCTGCCGCCGGTCTACAGCCGCGCCGCGCTTGCCTTGAGCGCCGACGACCGTCGCCGCCTGGAACAGGAGGGGCGCCGGCCGCACTGGCGCTTCCGGCTCGACCGCAGCGAGATCGCCTGGGAGGACGGCATTCGCGGCCCGAGCCGCATCGACTGCGCCTCGCTGTCCGATCCCGTGCTCGTGCGCGCCGACGGATCCTACCTCTACACGCTGCCTTCGGTGGTCGATGATCTCGATCTCGCGATCAGCGACGTGATCCGCGGCGAGGATCACGTCACCAACACGGCCGTGCAGATCCAGCTCGCCGCCGCCCTGGGCGGTACGCCGCCGCGCTTCGCCCATCACAACCTGCTCACGACCGCGTCGGGCGAAGGATTGTCCAAACGGTCGGGATCGCTGTCGATCTCCGGCCTGCGCGAGGCCGGCGTCGAGGCGCTCGCGGTGGCGGCTTTCGCCGTGCTGACGGGATCCTCGGACGCGGTGCAGCCGGTGGCGAGCCTCGACCAGCTCGCCGCGATCTTCGATCTCGTGCATATTTCCCGCAACCCGGCGCGGTTCGATCCGGCGGAACTGCGGAACCTGTCCGCCCGCACGTTGCACGCGCTGC
Source organism: uncultured Beijerinckiaceae bacterium (assembly GCA_937863205.1). Next base: position 19,800 of record CALMGA010000297.1, on the reverse strand, counting down.
CTTATCCGGCGGTGGCCGACCGGCTCATCGCCGCCGGCGTTGCTGCCGACATGGCCGAAGCCTTTTGGCTGACCGTGCGCGGCAACCTCGAAAGCTTCGGCGATGTCGCGGGCTGGTGGGAGGTGGTTCGCGGACCGATCGCTGCCACCGGCGAAGATCCCGAGCTGCTCGCCGCCGCCGCCGAACTGTTGCCGCCCGCGCCCTGGAGCGCCGAAACCTGGACCGGCGAGGGGTGGCGCGCCTGGACGGCGGCGCTGAAGGCGCGCACAGGACGCAAGGGCCGGGCACTGTTCCACCCGCTGCGCCTCGCCCTCACCGGCCGGGATGCCGGGCCGGAACTCGCCGCGCTGCTGCCGCTCATCGGTCGGACTAGGGCTGCGGCCCGACTTGCCGGACGGGACGTTTGATGGTCGGATCGCCGTTCGTGATCGTGCCGTCCCCAGCGGTTCGCTGCGGTGGGGCCGACCTCACCGGCGGCACGCCCGGCATTGGGCCGCCTTTAGGCCGTGACAGTTCCGCCGCCTTTTCCGGCGTCACCACGATGTCGCCCTTGCGGGTATTGTCGAGCACCTCCTCGGCGGTGGCCAGCGTCTCGGCCCAGCTCTTGCCGGCCGGACGGCAGGAGCAGGCGGCCGTATACCGCTTCTGAAAGGCGAGGGCGTTGGGCAGGTCCGTGTAGGGCTTGCCGTCCAGACCCACCGACGTCTTGATGTCGCTGTCGGGATTGCGGGTGAAGACGGCCGTTTCCGCGCCGGGACACAGCGCTTCGCACATCTGCGTAAGATCGTCCGCGCCGTGGCGAGCGGAAATCGGGAGCGGAAAGAATCCGCCGTCGCAGCCGCGCACGCACACCGCCTGCGAGCCGCCGCGGCCGCGCGGTCCTTCGTCGTCGCGGTCATCGTCCCTGACCTGGGGCAGAACCGCCGTCGGCGGCGGCGGGGGTGCCTGCGGTGTCAGGGCGCCGAGCAGCGAATCGAAGAAACCGCGTTGCGGCGGCGGCGCAGCTCCGCCGCGGCAATAGGCGTTGAAGCGGGCGATGAGGTCGCCGCGTCCGCCGCTCCCGCCCGCCGCCTGGAGCTGCTGAAGGTTTGCCTGCAACTGCGCGATGCGCCCGTTGAGGGCGCCGCACTGCGGGTTGCCGCCGAACAAGGTGAAGCCGTCGCAACCCAGCTGGTGGGCGTAGGCCTGGGTCCGCGCGAGTTCGCCGGCCTGACGCCGGGCTGCCTGGGCGCCGCGATTGCCGCCGCGCTCGCCCTGCGAGATCTGCTGCTGCAGGCGCGCGCAGTCCACCGTTTGCGCAACCGCGGCGGGCGCGACGAGGGCGATCAGGACGGACAGGGCCGCGCCGCACCGGATGCGTCGCTCCGGCCGGGCATGCGAGATCAGATCAACCATGCGTTCCCGCAAACCGGCTCCGGCGTTGTGCCGGGTCATTGTCGCGGCCCACCCTCGTTGGCCGCGCGGCGGAGTGTCCATTCTTCTATGGGCAAATCATGGCTGCGCGTGGGATGCTGGTGGAAATGCGGACGAGCTGCCGCTTTTGCGAAAGCGCTCGCCGCGGCCGTGCTATGGTTTTGGGCGGCCCTGGCGGCGGGAGAACGCTTGATGAGACGAGCACGCGATCTGGCGGCACGCCGCCGCTTGGCTTTACTCCCGGCGGCGGCTTTCGTTGCGGTGACCTGGCTCAAGGCCGGAGGAGCCTGGGCGGGCGATGATCCCGACCTCATCTTCCGCGAATCCACGAAGTTCCGCCTGTTCACGCCCAACGACAAGCTGGCGACCTATGCCATCGACGATCCGTCGGTGGACGGCGTGGCCTGCTACTACACCGTGCCCGAGAAGGGCGGGCTTGCCGGCACGTTCGGTCTCGCCGAGCAGACATCGGATGTATCGCTGGCCTGCCGGCAGTACGGGCCGATCGGCTTCAAAGGCAAGTTCCGCCAGGGCGACACGGTGTTCACCGAACGGCGCTCGATCCTGTTCAAGCACATGCAGATCGTGCGCGGCTGCGACGAGAAACGCAACGTCCTCGTTTACATGGTCTACACCGACAAGCTGATCGAAGGCTCGCCGAAGAATTCCACCTCGACGGTGGCGATCACGCCATGGGGCGGGTCGGCAGCCGCACCGCCGCGCTGCGCGGACTCCCTTTCGAAGTAGACAGCTCGCAGGCCGGTCACACCGCCGCGCAAGTGTCCCGCCGACGAAGCACCCGACAGCACATCAGCCGAAGGGGAACTGCCGGCTGCGTCGCAAAGGATCGGCGCGCGACTCGGCGCTGGCTACTTGGCTCTGCCTACTTGGCGCCGGCGTCCTGCTGCGGCGGCTTCTTGTTGGCCTCGTGGTGGCCGATCGCGCAGCCGGCGGCAGCGCCGAGCTTGCCGTGGCCGGCGAAATGACCGGCCGCGCCGCCGACCAGTGCGCCCTTGATGCAGCCCTTGGCATCGGCGGTGGCGGCGGTGAAGGACAGGGCGGCGGCGGAAATGATGAGGCCGGCCAGGATCGTTCGCATGGGAAACTCCTCGGTGTGTCCGGGAGCAATCGCGCGATGCGTCGGCGCGTTCCACGCCGGTCGCGGGGACGAGGGCCTAAGACCCTGACCTTTGCCCGGCCTCGGTCGAGGGCGCGATCCCCCGAGGGCACCGGAGCAGCTTATTCCTTGCAGTTCACGATGAAGGTGCCGGGCTCGATCTTCTGCGCCTTGCCATCGGCCTTGCCGATCGAGGCGGTGATGTCGTCGGAGCGCCCGAACGACAGGGACGCGGCCATGCCATGGGCTTCGCACCAAGCATCGGCGATGACCTGGCCGCAGGCCTTGTTGCCGGCGAGGCAGTCGTCGAAGCCGTAGCCGTCGGAGGCCGGGATCACCAGCATGTGGCCGGTTTGCGCATGCGAGGGCACCTGCGAGGCGGCCAAGGCCAGCAGACCGGCCGCCGCCGCGGCCGCGACCTGGATCAACTTGCGGGCGTGAAGGGATGCGATGAGCATGGCGAACTCGACACGGGCGGACGACACTGCCCGCACTGTGCCGGCCACCGCATGAAAATCTGGTTAAAAAGGCATCGCCATGGTCGCCGGCCTTGAGATCGTTGGGTTCGCACCTGGGAAACGCTCCCATGCGTTTCCCCGTTTCACCCGCCGACCGGATCGAAAGCAGGGATCCTCGAATATCGCGAAACGAGACCACTGGATAAGCGAGAGGGTCGGCGCCCCGCCGCTTCAGCGACCCGCCCGCGGCAGCTTGGTTCCGGCGACCTCGCGCTCGGCCAGCACGTCGCCGCGAAAGCGGTACAGCTTGGCCGGCCTGCCTCCGGTGGCGGCCGACACCGCCCCGGTCTCCTCCACGAGGTTCTGGCTCTCGATCAGGCGACGGAAGTTCTGCTTGTGAAGGGGACGACCGGCCAACGCCTCCACCGAACGCTGCAGTTGGAACAGGGTGAATGCGGGGGCGAGCAGCTCGAACACCACCGGTCGGTACTTGATCTTGGCGCGCAGCCTGGCGATGCCGGTGGCCAGGATGCGGCGGTGGTCGCCGGTCATGCGCCGTCCCGGCAAGGGCCGGCGCGTCGAACCCTCGCCGCGCCAAACCTTCGATGAGACTGCCGCTTCGGCGATCAGCCCGGCCTCGAACAGCAGTTCGTAGCGCTGCAGCACCAGCTCCTCGTTCCAGCCATGGGGAGCGAGCCCGAAGTTGATGGCGCAGCGCTCGGAACGGATGCGCCGCGTCGTCGCGTCGGCTGCCTCCGCGATCCAGGAGCCCAGGGCCTCCTCCACCGCGAGAGCCGCCGGCGGGGTCCCGGCGCGCCGGTCTTCCCAAGGGAAGAAGGCGTACCAGTCGAGCCAGGGCGAGCGCCCGCTGAAGTCGCGGCCCTGCTGCTCGCGCGTCAGCCCGAGGTAGGAGATCGACACCATGCGGGCGCTGTCGCCACCCATCCTGTCGGCACCGGGACCGCCCCGGTCGCGGTCGGCAAAGGTGTAGAGCTGCTCGACGTAGCCGATCGGCTGGTGGGTCTGCTGCTCCACCCAGTCGCGCAGGCCCGACTGCAGCGAGCGATGCGCCAGCGCGAACGGGCCGGAGGGCAGCGCGTCGCCGCCGACGGTGAGCACGCGCGGGCGCTCCTCGTCCACCGCCACGAGAACGGCGATGAGGTTGACGGCGACCGTTTCGCCGACCTTGCCGTCGCGCTCCTCTATGTCGGGCTCCTCGACACCGTCATCCTCGCCGCCAACCGCCGCTTCGCCGGTCTGGCCCGCCGCGATGAGCCGGTCGAAGCCGTTCGGCAGCGACGTCCGGCGGCCGGTCGGCCCGATGCGGGTTCCGCCGTCATGGTGCTTCGCTATTTCTCGCAAAAGCGGGTGAGTTCGTTGCCGCCGTTGCCGGCCTTCTGGTTGGCCACGAAGCAAGGCCCGCGCGGGGTCGGATCGATGGTGGCGGCCGGCTGCCCCAGCACGCCGGCCGGCGGCGCGGCCGCGTCCCGGCCCTGGTGCACGACCACCTCAGCCAGCACGTAGCCGGAACGCCCGCCGAAGCTGACGTGGCACCAGCCGTCGGCACAGCCGAGGATGTCGACCCGCTGCAGCTGGTTCACCTCGTCGGCGACCTGGTAGTGCGTGCTCGGCCCCTGGTAGAGATAGGTGGTCCAGGTGATCGCGCCCGGCTCGGCCCGCGCCGCCGTCACCGGTGCCAGAAGCGCCGCGATCCAGATCAAACGGGATCGCCCTGCCGCCGTTCCCTTGCCTTCGCTCATCGCCGCCCCTTTCCGATCCCGCCCTGACTGTCGTGTCAGATTGACGCTCATGGTGTCAGCCTAGATTGACAGGCGCAAGAGGCCGGGCCAATGCTCGCCTGTGGCGCTTTGCTCCGTGCGCCCGTTTCCGAGGAAGACAGCGCGATGGCTCTTCTTTCGTTCGAACGTAAATACAGGGTCGGCGGCGGCACGCTGATCGGCGGCTCCACCTTCGACTTCTGGGTCGGTCCCTTTTATGTCGGCTTCTTCGGCGTCACCACAATCCTGTGCTCGCTGGTCGGCACCGGCCTCATCTTCTATGGCGCCGCGATCGGCCCGACCTGGGCGCCTTTCGCGATCTCCATCGCCCCGCCCGACCTGTCCTGGGGCCTGCACTGGGCCCCGCTGCGCGAAGGCGGGCTGTGGCAGCTCATCACCATCTTCGCCACCGGCGCCTTCGTGTCGTGGGCGCTGCGCCAGTGCGAGATCGCCCGCAAGCTCGGCATGGGGCTGCACGTCCCCGTCGCCTTCGGGGCGGCGATCCTCGCCTATGTCACGCTGGAAATCTTCCGGCCGCTGCTGATGGGCGCGTGGGGCTACGGCTTCCCCTACGGCATCATGAGCCACCTCGATTGGGTGTCCAACACCGGCTACCAGTACCTGCACTTCCATTACAATCCCGCGCACATGATCGCGGTGACCTGCTTCTTCACGACCACGCTGGTGCTCGGCCTGCACGGCGGCGAGATCCTCAGCGCCGCCAACCCCGGCAAGAACCGCCCGCTGGTCTACGGCGAGCACGAAAGCATCTACTTCCGCGACGCCATCTCCTACTCGATCGGCGAACTCGGCATCCACCGGCTGGGCTGGCTGCTCGCCATCAACGCCGCCGTCTGGAGTGCCATCTGCATCATCCTGTCCGGCCCGTTCTGGACGCAGGGCTGGCCGTATTTCTTCAACTGGTATCTCTCGATCCCGATCTGGTCGGGTCAGGGCTGGGTCAGCTAGCGCCGCCGCTCGGCCGCATCCGTCCGTAATCCAACGATAACAAGAGAACATCAGGATTTCCGCATGGCGCGTTTCCATACGCTGTACAATGCGATCGTTCTGGAAGGTCCGATCGAACGCGGCCTTTATCCCCCACCCGCCCCGAGGGGCGGCGAGCGCAAGGTCATCTTCCATTCCCGCCTGCTCGGCCGCATCGGCGAAACGCAGGTCGGCCCGATCCGGCTGGGCACCGAAGGCATCTTCTCGATCGCCTGCGGCCTGGTGGCCTTCGAGATCATCGGCCTCAACATGTGGGCCTCGGTCGACTGGAACCCGCTGCGCTTCCTCAAGCTGCTGCCGTTCCTGTCGCTTGATCCGCCACCGGCGAAATACGGCCTGCAGCTGTTTCCGCCGCTGCACGAGGGCGGCTGGTGGCTGATGGCCGGCCTCTTCCTGACGCTGGCGATCTTCGCGTGGTGGGTGCGCCTGTACAGGATGGCGCGCGCCGATGAGCTTGGCACCCACGTCCCCTGGTGCTTCGCTTCCGCCATCTGGCTCTACCTCGTGCTCGGCTTCATCCGGCCGATCCTGATGGGCTCCTGGTCCGAGGCGGTGCCCTTCGGCATCGTGCCGCACCTCAACTGGACGGCCACCTTCTCGGTTCGCTACGGCAACATCTTCTACAATCCCTTCCACATGCTCTCCATCACCTTCCTGTACGGGTCGGCGGTGCTCTTCGGCATGCACGGCGGCACCATCCTCGCCGTCACCAAGTTCGGCGGCGACCGCGAAACCCACGAGATCGCCGAGCGCGGCACCGCGGCCGAGCGCGCCTCGTTGTTCTGGCGCTGGACGATGGGCTTCAACGCCACCTACGAGTCGATCCACCGCTGGGCCTGGTGGTTCGCCACCCTGACCACGCTGACGGGGGGCATCGGCATCCTCATCACCGGCACGGTTGTCGACAACTGGTACCTGTGGGGGGTCAAGCACGGCATCGCCGCCGATTATCCCTCGATCTACCGCGAACTGCCGCCGGTGCCCAAGGACGCCCTCGACAAGAAGCTCCCCTACGTCGTGGTGCCGCGATGAAATGGACAACAGCCGGCGTCCTCGCCGGTCTCGGATTCGCGGGCGTGCTCGCCGTGATCGTGCCGGACTGGCACCGCCCCTGGTTCGCCGGCACGCAGACGAGCTACCGCGGGCAGAGCAACGTGCAGTTCTATTCGCGTGCCGAAACCCAGGCGATCAACAGCTTCGTGCCGCCGGTGCTGCCGGCCGCCGCCGACGGCGGGCCCAAGGCGACCGACGTTTACAAGAACGTCAAGGTGCTCACCGACGTCAACGCGGCCGAGTTCATGCGGCTGCAGCAGGCGCTCACCAACTGGGTGTCGCCAGGCCAAGGCTGCGCCTTCTGCCACAACACGGGGAACTGGGCCTCCGACGAGAAGCGGACCAAGCTGATCGCCCGGCGGATGCTGGAGATGACCCGCTACGTCAACTCGGCCTGGGGCGGCCACGTCAACCCGACCGGCGTGACCTGCTACACCTGCCACCGCGGCCAGCCGGTGCCGGCGGAAGTGTGGTGGCCGCGCATCGAAAGGGAGCAGAAGCCCTTCATCGACCGGGCTGAGCAATGGAAGGAAACGGCGCCGACCGTGTCGACCTTCTTCCCCAACGCGGGCTATGCCGAATACTACCTGCAGGATCATCCGGTGGCGGTGATCTCGACGTCGGCGCTGCGGACCAACGACGTCGGTTCCTACATCGCGGCGACGCGTATCTACGAGATGATGATGCAGATGTCGCTGCAGATCGGCGTCAACTGCGGCTACTGTCATGCCTCGCGCGCCTTCCAGGACTGGAACCAGTCCACGCCGATGCGCTGGGTCGGCTATTATTCGCTGCGCCTGATCCGCGACCTCAACCGCAACTACCTGCTGCCGCTGGCCCAGGTGATCCCGCAGCAGCGCGAACTGGTTCACCCCACGCCGGTGCCGGTGGTGCCGGCCTACGAGAAGGGTCAGCAGCCCGGCAACGCCCTGCTCACCTGCGAAACCTGCCACTACCGGCTGCCCAACCCGATGAACGGGGTCAACATGGTCAAGGACTATCCCGGCCTCGTCGGCCACGACGGTCCGGCCAAGGACGACGATCCCTCCGGCTCGTCGGCGGCCAACGAGGCGCGGATGCAGGCGGCCCTGGCGCGCATCGGACCCGGCGACCCCGACCCCAACGGCAAGCCGGTTGGAGCGGCGGAATGATCGGCGCGTTCACCCACCAGATCGACCTCGTCGAGGTGCTCGTCGTCGCCTTCACCCTCTTCTTCTTCGCGCTGGTGTTCTATCTCCAGCGCGAATCCAAGCGGGAAGGCTATCCCCTCGAAGAGGAGATCCCGACGCTCGGCCACGGCATCGTCGGCTTTCCAGCCGTGCCGCCGCCCAAGACCTACAAGCTGCTTGAAGGCGGCACGGCGACGCTGCCGCAGGAATATGCCCGCCGCCACCTCGACGTGCGGCCGCGCGCCTTCCACGCCGGGGCGGCGCTCTACCCGACCGGCGATCCGCTGATCGCCGGCATCGGCCCGGGCGCCTATACCCTGCGCCGCGACTCGCCCTTCCTGCTGCGCGACGGCACCCCCGCCCTCAAGCCGTTCCGCGAAATGGGCGAGCACAAGATGCTCGATCCCGACATGGACCCGCGCAGCCGGCGGGTGCTCGGCAGCGACATGGCCGAGGCCGGCATCGTCATCGACTTCTGGTACGACGACGAGTCGAAGATCGTGCGCTACCTCGAAGTCGAGCTGATCGGCAGCATGCAGCGCCGCCTCGTGCCGATCTTCTACGCCGTGATCCGCCGCAACGCGCCCTACCTGCAGATCGACTGCATGGACGCGGCGCAGTTCATCGAGGCGCCGGTGACGCGCAACGCCACCAGCATTACCGCCCGCGAGGAAGACATCGTCAACGGCTTCTGGGCCGGCGGCTACATCTACTCCGCGCCCTACAAGGAGGCCCTGCTGTGAGTCGTGGCGAATATGTCGACGCCGGCGAGCCCGAGCTGACCGAAGCGGATCTGACCGAGATCCACCGCGGCAACCGGCTGGCGCCGGGCGAGGCGGTGGTATGGCAAGGCCGCCCGGCGATGCGCGGCGTGATCCGCGACGTGTTCCACGCCCGCGCCGTGTTTGGCTACTTCGCCGTGCTGTTCGCCTTCGACGCCTATCAGGCCTGGGCGAAGGGACTGCCCGCCTCCAAGGCCGCGCACGACAGCGTGCCGCTGCTGATGGCATCGCTGCTCGTCCTCGCCGTTGTCGGCGCACTGGCCGTCGCGGTGGCGCGCACGACCGATTACACCTTCACCGACCGGCGCGTGATCCTGCGATACGGCGTGGCCATGCCGGCCGTGCTGTCGCTGCCGTTTTCCAAGATCACCACCTGCGCCGCGGCGCTGCGCCCCGACCACACCGGCGACATCGCCCTGGTGCTCAAGGCCGGCAACCGCATGCCGTTCCTCAAGCTGTGGCCGCTCGCCCGGCCCTGGCACCTGTCGGCGCCGCAGCCGATGCTGCGCGCCGTGCCGCAGGCGGCGGTGGTCGCCGCCCTCCTGGTGCGGGCCCTGCGGACGGCCGAGCAGATGCGGCAGGTCGAGCGGGACACGGCGGACGCGGTGCAGCCGGAGCGTCTATCCGCCTGAGTCTCTGTCCGGGTCATGGACTGGCTTCGACGTTCTCGGAGCGGGTTTCAACGCTTCGTCAAATCCTCGAAGGCGGGCGCCTTTTTCAGCTCGTCGGCCGTGACGGCGATGGTGGCGCGCAGCGCGTGGGTCGTGCCGTCCTCGGAGATCTGCAGGGCGCCGGGCGTCACCGCCACGTCGTGATCGCCGATGCCGAGCAGCCCGCCGATGCCGACGACGTAGGCGTGGATGCCGCCCCGGTCGATGGCGATGTCCTTGATGGTGCCGATCTTCGCGCCGGTCGGGTCGGCGACGGAAAGGCCGATCAGCGCCGACGCCAGCCGCTCGCCTGGCAGCACGGCGGCGAAGGTGCCCGATCCGGTCAGCGGCGCGCCGTTGCCGCCGGCGGCCGTGCCGGCGTGCGGGTCCAGCACGACCATCTCCGTCATCGAGCCGGGATTGAGCACCATCGCCACGGGATGGCCGGCCTTGTCCTTGCCGCGCACGAAGAGCGAGTTCGGCAGGATCTGCAGTTCGGTGAAGCCCGCCTTGCGCAGCGTCGCCGCCATGTCGTCGGACAGGGCCTGCGACTTGGCTTGCGACTTGGCCTGCGCTTCGGCGACGGTTTTCGCGTCTGCTCCTTCGGCGGCGTGAGCCGGGTTCGGTGCCGACCCCGGCGCGGCCGCCCCGTCGGCAGCGGCAGCGGTCGAGCAGGCGGCGGCGAGGCACGTGGCGACGAGGCAGGCGGCGGCAAGGCGGACGGCGGCGAACGGGGTTGATGTCACAACCGGCACTCCCAGGCGGAGCGGTGAGATAGAGGTCTGCCGCGCCGCGACGCAACAGGCGGGAGGTCCGGCAGTCAGCCGCGGTGCGGCACGCCGCGATCGCGGAACGCCGCCGCCATCGCGTTCGCCATCGGCTTGCGCCGCAGCAGGTCGTCGTAGGGCAGGGGGCGGGCGAGCCGGGTGAGGCCGTGCGCGGCCATCACGGACGGGTCGCGCCACCAGCTGTATCGGTCGGACAGGCCCCAGCTCACCACGGTCGTGACGGCCGGCACGGCGAGCGCCGCGCGCAGGAACGAGCCGGCACGGTGCGCCACCGCCTCGTCCACCCCAGCCTCGGGAAAGCTCTCGTCGTCGATGTCGAACTCGCTGAGGATGATGTCGACCCGCCGCTCGGCGAGGGCGTGGAGGAAGTCGACGAAGCCGGCATCGTCGGTGGGCTCGCCGGGAAACAGGTGGCCTTGCAGACCCACCGCGTCGAGCTTGACGCCGGCCTGCTGAAGCCGGTCGACGAGGCGGAGCAGCGAGCGGCGCACGGCGAGGCCAACCGGGTCGGCGCGCTCGGTCCAGGCCTCGTTGAGGACCAGCTTCGCGCGGGGGTCGAGGGCGGCCGTGCGGCGGAAGGCGCGGGCGACGTAGTCGGGGCCGAGCGCATCGAACCATGGGCCGGGGCGGAAGGTGCCGGGGTGGTCGCGCCCCAGCCAGAAGGGTTCGTTGACCACGTCCCAGGCGTGCAGCCGCCCGGCGAAGTGCGGCACCACCGCGTCGAGATGGGCGTCGAATGCGCGCGCCACCTCGCGCCGCGACAGGGCCGCGAGCCAGGGCGGATTCCGGTCGTTCCAGATCAGGGTATGGCCGCGCACCAGCAGGCCGTGGCCGCGCGCCCAATCGACGAGCGCGTCGGCCCCGGCGAACTCGAACCGCCCTTCGCGCGGCTGCAGGGCGTCGAACTTCAGCGCGTTCTCCGGCGTGAGCAACGCCGCTTCGGCGAGGAACAGGTCGCGATAGGCGGCATCGGCGAACAGTTCGCGGCCGCCGGCCGCGCCATAGATCAGGCCGCCGGCCGCGGCCGCCGCCTTGAGCGGCGTTGGACTCGCACAGCTCCGCGAAGGGCCCGCAAGCAGGGCGGCGCAACCCGCTGCCAGCAGGTGGCGGCGGCTGCAGCGCCGGATGACCCGCCTGGTCGGATCCGGCGCAGCGGCGGTCACGTGATCTCGTCGTCGGCCCAATAGCGCCGGCGCGGACGCTCGCTCGTTTCCAGGTCCGGCGGCGCCCGGCGCGGCGGGGCCGACGAGCCCTCGGCGAGCAGCGCCCCGACGACGCCGAGGAACAGCCCGGACGACAAGGCGGCGAGCCCGACCGCGGTCTTCTTGGGCGACGCGGGCGAGACCGGCGGCCGGGCCACGGCGATGACGCGGCCGGGCGGCGAACCGGCCTCCTGCTGCGCCAGGCTTCCGTTGACCTGGGCGAAGCGGTCGAAGCTGGCGCGCAGGACGGCGCGGTTGCGCTCCAGCTGATCGAGCGGCACCAGCGACTGGCTGAGCCTGCTGGCCTGCGACTTCAATTTGTCCAGCGACGCCTGGATCTGCGCCTCATTGGCACGCGCCACCTGGAAGTCACCCTGCACGCTCGTTCGCAGCCGCTGCAGTTCGGCCACGATCAGGGCCCGGATCTTGATCTGCCGCTCGGTGGCTTCGCGCATCTCCGGGTGGCGGGAACCCAAGGTCTGCGCCAGCCGTGCGACGTTCTGCTCGGTTTCGGCCTGCTGCTGGCGCAGGCGCTCCATCGTGAGCGACTTCAGGGCCTCGCTCGATCCGTCGAGGCGCCCACGCTTGGCCAAGGCGACGATCTCGTCGGACTTGGCCTTGGCGTCGGACATCTTGGCCCTGGCCTCGCCCAGCGTCCGGGTGAGGTCGGCGACCTGCTGCTCGTTGAAGCGCAGGCCGGTCGCCTCGATGATCTTGTTCTTGATCTTGAAGGCCTCGATCTTGTCGTCCAGGCCCTTGATCTGGCCCGACAGCGCGTCGAGCTTGCCTGACACGTAGGCGGTATCGTCGCGGGTGGCGCCGACGCGCGAGGACACCTGATCGTCGATGTAGGCCTGGGTGAGATCGTTGGCGATGGTCGCCGCCCTGCCGGCATCGCGCGCCAGCACGTCGATCTCGACGACATAGGTCCGCTCCGGCCGCTTGATGGTGATGGCCTCCTCCAGCGCAAGGAGGTCGACGCCGCCGTCGAGAACGGCGTTGGAGTGAAGCAGCCGCTGCAGCAGGCTGCGCTGCGAGCCGTTGAACTCGGGATCGGCCGCGAGCTTGGCCTGCGCGGCCACGCGCGCCAGCACGGTTTGCGCGGTGAACAGCTTGATCTGGCTGTCGATGGCGGCGCTGTCGGCGATGAAGCCGGGGGTGTTGGGGTCGCCGCCGACCGATTTGCCCAGGCGAGGATCGATCAGCATCGCCGCCGTGGCCTGATAGCGGGGCGGCGCCAGCGCGACATAGGTGACGCCGGTGGCACCGCACAGGAACAGCATCAGCGCGACGATGAGCTTGCGCCGCCAGATCACGCCCAGCACACCCCCGCGCGGCTCGCCGGTCCTGCCGTGGATCCCGCCCCCGTCGTCGCCGGCAGACGCGCGATCCAAGTCACGGTGGAGCGCATCCTCGTCGAAGCGGTCGTCTACGCTGGGCGCGAGCCGGCCGCGATAGTCCCGGCCGGAATAGATATCGTGTATCGCCATGACCTCTACACCACCCCGGCTCGTCGGGTGGTCGGGCCCGGCGCGCCGCTACGCAGGAACAACAGGATCAGTGCCACGACCATCGCAAGCGTCGTGGTTTTACCTGACACACTGGCCGTTACGCTGACAAGGATAAAATAGAAGGCGAGCACGATACTCGCGCCGGGACCGCTCGATGCTGCGATGGAGCGGAAAAAGGCGAGAACCGCGACGAGCAGCATCGTCGCCACGGGCAGGCCATAGGTCAGCGCCAGGCCGAGCCAGCTGCTTTCGATGCCGAACTCCAGCCCGTAGAGCCGCTGCAGCGTCGCCACCAGATCCTTGTCGGGCCGCAGCATCAGGTCGGACAGGCTGATCGGCTCCAGCAGCGCGAACATGGTGATCCGGGTCGTGGCGCTGCCCTGGTCGGCGGTGAAGCGCTGCAGGGTGCGCGCGAAGAAGTCGCCGTGAGCCAGCATCGCGGCGGCTGCGACAGCCAGGGCGAGGCAGACGAGCCCCGCGGCGAAGCGGGACGGGGTGAGACGGCTGCCCCGTGCCACCGCGCTGGCCGCGCCCCAGCCCAGCAGGGCCGCAGCCAGCACGATCGTCAGCACCAGGGAGGTGCGCGCCCCGAAGGTGAACAGCGAGGCGCCCGACAGCGCGATCAGGCCGGCCCGCGCCAGCGGCGGCAGCCAGCCGGCGCCCGGCGCGGCGAGGCACAGCACGAAGGCGCCGGTGATGGCGCCGTTGACGATCGGATGCCCGAGAAGGGCCCGTGCCCGCCAGTCTTCGGCCAGCTCGGCCTGCCAGCTGAAGGTCGCGCCGGGCTGCGTGGGATCGCCGGTGACGGTATCGGGCACGTCGATGGGCACGAGGCGCCAGTCGGTGAGTACCTCCGCCGCAGCGACGGCCGCGTTGGCGGCGAGCAGCACGGCGACGGCGACGGCCAGCCTGCGGGCGATCGCCGGATCGAGGTCGCGCAGGAGCAGCGCGAAGGCGGCGGGCAGGACAAAGGTGTCGACCAGCGGCGTGACCGGGGTCTTGTCCACGAAAACGGCGAACACGGCCGCGATCGTTGTTGCCGCCATCAGCAGCACCACGCCGGGATCGCCGAACGCGAGGCGGGCGGCCAGGCGGGCCGGGGCGCGGGCGGCGAGGCAGCGCAGGACGAGCGCGAACAGGGCCAGCGGCGTGGCCGGATGGATCCGGGACAGGAGATTGCCGCCGGCCTCGAAATAGGGCAGGCCAGCCGCTTCCAGCGCGATGGGGGACACGGCGAAGACGCCGATCACCGCCGCGACCGTCGCCGCCAGCGCGGCGAGGGCGAGGCCCCCGGCCGCGTACCGCTCGCCGTTCATGTTGCCAAGCACGGCGTGCATGGGAGCAAGGGCCCGCCCCGTAGCCTCAATACGCATTGGCGTGGACCTGCAGCGATGTCGCGGTGCGGCCGAGGATGCGCAGGTCGAGCCCCAGCGACCAGTTGTCGATGTAGAAGAGGTCGTGCTCGACGCGGGCGCGCATCACGGCTTCGGAGGCGGTTTCGCCGCGCAGGCCGTGGATCTGCGCCCAGCCGGTGATGCCGGGCTTGACGTTATGGCGCCGGGCGTAGGCGGCGATGCTGCGCTCGTAGCGGTAGTTATGGTCAAGGGCGTGGGGGCGCGGTCCCACGAGCGACATTTCCCCGCGCAGCACGTTGAGCAGTTGCGGCAGCTCATCGAGGCTGGACCGCCGCATCCAGCGGCCGAGGCGGGTGACGCGGGGATCACCGCGCCGGGCTTGTCGCAGTGCGGATCCGTCGGCCCCGTCGGCGACATGCATCGAGCGGAACTTCAGGATGGTGAACTCCTGCTGGTTGAAGCCGTAGCGCCGCTGCGCGAAGAACACCGGGCCGGGGCTGTCCAGCCTGATGGCAAGGGCCGCCAGCACGAAGAGCGGCATCAGACAGATCAGCAAGGACCCGGCCCCCAGGAGGTCGATCGCCCGCTTGGTCCACAGTTCGGTGGCGGTGAGGGGATGGCGCACGAGGTGAAGGCTGCTGATCGGTCCGATGCGCGACACGTTGGCCTTGGTGAAGCGGTCGAGGACCGGCTGGGGGCCGAGGTGGATCGCGGCCGGCACGTTCACCAACGCGTCGAGGGCCGCCTCGATCACCTCCGGACAATGCCAGGGGCAGAGGATGAAGACGTCGTCGGGGCGCAGCACGCGGGCGATGGCGGCGGCGAGCGCGAGGTCGTCGCCAAGCGTGTCGGCACCCGGCGCGGAGGCTGCCGCGCTGGCGGAACATGCCGCAGCACCCGCCGCAAGACCCGCTGCTTGGCGCAGAACGGCCGAGGCGATTACTTCCACGCCAACTCCCGCCGGCTGGTAGCGATCGAGAAAGGCGCGCAACTCGGCTTCGGTGCCGACAAGCACGGCTCGCGAGAGGACGATGCGTCCGCCCGCCGCCAGCCGCCCGATCCGCCGAACCAGCGCCGCCCGCGTCAGGATCAGCACGGTGAAGCCGGCGAGATAGAACAGCAGGGCCGAGGCGCGCGACACCACCTCCGTTTCCTTGACCGCGAACATGAACACGAGCGCGAGCAGGAACGTGATGTTCCAGACGAAGAACACGCGGCGCCCGTGCCCGGCGAAGTTCAGGTAGTTCAGCGCCGCATATTCGTTGCGGAACGCGCTCAGCACCGCAAACAGCGCCGCCATCGCGAGGCCGAAGCCGCTCGACGCCTCGCCCATGCCCCACAGCCGATAGACGAGGGCATGGTAGGCGACCCCCACGACGGTGGCGCTCGCCGTGACCGCCGCGATGTCCAGGGCGGCGGCAAAGATCGCGAAGCGCGCGCGCGCCGAGCCAGCGGTGGGGCGGCGCAATGGCCAGCCTCGTCCCTCGCCCGTCCGTCGCCTGCGTTCGAAGCTCAAGCGCTCGACCGTCAGCCCGATCTCTCCCCGTTTGCGTTCAACAGGCGCGACGTGGCGAAATCGAGCCTAGGCCGTTCACGCTATGTCGTTTCCAGGCGGCAGGCAAAGGGGTGGACTGGTGAGGATTCGGTAAGAAATCTTGGTTAACGATGCGTCCAAGGTCGGCATACCCGCCGATGCATCGTGGGCAGGTGTCATGCCTTTGTCGTTCGTTGTTCGAATGCCGTTTCGACGCCCACGGCCGATGTCGGCCGCCGTTTCGATGCGGATCGGGTTCCTTGCTACGGCCGCCGCCTGTGGTATCGCCACCGCGATGTTTGTCCACCTCGGCCTGCCGGCGCCGGTCTACCGCACCGCCGCCGTTGTTGCCCCCGACGCCGGCGACGCAAGGAAAGCCGGAGAATCTCGTCGGCTGATCGAATTCGCCTCCTCCCGTCAGGTCCTGCGCTTCGCGGCGGCGGATCTGATCGGCAACGGCGGGCTTACGCCCACGCCAGGGCCGCTGGAGCGCCTCGGGCTGGTTCGGCTTGACGCCGAAGGAGACCGCGCCGCGCGCCTGGTCGATCAGCTCGCCGGCGCGGTTCACGTCGCGCCCAGCGGCGATGGTCTGCTGATCGGGGCCGAAGCGCCCGATGCCGCGCGGGCGGCCCGCATCGCCACGGCCGTCGCCGCTGCCTTTGTCACCAAATGGGGCGAAACGATCGCGACCCTGCAGCGCACGCGGGAAGCCGAACTGTCCTCGCGCATCGCCGGCGCAAAAGCGGACGCCGCGGTGGCGCGCAAGCGCTTCCTGGTGCTGGGCGGCACCGATGGCAGCGTTGCGCAGGCGCGCGAGGCCGCGACGGCGGCGGTGGCGGCGGCGGAAACGCGCATCGCAAGGTTGCGCGCCGTGATGGCCTCCGGATCACCGCCGATCTCCGATGACGTGCCATCGTCGCAAGCGGTCATCGAGCAGCAGAACATCTACCTCGACGCGAAGGGCAAGCTCGCGCAGGCCCTGGAAACGCTCGGCGAGCGCCACACAACGGTGATCGAGCTGCGCAGCGCCGCGCGCCGCGCCAGTGCCGACCTTTCCGCCGCCTGGACCCGCCAGCTGCGCGACGCCGAAGCCGACCGCGACGTCTCGCGCGCGCGCGAGGCGGCGCTGGGCAGGGGCGACACGGCCGGCGACGCCAGGAAGCAGGCGGCGCTCGACGAGGCGCGCCACGCCAAGGAGGTGGCGGAAAACACCTTGCTGCGCGCCGAGGCGGAACTTGATTTCCTGCCCGACCAACCCGTCTTCAGCCTGCGCAGCCCGGCCGCGGTGCCGACGAGGGCGGCCGAGGGCTGGTTCCCGCCCGCCCGCGCGGCGGCGGCGCTGATGGCCGGCATGGCCGCCTTCTGGCTGGTGTTGGCGTTGAAAAGTGGTGCCGGCTGGCTGCGCCAGCTCGTGCGCGCGCCGAAGGCTGAGGACGGCGGTTCGACCGGCCGTTCTTCGGTCCGCGATGCTTGGATCGGCGATGCTTGGATCGGCGATGCTTGGATCGGCAGTGCTCGGACGGACGTTTCTCGGACGAGGAGCGCATGGGAAGGGGACGCTTGGCCCGTCGGGCCGATCCAGGCTGCGGTGCCGTCGGTCGCGGCAACGTCGGAAAGCCAGGGTCACCCACCGGCCTCCTCCGTATGGACGGTGCCGCTGCGCACCGGCCTCGCCCCCGATGCGCCGCCGGCCTTTCGGACTGGCGCGCTCGCGGTCGCGGCCCCGTCCGAGCACGCTCATGTTCGGACCGAGCCTGTTCCGGCCGTCGCATCGCTGCTCGACGAAGAGCGGGAGATCCGCTTCTTTCGCGATCGGCTGCCCGAGGATAGCGATGACGCCGGCCCCGCGACGGTCGGCGCCGCTGACGCCGGGCGTGGTCAGGCCGAACAGGCGGACGAGGCGCAGGCAGCCGTTGCGATCGACGCGCAACCGGTCGAAGAGGACGCACCCGCCGGAGATTGCGCCGTCGAGGAGGTGGTCGGGGACGACCTGACTGATGAGGCCGGGTTGGACGGTGGCGAGCGGCACGAGGCTGAGCGGCATGAAACCGAGCTGGACCGGGCTGGGTTCGAACGCGACTGGGCGAAGGTGGGCGAGGCCGACCTTTCCGCCGCGCCCGCCCGCGTTCAGGCCGAAGACGAGGTTGTGCGCGACCTGAAGTCCGCCTTCGAAAACATCCTGGCCGGCGTGGTCGGCGTGACGCCGAAAAACGGACCGATCCCGGCCTTGATGGTCGCAGCCACGGAGCCGGCGGAGGGGACCACGGATGTCGCCCTTGCCGTTGGCGAGGTCGCCGCCGCCGCCGGTCTCCGCGTTCTCGTGGTCGAAGCTTCGCGCGCGCGGCCGACGCTGGCCGCCCATGCCGAGCCGGACGACCGGCCGGCACTGGTCGGCATGCGCGACGGCCTGCGCATCGTTCTCCGGGCGGACGGGATCGAGGGCCTGTTCCTGGCGCCGCTGTTCAAAAAACGAGCCCACCTCGCCGCCGCCCTGGCGCACAACGCCGGCGCGCCGGTCATCGAGGACATCGCCGACACCTTCGACCTGCTCATCATCGACGGCGGCGAGGCGGCGACGGCGACGGCGATCGGCTGGAGCGCCGACTGCTACCTGTGCGTCGGCGGCGACGCTTCCATCGGGGAAGGCGAGCACTTCCTGCAAGCGCTGGGCAATCCCCAGGGCAGCTTCGCCGGCACCGTCGCCGAGGCCACCTTCGTGCCCCCGCCGCCGCCCAGGCAGGTCCTACGCGTCATTTCCGGCGCCCGCTCCGCTGCCGCGCGGTTTCAGCCGGTGCTGTCCGACGTCGCGGCTTGATCGGGCACCTTCCTCGACCGCCGGGCCGGTCGGCGCGCGGCGGGGAAGCAATCGCCGGTGACGTCGCCCAATCGCGACCACCGGTCGGGGTCGGCTCGGCGGCCGGAACGGGCTTGGCGACCGTGACGCGTCTCGTGGTGTTTCATCCTCTCGACCCGCTGGGCCGCAAGGTCGGCGGCATCGAGACCCACGTCCGCCTCATCCTCGCCCATCACCCGGCGGCAATGTCCGTGCTGCTGGTCGGGGCCGACGAGACCGGCGGACGCGCGCTTGGCCGCGTCATCCGCCTCGCCTACGAGGGGCGGAGCATCGACTTCCTCCCGGTCCTGCGCGTCGAGGCCGCCATGCTCGACACCGCCGCCCGGCGGATCACCCGCTCGTTGACCTTTCGCTACACCCTGGCCGCCCTGCGCCATGCCGGCGCGATCCGGCGGGCGATCGGCGGCGCGGCGGCGTCGGGCGAGATCGGACGATTCGAATTCGCCGTGCTGCCGGCCGTGCTGCGCCTGCGCAACGTCCTGGTGGTCCACAACGAGGGGCGGCGCGAGGATGCGATGGACAGCCTGCTCAAGCGTTACTGGTGGCTGCATCGCTTGAACGAGCGGGTGGCGCTTCAAGCGGCCAACAGGGTCGTCGCCGTGAACGAGGCGATCGCCGCCCGCATCGCGGGCCTGTCCGCTCGCTTTCGCGCGAAGACGCAGGTGCTGTCGGTGTCGGTCGACACCGGGTGCTTCCGCCCTTCGCCGTTCGAAGCCGGCGACGTCCTTCGCGTCTGCTACGCCGGCCGCCTCGACGCCTTCAAGGATCCGGCCCTGATGTTCGCCGCGCTGGCGCAAGCCGGCGAGCGGCTCGCGGCCGAGCCGGTCGGGCGCTTCCGGCGCCTCGCCTTCGCCTACGCCGGCGCGTCCGACCCTGGCCTGGTGCCGGGTTGCGACCGCCGCGCCGCGCTGATCGAGCGCCGCGGCATCCTCGATCCGCCGGGCGTCGCCGCCCTGATGAGCGAAAGCCACCTTGGCCTCATCACCTCGGTCTTCGAAGGGCTGCCCTGCTACCTCCTGGAGATGCTGGCGAGCGGACGCCCGGTGGCGGCGGTGGCGTTGCCGCAGTTCGCCGGGCTGATCGAGGACGGGGTGAGCGGCCGCTTGGTGCCGCGCGCAGGCGCCGCGG
>CALMGA010000296.1:29370-29619 GCA_937863205.1 uncultured Beijerinckiaceae bacterium | reverse complement strand
GACCCGCACACCAGCAGCCGCGGGTCCGACGCGCTGGCTCTGCTGAATCGCGCGGCAGAGGCGGCGGCCCGTGGCGCCCGCGTGCTCGCCCACGGTCCGCCCGGCGGCGGCAAGTCGGCCTACGTCCGCGAGCTCGCCGGCCGGATGGCGGGAACCGCTCCCGTGCGCATCGTGACCCCGGCGGACTTCCTCGCGCGGGCATGGGGCGCGACGGAGCGGCTGGTGCGGCAGCTGTGGCGGCGAGCGTCG
>CALMGA010000296.1:0-29360 GCA_937863205.1 uncultured Beijerinckiaceae bacterium | reverse complement strand
GCTTCGACCCGCGCTTGCTGGTGTGCGGCAGCGACGCGCTCGCGCTGCTGGCGCACGCGGACGAGGCCGCGTCGCGCGGCGCCCGCGTGCTCGCCCATGGCCCGCCCGGCGGCGGCAAGAGCGCTTACGTCCGTGCGCTCGCCGGCAGGATGGCGGGCGCCGGACCCATGCGCGTGATCACGCCGGCGGACTTCCTGGCGCGGGCGTGGGGCGCGACGGAGCGGCTGGTGCGGCAGCTGTGGCGGCGGGCGGCGGACGAGGGCGAGGTGCTCCTCGCCGACGAGTTCGAGGTCATCGCCGGCCGGCGCGTGCCGGGCGACAGCGGCAACAACGCCTTGTTGGTGCGCAGCCTCACCGACGCTTGGCTGCTGGCGCTGGACGACCATCCCGCTGTGCCGCTGCTCACGACGACCAACGACGTGACCGCGATCGATCCGGCCGCGCGACGCCGTTTCGCCTTCGTGCTCGCTTTCGGTGATGCACTGTCGCCGGCGCAGGAGCGGCTGGCCTGGTCGGTGCTGCTCGGCTGCGAGCCGCCGGCCGGCTGGCGGGCGTGCGGGGCGGCGGTGGCCGACGTGGTGCTGGCGCGGCAGCACTGCCGCATGCTGGGTCGCGACGATGCGGCGAGCCTCAGCGCCGCGGTCACGACGGCGCGGGCAGAGCGCACCGGCACACCGGGAGCGAGCCGCAGGCGAAAACCGGAGATCCTGCACTAAGGACCGACAAGCCTTGATCGAAGGGAGCGCAGGAGAGGTGGAGGTTGCCCCATGTCGAGTACAGTCAGAAGGGTGGTGGATCGTGATGTCACGAGCGGCAAAACCACGGGAGCAAAGATCGTCGTCGATCATGCCGGGCTGACACGATGAGCCCAGAGGAGGAAGGCCACTCGATCTTCGACGGCTACGGCGAGTCGGCGTTGCTGGATGCAAAACGGCTGGTCCGCGCCGGCGAGCTTGCCTCGCGGGCCAATCCGGATGACGACGACTACCAGGCGTTCGGCGCGGTGTTCCGCGCCATCGCGGGCCGCCTGGAGCTCATCGCGCGATGGGTGGAGAGCGGCCGGCAGGAGGTGCTGGCGCTTCGCGCGTCACCGCCGCGGGAGCCTATGGTCTCCCGTTCGGAGATGACAGGTTCTTGACCGGAAATGAAGCAGGTTTCTGGAAGACGAGGCGACAGCAACGGTCACGGCAGTTGCATCGGCTGCGTGCTGAAAGACATTGATCCGGTGGTTGGGGCGATGCGTCAGGACCGCGCCCTTGGCGGTCGGTCCAGCACGTCTTGGCGGCGCCCGGAAGCGGACGTGGCGAAAAGGCATCTCAGTCAGCCTCGATGTCTCGCGAACGTTAGGCCCGCTCGCCCGTTCGCCGGCCAGCTGAGCATTCGGGTTTGGCCGGAGACTTATCATGGCCAAGCGCAAGCCGATCTCGCAGCAGGTCGTCATCGTCACGGGGGCGACGAGCGGCATTGGGCTCGCGACCGCCCGGATGCTGGCCGATGCCGGCGCCGCGGTCGTCCTGGTGGCGCGGGGCGAGGCTGACCTGCGCGAGGTGTGCGCCGGCATCGCGGCCGCGGGCGGCAGGGCCAGCTACGTCGTCGCCGATGTCGCCTCGCGCGAGGCGGTGCAGGCCGCGGCCGATCACGCCGTCGCTGTTCACGGCGGCTTCGACACCTTCGTCAACATCGCCGGCCTGACGATCTACGGCGCGCTGAAGGACGTATCGGAGGCCGACAACCGCCGGCTGATGGAGACGAACTTCTGGGGCGTGGTGCACGGCTCGCTGATCGCGGCGAAGCACTTCCGCGAGCGTGGCGGAGGCACCATCATCAACGTCGGCAGCGTCGCCTCCGATCTCGCCTTCACGCAGCAGGGCATGTACGTCGCCTCCAAGCATGCGGTGAAGGGCTTCACCGATGCGCTGCGGATGGAGCTGATCGAGGAAGGCGTGCCGATCACGGTGACGCTGCTCAAGCCGAACTCGATCGACTCGCCGCTGCCGAACCGCGCGCGCAACTACATGGATAGGGAGCCGATGCTGCCGCCGCCGATCTACCGGCCGGAGGAGGTCGCTTACGCCGTCAAGGTGTGCGCGGAGCACGCCCATCGCGAACTGGTCGTGGGCGGCGGCGGCGTGCCGCTGATCGTCTTCCGGCGCCTGCTGCCGGGCCTGTATGACCGCATCGGCCCACTGATCACCTTCTTCGAACAGCGCGGCGTCGCCGCGCGCAACCCGCAGGGCGCGCTCCATGCCCCGCAGCGCAGCGCCGCCGTCCACGGCGAGCAGCCCGGCTACGTCATGCGCACCAGCCTTTACACGCGGGCCATCCTCCACCCCCGCGCCACGGCGGCCACGGTCGCGGCGCTCGGCGCGTTGGCATGGCTCGCGCGTGGGCAGGGCAGCAGCCGCGACGGTCGCTCGTGAGCTGCGACCTTCTCCCGCCGGAACGCCCGGCCGCCCTCGCCGGCTGTCCGCCGCGCCGGATCACGCCGCTGGGGGACGGCTGCACGATCGCCTGGGCGGAGATGGGGGCCGGTCCCGACCTCCTGGCCATCCACGGCACGCTGATGACGCTCGAAGACATGTGGCTCGGCCCCGCACCGGCGCTGGCCGAACATTTCCGCGTCATCGCGGTGGACCGGCCCGGCCACGGGCTGAGCCGCCGCCGCAGGTTCGTCGATGCGTCGCCTCTACGCCAGGCCGAGCTTCTCCACGAGTTCGCCGTCGCGACCGGGCTGCGGCGCCCGCTTCTGCTCGGGCATTCGTACGGCGGCGCCGTCGCGCTGGCGTATGCGATGCTCTACCCCGACGAGATCGGCGGGATCCTCGTGCTCGCTCCGCTTTGCCTGCCGGAACTGCGCATGGAACTGATGCTGCTGGGACCGCGGGCTTTGCCGCTGATTGGCGACATCCTGGCTCCCCTGGCTGGTGTCACCACTGATCCCGCGCTGCTGCCGCTACTTTGGCGCGCGATGTTCCTGCCCCAGCGTATGCCGGACGCGTTCGCGAAGGACTTCCCGTTCCCGCTTGCCGCCAGCTTCGACCAGATGATCGCCGAGGGCGAGGATGCCGCGGCTTCGAGCCCCGCCCTCGCGCAGATGGCGGCGTGCTATGCCGGTTGCCGCGTCCCCACTCGCATTTTTGGTGGCAGCGCCGATATCGTCATCAACAATGCCCTCAACGGCTTGGCGACCGCGACCGCGATGCCGCGGGCGCGCTTCGACTGGCTGCCCGGCATCGGACACATGATCCATCATCATGCGATCGGCGATGTCGTCGAGGCGGCGGCATCGATGGGCTGACGGACGGCCAGGCAATCAGACGCCCATGCCGGTCGTTTCGGGCGAGAGATGAGCTGCTTCGAAGCAGACCTGCAAGCCGTGGCGGCTGCGCCCGGCATGGGTGGAAAGCTACCGGTCCGCTTACAAGTGTAAAGATATTCGGATTGGACGTACCCGAATGCGATAATCAACGCCTCGATCCTGCAGCGGACGAGGGTCTGGGCGGCAGCGCGCAATTCTTGGTCAATCGTTAGCCGTAACCCCGCTAGCCCTCAATGGGCGCTCCGGCCGCCCACAAGGCTGTCGATGTCACGGTAAAGCGCTGGGGCTTTCGATAGCGATGCCGCATAGTCCGCCACCATGGGAGCCGATCTTCTCGACCGCCTTCTCGTCACGCTCGCGGTGCGGCTGCGCTCGTTCTCCATCTGCGCCATACAGCAAGGATGGCGCCTGAGTTTCAGTCCGTTCGAGGCGATCACCGTGCACTACGTGCTGCGCGGAACCGGGAGCCTCCGGGTCGGGCAAGGACCGTGGCGATCCTTCGCGCCGCACAGCATCATCGTCGTACCGGCTCGGCGTTCGCACAGCCTCGGCGCTGCCGAGGATTGCGTCGGTGAGGTCCGCGCCGAGGATCACTGCGTCCTCCACGGTGATGGATTGATCTCCTTCACGGCCGGTGACGGCAGCCCCGATGCGCTCTTCGTGTGCGGCCAGATCGCCGACACCCACACCGGTGCGATGGGTTTGTTCGAGTTGTTCCAAGCTCCTATGGTGGAGACCTTTCCCTTAAATCCGGGGCTGCGTTACGCCTTCGATCTCATGCTCGCCGAGGTCGTGAGCCCTCATCTCGCGACACAAGCGATGACGGAGGTGCTGATGAAGCAGTGCCTCATCATCCTCCTGCGCCAGCAACTGGCGGCGAGCGACTTCACATCCCCGATCCTAGCGGCCCTACAGAACCCGAAGCTGGCCCGCGCCGTCCTGACGGTGATCGAACAGCCGGGTGCGCGTTACTCCGTCGACAGCCTGGCCGCCCTCGCGGGCATGGGCCGGACCAGCTTCGCGGAACGGTTCGCCGCGGCTTTCGGGCAAGGCCCGATGGAGTTCGTCCACAGGGTCCGCCTCCGCATCGCCGCCCGTCTCCTCAGCGGCACCGACCTGTCGGTGAAGGTCATCGCCGCTACCGTCGGCTACGCGAGCCGAAGCGCGTTCAGCAAGGCGTTCGAGGTCGAGTTCGGGACTGCGCCGAGCCAGTTCCGTCTGGGAAGCGGAATGGACGAAGGCGAACCGGAGCGCATCGCGAGCGAGCCCCCGGACACAGAACCGACCTGATCCCGTCACGACGCCAAGTGGCTCCGCCTCAGTGCTCCATCGTTCGGATCACGTCCGCGAGCGTTCGACCGGGCCAGCCTTCGGGAACCGTCGACGTCGGGTGGTCTTGGCGACGTTCAGTGGGCGTGGACAAACGGCGACCGGTCCTCGGTCGTGCCATCGCTCCCGTCCCGAGGAACAATCATGGTTGACACAAGTGCCTTCTACCTTCGCTACAGCCCCGACGTCGAAACTGTCGCCGACGATGAGGCTGAGACGGCGCAGGGCCTGATGGAGACGATGCGCTCGGTCAGCGAGAAGACCCTGGCGAATGGCGGCCACGCGATCCGCAGCGTCCACGCCAAGAGCCACGGGTTCCTTGAGGGCGAGATCGAGGTGGCCTCAGGGCTTCCGCCCATGCTGGCACAGGGCCTGTTTTCCAAACCGGCGACCTATCCCGTCATCATGCGCCTCTCGACCCTCCCAGGCGACATCCTCGACGACAGCGTCTCAACGCCCCGCGGTCTTGCAGTGAAGATCATCGGCGTCGAAGGCGAGCGCCTGGAAGGCTCCGAAGGCGACGTCACCCAGGACTTCGTGCTGGTCAACGGACCCGCCTTTGGCGCGCCCACGCCGAAGGCCTTCCTTGCCACCCTGAAGATCCTCGCGGCGACGACCGACAAGGCACATGGCTTGAAGAAGGTCGTCTCGGGCGCAATGCGGGGCGTGCAGGAGATCATCGTCTCGACCACCGGTGGGCCCAGCGCCACCGTCGCGACGATGGGCGGCCAGCCCGAGACCCATATCCTCGGAGAAACCTTCTACACTCAGGTGCCCATGCGCTTCGGCGACTACGTCGCCAAGTTGTGCGTGGCGCCGGTCTCGCCCGAACTGACGACTCTGACCGACATGCCCCTGGCGGAGAACGGAGGCCCGAACGCCATACGGGAGGCAGTTGTCGAGTTCTTCCGTGCGAATGGGGGGCTCTGGGAGGTCAGGGCGCAGCTCTGCACCGGCCTCGACGATATGCCGGTCGAGGACGCCGCTACGGTCTGGCCCGAGAGCGAGAGTCAGTACCAGACCGTGGCTCGGATCAGGGTGAAGCCGCAAGCGGCCTGGAGCGAGGCCCGTTCGAGCGCGGTCGACGACGGTCTGATGTTCAGTCCCTGGCACGGACTCGCCGCGCACCGGCCCCTCGGCGGCATCATGCGCTCGCGCAAGCAAGCCTACGAGATGGGCAAGCGCTTCCGCGCCGAGCGGAATGGCCACACCATCACGGAGCCACATGAGGCGATCAACCTGCCGTAGAGTGCCATAGGCGCAATGGTCCTCGGCAAGAACCGGCGTAGGATCATCTCTTCGATCAGGCGCTGGCGCAGCGGGCCGATTGCAACGGCGGGAAGTATACTGCTCATCGGATTGCTCCTTGAGTGAAGGAGCTGCAACGCTCTGGTTGCAACGGACGTTGCTAAATCCGCCTGTGCGGAGTCATCCTCTATTTCAGTTTAGCTGCAGCGATCTCCCGCGGAGCGGGTTCCTTCTCCAGCCAGTCCTCGTCATCCACCCAAGCCTGAACTTAGGACTGCTCGCAGACAGCGTCGACGGTCGCCTGTAAGACTTGGTCAGGCCGAGAGTGACTCTTCCATTTCCATGTGGCGACGGTGATAAACTTCTTATCTTGTGACCGTGCGTTCCTCGACCGATTGATATATTTCTTCTAATCTGAAAACTTTTCTAGCCACGTTTCGGTATATCGATCGGGTGCGCGCTGCATCCTAGGAGAATAAAATGGTCAGGAAGCTGGCGGCAACATCGATTTTATTGGCCCTGGCGATCTCAGCTTTGCCGGTGAGCGTCGCCAATGCCGACCCCATGATGGGCGATCATATGATGATGAAACGCGAACGCATGATGATGATGGAGAAAAAGCGCCATATGATGATGATGCGTAAGCGCCGGATGATGATGACGCATCGCTCGATGTGAAGCGAAGGGAGGGGCGGCGAGGCCCCTCCCTTTGACCGTTATGCGCCTTGGACCAGCGCTCCAGTCGGTGGGGCAGTGTAACGAATAACTGCTTTCATGTTCAGCAAAGTTCGGCTGCTATGACGGAGTAGGTTTGAGAGCTGCTGATCGGGCAACGTCCGCTCACCGCCGTGACCCTCTCCAGACCAGCCATTCTCCTTCCGGCCACTGTGGGCGGATCCTGCCTCGCTTCTCCATTCGGCCATCACGGCCAGTGGAGAACAGCACCATGGGGCATTCAGAGTTCGACCCGGCCAGCAAAGGCCGCCCGGCGTGGAACGCCGGCCGCAAGCTCGGCACCAAGCGACCGTTGAAGCCGCAGCAGGTCTGGGCCATCCGGTTCTGGCTTGACCACAAGGGCCGCCTGCGCGACCGCGCGATGTTCGATCTCGCCATCGACAGCAAGCTGCGCGGCTGCGATGTGGTCAAGATGAAGATCGGCGACGTGGTGCTGGGCGGGCGCGTCCGCACCCGCGCCACCGTGGTTCAGCAGAAGACCGGCAAGCCGGTGCAGTCCGAGCTGCTCGATCCTGCGCGGGGCAGCCTGCTGGCGTGGCTTGACCGGCGCGGCGGATCTGTCACCGACTACGTTTTCCCGAGCCGCATCGACCATGCCCGCCCCATCAGCACGCGGCAGTACGCCCGCCTCGTCGACGAGCGGGTGACCGGCATCGACCTGCGCTGCGAGGACTACGGCACGCACTCCCTGCGGCGGACCAAGGCGTCGATCATCTACAAACAGACGGGCAATCTGCGGGCGGTGCAGATCCTGCTCGGGCACACCAAGATCGAGAGCACGGTGCGCTACCTCGGCGTTGATGTGGAAGACGCCCTTACCCTCGCCGAGCGCACGGAACTCTGAGCAAGAGGCAGCTCCGGCCGCGGTGGCTCGGAGCTGCGCCCGCGGTTCTGCGCCCATCTCGGTCGTTCTGGAGCCGCATGACCGCGCCCAATCGCCGACGTTCTCGCGGCGTGGGTCGGCAGAGATGATGATGATGCCACGTAGTGCGATCGCCTTCGCGACGTGGTGAACGGTGTCCCTCGACGTGAGCTGAGCTGATCTGGCCAAACGGTTCAGAGCAAAAACCGCAACCGCCGGCGTTCCCGGTAGGAATTTAACATTTGTGTTCGAAGCCGGAGAATAGGCCAACAAGTCCGTAGGCCTTCTGCGACGACCGAAACAGAAGATCCGAGCCTGTGATCTTTTTATCGCGCTACAAAGGTCCTCATTTTCAGCACTTTAGGAATGGTGTTAAGCCTTTCGTAATTTATTCGTGGTTGCAGCCTTTTTCAACATTGCCTTGCCGACCTCTCGTGTTCCTAGTTCGACCGGAAGGTGGAGGGAGGCAGGGTTATGCAAGGTGAAACGTCTGTATCGCGACAACGGGGAAACCGTCGGTCGTTCATGAGGTACGCTGCCGCCGCCGGAGCCGCCGCGGCAGCGTTCGGCGTCGACGTCGATGGCTTGCAACTGCCGAAGGCATTCGCCCAGGCTGCCGCCGTCGATGTCGGTTCCGGTGATTTCGGCGTCCTGAACTACGCCTACGCGCTGGAACAGCTCGAAGCGGCTTTTTACACCCAGGTCCTCGCGACGCCCTACGCCGGGATGAGCGCTTACGAAGCGCAGGTGCTCACCGGCATCCGCGATCACGAGATCACCCATCGCAACACGCTCAGGACCGCCCTGACGGTGTTGGCGATCCCCGACCTCACGCCGAACTTCTCACGCGTCAACTTCGCCAGCCGCGCCAGCGTGCTCAACACAGCGCGCACCTTCGAGGACCTCGGCGTCTCCGCCTACAACGGCGCCGGCCAGCTCCTGCAGGTCGCCCTGTTCCTGTCCATCGCCGGTTCCATCGTCTCGGTGGAAGCGCGTCACGCCGCCCTGATCCGCGACATGCTGCGGCCCAACAGCAGCTATTTCGCCGGGGACGACCTGATCAACCGCATGGGCCTCGAACCCGCCCGGCTGCCGTCGCAGGTGCTTCCCCTCGCGGCACCCGCCATCGCGACGCCGCTCAGCGCAACCCAGCTCGCTTAAGGAGGGATCACCATGGACATCTCCCACTCTCCCGACCTGCCGGGAAACGAGACGCTGCTCGGCTCGCTCGATCCCGAGATCGCCCGGCGCCTGTCCCGACGCGGCGTGATCGCCGAGGCCGCCGCCAAGCTCGGCGCCGCCGCGACGATCCCGGCCATCCTCGCCGTCGCCACCACGGAAGCGCTCGGCCAGGGCGTGCCGGCGGCCGCCGCCGAGATCCTCAACTTCGCGTTGACGCTTGAATACCTCGAAGCGGAGTACTACCGCACCGGCCTGTCGACGCCCGGCCTGATCCCGGGCCGCTACCGACCGATCTTCGCCCAGTTGGCCAAGCATGAGGTAGCGCACGTCCGCCTGTTGAGAAGTGCCCTCGGTCCGGCCGCCATCGCGAGCCCGCGCTTCGACTTCACCGGGCGCGGTGCGCATCCCGACGTGTTCTCGAACTTCGCTACCTTCGCGGCGGTGTCGAGCACCTTCGAGGATCTCGGCGTCGCGGCCTACAAGGGGCAAGCGCCGAACTTGCTGGGCACGCCGCTGCTGACCACGGCGCTGCGCATCCACTCGGTGGAGGCGCGACACGCCGCCGAGGTGCGCCGCATTCAGGGACTTCTCGGCTTTGACGGTCCCTTTGACTCGCCGAAGACGAAATTCGAGGTGCTTGCGGCTGCGGGTCCCTTCATCGTCGGATGAAAGGGAAGTGAGGCACGGGTGGGGGATTCCATTTCCTCATCCGTGCTGCTCGGGCAAACCGGCAATCAACCCCGGTGAAAGACGAGATCGTCCTATAACTTGATGTCTCGCAAAGCCGTATCAGCAGCTTCTAAAAACAATGCAGGAAGCTTCATTTGCAAACGCCATCTTTTCCTGTTATCCTTCTTTGTACAAGGGGAATTGAAGATATTAGATCATTGCAGCTAGCTTTGCAGAGTTGTGTACTTACGGCAAGTCTTGTTTCGATCGCGGCGGCAGCCCCATCGGCACCATCTGAAGCGCAGCAGCGCGCCGCTTGTTTGGGCGATGCCTTCCGCCTCTGCCTATCTTCTATTCCCGATAGAACGCTCATCCGCGCGTGCCTAGGTCAGCGCCGTGCAGAACTCAGTGAAGGTTGTCGCACCGTCTATGACGCGAGCGTCAGGGCAGGGCAGTGATGCCGGCTTTCCTCACGAGATCGATGTGTCGCGCGCGCTGATCTAATCGGAGATCAGCGAGGGCGCGATGGTGTACCTGTACTTGCCTCGGCACGTCGGCCAGATCGAAGAGGCCGACGTGCCGCCGGAGTTGACCGACGCGCCTCGCGCGAAGGCGGGCGAGACGGTGCTGGTGATCGACG
This sequence comes from uncultured Beijerinckiaceae bacterium, assembly GCA_937863205.1. The sequence goes on along the minus strand of CALMGA010000296.1, from coordinate 19,376 downwards.
ACGAGCCGACCGTCCGCATGCTGGTCACCGAGGTGCTGAAAGATCTGGGCTACGCGGCGATCGCGGCGATCGAGGCGGCGGATGGTCCTGCCGGTCTCAAAGTGCTGCAATCCGCCGTCCGCGTCGACCTGCTGGTGACCGACGTCGGCTTGCCCGGCGGCATGAGCGGTCGACAGGTGGCGATCGCGGCGCGGGTGGCGCGTCCGGAGCTGAAGGTGCTGTTCATCACCGGCTACGCCGAGAACGACGTGCTGAACCACGGCCATCTCGATCCCGGCATGCACGTGCTGACGAAGCCTTTCGCGATGGAGACCTTGGCGAGCCGGATCAAAGCATTGATCAACATCGCCTGAGCCGTTCCGCCTGGATGTCCGCTCACGTCATCTCCGTCAGGCTGCTGCATTGGCGTTAATGGATCGAGAGTCACCGATCAGTCGATATCTGCTTCCGCCTTTGATGCACTCCAATGCGGTCAGTCAGATCTCGGCCACGTGAGGTGGTCCCGTCCTGCTTCTCCGCTCGGCCATCTCGGCCATTGGAGAAGAGAACCATGGGACATTCAGAGTTCGATCCTGCCGGCAAAGGTCGCCCAGCCTGGAACGCCGGCCGCAAGCTCGGCACCAAACGCCCGCTGAAGCCGCAGCAGGTCTGGGCCATCCGGTTTTGGCTCGACCACCAGTGCCGGCTGCGCGACCGCGCCATGTTCGACCTCGCGATCGACAGCAAGCTGCGCGGCTGCGATGTGGTCAAGATGAAGATCGGCGACGTGGTGCTGGGCGGGCGCGTCCGCACCCGCGCCACCGTGGTTCAGCAGAAGACCGGCAAGCCGGTGCAGTCCGAGCTGCTCGATCCTGCGCGGGGCAGCCTGCTGGCGTGGCTTGACCGGCGCGGCGGATCTGTCACCGACTACGTTTTCCCGAGCCGCATCGACCATGCCCGCCCCATCAGCACGCGGCAGTATGCCCGCCTCGTCGATGAGTGGGTGACCGGCATTGACCTGTGCTGCGAGGACTATGGCACGCACTCGCTGCGTCGGACGAAGGCGTCGATCATCTACAAGCAAACCGGCAACCTGCGCGCGGTGCAGATCCTGCTCGGCCACACCAAGATTGAGAGCACGGTCCGCTACCTCGGCGTTGACGTCGAGGACGCCCTTACCCTCGCCGAGCGCACGGAACTCTGAACATCAGGCAGTTCCGGCCACAGCGGCTCGGAGCTGCACCAGCGTCTCAGCGCCCATACCGGGCGCTCCTGATGCTTGGTGCTGGGTCAGGAAGCAGACACTCGCTGATCGACCTTTCAGCGACACCTTCGATGCTTGACGGTGATCAAGACAAGCCAATGGACGAGGGCATGGGGCTGGGCCTCAGCTTGATCTACAATTTCGCCAAGCAGTCGTGTGGGCAGGAGCGGATCTACTTCGAGGTCGGCAAGGGCACGTCGGTGCGCATCTAGCCACGGCGATCGGCCGAAGGTGCGGCGGCTCTATGTCGATGGCGCGCGTGAAATCGGCACGAGGAACGGTGAAGCCGTTGATCATGGGAACCGTTTTTGCGTTGGTTCTCGGTGGTCGTCGGCGCACCAGGACGCGCGGAGTTCGCCCCGTGATCCCCGTCCGGTGACTGTCTTTCCGCGCGGCTGACGAGCCTGCGCGCACGTTACGGGCTGGTGAGCAGTGTGTTGTGGTGCGCCGTGTGCCATGTGACGTTGCACCTTCAGGCTGCCTCGTAAGATCGACCGTTTGCGCGCATGAGCCTCGAAAAATCCCATAGCTTCGGACCTTTTTGCTATCGGTTCGTAGCAGTCTGCTTGGTTGAAGCGAGGGCGCCTCCATGATCAACGTCATTCGACGCGGTAGCGGCCGAAAGCTCCTGTTGGTCCACGGCCTCGGCGGCAGTTGGCGATCGTGGAACACGATCTTGGATGCGCTAAGCGCGCATCGCGAGGTGATCGCGATCGATCTCCCTGGTCATGGCGATAGCCCGCCCGAGCCCGATAGCGGAACCTTTGCAGGTCTCGCCAACAGCGTAGAACGGTATGTCGCCGACAGCGGGTTGGTGGGGATCGATGTCGTAGGGAGCTCGATGGGCGCACGCATCGTGCTTGAGCTCGCCCGGCGCGGCAGCGTCGGCAATGCCGTGGCGCTCGATCCGGGCGGCTTTTGGCGCGGTTGGGAGCGGACCTTCTTCAAGACAACGATAGGCGGTTCCATTCGCCTGCTGCGCGCGATCCGTCCGATGTTGCCGACGCTGAGCAAGAACGCGGCGTCCCGAACGGCGCTACTCGCCCAGTTTTCGGCGCGCCCGTGGGCGCTCGATCCCGATGTCGTCGCGACCGAGCTCGAGACCTTCGTCAGAACCTCGGCGTTCGATGCGCTCGTTCACAGCCTGGCGACGGGCCCGGAACAAGCGGGCCCTGCTTCGGACGCTACGCTCCGGGTCGTGATCGGGTGGGGGCGGCAAGACCGGCTCTGTCTTCCTCGCCAGGCGGCACGAGCCAAAGCGGCCTTTCCTTCGGCCGAACTCCATTGGTTCGACAAATGTGGTCATTTCCCTATGTGGGATCGGCCCGACGAAACGATCCGGGTCATTCTCGCAAGCACCGGCTCGACCGGCACCGAGACGTTCGGAGAAGCTCGGTCGCGCTGATCAGGCGAAACTCGCCGGGTCAGCGACACGGCGCGCGTCGTCGGCTTCGATATCGGCAACCGTGACTTGGCGTGTGCTGCCCGGATCGGCGCAGATCATGAGGCGGCCGCCTTGCGGGAGCCGGCTTCCTGTTCGGCAAGCCAGGAGGTTAGCGCCGTTCGGCGGGCGCAGACCACGCCGGACAGTTCGAAGGTCGGCAGGCCTCCTTTTCTGCGAGGTGGTAGCCCTGCCGTGGCGAGATGTTGAGGAACAAGGCAATGGCAGGCATGCCTTAGAGTAGATGTGCCGCGATCGACGGCATCCAATTTAGGATGTAAAATCGCTTGCAATAGTGACCCCTTGAGGGGGTAGTTTCGCGGCCAATGCCGACCCCTTACCGGCTGTGTAGCAGCCTGCCTTCCGTGGCCCTGTTGGCCTGGAAGGATGCTCAGGGGGGTGATTGGCGTGGACATGATCGGCCGGATCCGGCGCGCGTATTTCGATCAGCATCGGTCCATCAAGGAGATCGTCCGGACCCTGTCGGTGTCGCGCGCGACGGTGCGCAAGGTGGTCCGGGGTCAGGCGACGGAGTTCAAGTACGAGCGGGGCGTGCAGCCGGCGCCCAAGCTCGGCGACTGGGTCGCGGATCTGACCGCGATCTTGGAGCAGGAAGCCAAGCTGCCGCGTCGGGAGCGTCGCTCCACGCAGCGGCTGTTCGAGGAACTTCGGGGCCGTGGCTACGACGGCGCCCATGACAGCGTGCACCGCTTCGCCAAGGCCTGGCGCGAAGAGCGGGCCCGCATACCGGCACGTGCCTATGTGCCGCTGAGCTTCGCGCCGGGCGAGGCGTACCAGTTCGACTGGAGCCACGAGACGATCACGCTTCAGGGCCTGCCGCTGACCGTCAAGGTGGCGCACATGAAGCTGTCGCACAGCCGCATGCCCTTCGTGCACGCCTACTTCCGCGAGACCCAGGAGCTGGTCTTCGACGCGCACGACAAGGCATTCGCGTTCTATGGCGGCGTCTGCCGGCGCGGCATCTACGACAACATGAAGACCGCCGTGGAGGCGATCTTCGTCGGCAAGGCGCGGCAGTACAACCGTCGCTTTCTGCAGATGTGCTCACACCATCTGGTCGAGCCGGTCGCCTGCACGCCGGCGTCGGGATGGGAGAAGGGGCAGGTCGAGAACCAGGTCGGCAATCTTCGCGACCTGCTGTTCCGCCCAAAGCCGCGGGTGAAGAGCCTCGTCGAGCTGAACGGCTGGCTCGAAGACCGGTGCCTCGCCCATGCGGCACAGACCAAACACCCCGAGTTCAAGGACCGCACCATCGCGGAAGTGTTCGACGACGAGCGCGCCAGCCTGATGCCGCTGCGGGGGCCGTTCGACGGCTTCGTCGAGAAGGCGGTCCGGGCCACCACGACGTGCCTGATCATGGCCGACCACAACCGCTACAGCGTCGATGCAAAGGCTGCAGGGCGCATGGTGCTGGTGCGCTCCCATGCCGAACGCATCAGGGTGCTGCTGGACGACGAGGTCGTCGCCGACCACCCCCGCAGCTTCCGGCGCGATCAGGTCGTCTACGATCCCTGGCACTACCTGCCCGTCCTCATGAAGAAGCCCGGCGCCTTGCGCAACGGGGCGCCGTTCAAGGATTGGGACTTGTCGCCGGCGCTCAGCCAGGTGCGCATCAAGCTGAAGGGCCATGCTGATGGCGACCGCCAGTTCGTCACGGTTCTGGGCGCCGTGCTCGACCATGGTCTCGACGCGGTCGAGACCGCCTGCACCGAGGCCCTGAGCGCCGGGCCGGCGAGCGCCGCCGTCATCCTGACCGTGCTGGCGCGACAGCACCAGCCGGCCGAGCCGCCCAGCATCACCACGCCCGACGCGCTCCGCCTGAGGATCGAGCCGTCCGCCGATTGCAGCCGCTACGACAGCCTGAGGAAGGTCGCCTGATGGAACGCCACGACATCCTGGAAGCCATGAGCGACCTGAAGCTCTATGGCATGCGCGCCAGCTTCGACGAGATCGCCGGCAAGGGCCTCGCCCGGCGCGATGAGATCTATCCCTTGCTGGCCAGCCTGATCCGGGCCGAACGCACCCACCGGCAGGCCCGGTCAATCAGCTATCGCATCAGCAGCGCCAAGTTCCCGGTGCTCAAGGACCTCGACACGTTCGTCTTCGCCGAGACGCCGATCGACAAGGGGCAGATCCGCGAGCTGGCCACCGGGACGTTCCTGGATGCGCGACGCAACACGATCTTCGTCGGCGGCACTGGCACGGGCAAGACGCACCTGAGCATCGGCGTCGCCGCGGCCGTGATCCGCGCCAGGGCGCGCGGCCGCTTCTTCAACCTCGTCGACCTCGTCAACCTGCTCGAACAGGAGAAGGCGGCTGGACGCACGGGCCGGCTTGCCGAGAACCTGCTGCGTTACGACCTCATCGTCATTGACGAACTCGGCTACCTGCCGTTCAGCCAGCCAGGCGGGCAGCTGCTCTTCCACCTCATCAGCAAGCTTTATGAGAACACCTCGCTGCTGATCACCACCAACCTGGCCTTCGCCGATTGGCCCCAGGTCTTCGGCGACGCCAAGATGACCACGGCCATGCTCGATCGCCTGACCCACCACTGCGACATCGTCGAGACCGGCAACACCAGCTGGCGCTTCAAGAACCGGAGCTGACGCCGCGACGGCCTGATCTGCGGGGGCACACAGGGACCTCCCACGCCCTCCGCTCCGCGCAACGCCATGGCGCTGCGCTCCGGGCGCGGGTCCCTCCTATGCACCCCCGCAGATCAGGCTGAGGCTAACCTCCCAAAGGGGTCGGGATTGCACGCGAAATGGGGGTCATCGTTGGAAGCGATTTGACATTTAGGAGGTCCGGCGAAGCCGAGATCCGCACTGGGCCTCCACGTCGATCGGCGTCGTGAGCCCATAGCCTTGCAGCAGCGGAGCTCCCGAACCGGTGTCGCGAAAGACCGACATCGGAAGCCTACTCCAAGCTTGCGCTCAAAAACGGACCGAGTGCTGCCGGTCAGTTGACGATGAAGAGCCGCCGGTCGCCACGGCGCCCAGTGCTGTCCCTCAGGAGCGCTCAACCAATCGTCAAAAGCAGACCTCCGGTTGCAAAACTCAAGAGTTTCGCAACAGGTCCCTCGTGCCGAGATGCCGGTATAGCGTCGCCTTCGAGACGCTGAAACGGGTAGCGACTTCCTTCGAGGTGAGCGAACCCTCTGTCAGCAGTGCGCGGGCGGCGCTCACGTCCTTCGGCTGCATTCCTTTAGGTCAGCCGCCGACCCGGCCCTTGCGGCGGGCCTCGGCCAGCCCGGCCGCCGTTCGCTCCTTGATGAGTGCCCGTTCGAACTCAGCGATGGCCCCCAGCATGTGAAAGACCAACATGCCGCCGGGCGACGAGGTGTCGATCGCGTCAGTCAGGGACACAAGGCCGATCCCGCGCGCCTTCAGGTTCTCGGTGGTGTCGATCAGTTGCTTGAGGGAGCGGGCCAGACGATCGAGCTTCCACACAACGAGAGTATCCCCCGCCTGCAACATGTCATGTAACAGGCGGGTAAGCTCGGGTCGGTCGGCGCGGGCGCCAGAAGCCTTCTCGATGACGGTTCACTCACAGCCGGCATCCTTCAAACGCTCAAGCTGAAGATCGGCATTCTGGTCAAGGGTGGAAACTCTGGCGTAGCCGATGCGCATAAATGGTCTCAGATCTCATCTGCAAGCTCGCATAATGAGACTATCGTTTCAAGACAGGTTCTGAGACTTGGCAGCAGTTCAAATAGGTGCATGATGGGCTAACGGTGCAACCGTCTCAAAAACGGTCGTTTTAGAGACAAAGCCGAAACCTACCAGTCCCGACCGCGCCGCCAGCATACCGTAGACGCGCGCCGTCGAAGATGTTGATATTCGCGAGGGCGCCACGGAGGCCCCGACGATAGTTGGTTACCGGCGACGGTTCAATTCGCTACCGGTGTGCCTGTTACGCCCGTAGTTCGCCCGAGATGCGTTCCGTGAGAAGAACGTGCTCCTTGAAGGTGGCCAGCGCCAGGGTGGCAAGATGCTGCCCTTGTAGCTCCGCCATCTGGCTCGTGTCTCTCGGGGCGTTCTTGAGGTAGGCGGTGGCAAGTGCGCGCAGGAACTTGTGATTTTCGACTTGGGCCGTGATGTAATCGCGATCGAAGGCTGCGCCTTCATGCGCATTCTTGATTTTGGCCAAGGTTGCTTGCGCCATTGCGTCGGGGGCCGGCACGGTCGTGCCAAGCTCCTTGAGGACAGTGGTCACGGCAATTGCTTCCGTGAGTTCGAAACCCGCGAATTCCTTCACCATCGGGTGAGTGGCCCTCTCGACGGCGATCTTGCTGGTGGCGAGCGACAGCTCGGCAGGTCCGATCACGCCCGCGGCAAATTCCTTCGCGGTGCGAACGCCGGAAACGTCTGGCATCGCCGGCGTGGGCGTCCGCATCTCGGCAGCTGCCCGCGCTGACGATTGGGCCATGGCCGTAACAATAGGAACAGTTGCCAGCGCGGCGGCGCCGGCCAGAATGGAACGTCGATTCGTGGACATCTTCTTCTTTCTGGAAAGGCCCTCAGCGGGATGCCGCAGCCACAGATGCTAAGGGCGCACGTTAGCCGAAGTTCCACCGTATCGCAAAGCTCGATGACAAAATAGGTCCTAATATACTGTCGCTGTTGTTTGCATAAACTTGATTTTTGCTAGAATTTTGCCTGCCGCTTTGAGCCGAGATGTGCACACTCTTCGCAAAAGAGAGATAGTTGTCATTTATCAATGAGCTTGTCCTCCCATAGATTGGATAAGAACGAAGCTGTTTCTGTTGCACGAGTGACCTCGTGCTTCGCGTCGTAGGTGTTGCGGTTCGCAAGCATGACGCAAGCGACGCCGAGCAGCCGGTCGGCGACGGTGCGCAGTGCTCTGCCGTGTGAATGACCTCTGGCCCGCAGGGCGGAATAGCGGTCTCTGCTGCGAGCGTCGTGCTGGGTGGCCACCCTGGCCCAGTGGTAGACGGCGGTCCGCAAGCGGGCGGAACAGGCCTGCCGCATCTCGACCCGACGGGACTTGCCGCTTCGTTTGGTGACGGGTGCGACCCCGGTCAGCGTGCGCAGGGCGTGATAGTCTCGCCCCCGGATGGCTTGGTGAGCCTCCGCGAGCAGCGTGGCGAGGACGATCCTTCCCACCCCCGGCAAGGAGCGCAGGATCGCCGCGTCGCGCTGCTCGGCTTTTTGCCCCGGCTCGGGTTCCGGTCCGGCCAGTTGCTCAACAAGGGCGTCCAGGCGGCGGGTGACGTCCTTGATCTGCCGGTTGACCAGGGTCAGGCGCTCGACCGTTGCCGCAATGTGGGCGCGGGCGGCTTCGGTCGTGCCGGGGGCAACGGTCAGGGCCGGCCGTTGCAGGATGGCGAGGGCGTCGGCCGCGGCAAGGCGGCGGACGCGGTGCGCGGCGAGCACCCGGGCGACCTTCTTCTCGGTCAAGCGGCGAGCCTCGGCCGGCGTGGGTGCCTTGGCCCAGAGTGCCAGCACCCAGTCGGCGCCGACGTCGTCCGCGAGGTCGAGGGCTTGCGGGTAATAGTGCCAGAGTTGCTGGCGGACGCGGTTGGCCAGGCGGACGCGCTCGCCCTTGAGTTCGTCGGCCATCCGCGACCACTCGCGCAGCTCGACAACGACCGGATCAAGGGTTTCCACGCGCCGGAAGCAGTGGCGGTCGGTGCGCAGGGACGAGGCCAGCACAAGGGCGTCGCGCCGGTCGTCCTTGGCCCCGGCCGGCGAGAAGCGGTCACGGAAGCGGTCGAGTTGCTTGGGATTGATGGCGAACACGGCGATGCCGCGGTCCATCAGCGCCTCAACGATCGGCCCGTGCGGTGTTTCGATCGCCACCGCGACTTGGCTTGGCTGCCCGGCCTGAGCGCACAGCCAGTCGACCAGGGCGCCGATCCCGCCGGCATCGTGAGCAAACGCCCGCTGCACGGGATCGCCGGCACCGGTCAGGCAGACTTGATGTTCGGTGCTCGCCCAGTCGATGCCGACAAAGGCGAGCGGCTCAGTGTTCATGGCCACCTCCCGCTTGCTGTGCTGTTGAGCCGCCGCGTCGCTTCGCCGATCCCTGTACTGGCGCTCGGGGCTGCAAACAGCCGAGGCGCGACTCCCTACTGGGCGCGCAACACGGGCAACCGGTTGAGGCGCGCGTCCCCCCCAGGTGCTCAAAGGCACAGGGGCAAAAGGCTGCTCTCAACCAGCTCGCCCGATACGGCTATGATGCCTCATAAACCGCAGGCAAACAGGTACAGGGACGTAGAGGCTCCAACCGGCTACGTGCTGTAGCCGGCGAATATCCATGTGGCCCTCTTCATCGTCGACGGCGCGGTCGATCTCGCGACGACCCGAGCGAAAATGCCTGGCAAAGCGCCGCCTCAAGGAAGCGATCGCGCTCGGCGCGGATGAAGTATTTCCGGGCGCCAGACGGGGCGTGAAGGTCCCAACCGGAAGCGTGAACAGAAGTGCCCATTCTATTCAGCGTGAGCTGAGCCGCTAAAATCGGTTATCAGCGGCTCCCGGGGCCAAGCGCTTGATTTGGAGATACTATTTCGTGACGCTTTTCAGCGTCGCGCAGACGGTCGTTTTATGTTCGCTCAGTACTATACATTTCTATAATCAAAAATTTCTTGTCTTATTTATTTTATATTTCTTTTTTTTACTAATCTCAAGGGGTTTCACTATGCCAAAGAAACCGGAGTGACGTTTTCGTACGCTCTGATCGAGCGAGCTGTCTTAGAGTCCGTCCGCGATCATTGTGAGATTTGGCAAAGTTTTCGCAGCATCAGGCGAACGGAAGCCAAGTGCACAAATGCGAGCGCCTTGCGGGTCAGGCATTCCCAATCCTTGGCCAAGCGACGACACCGGTTCAGCCAAGCAATGGTGCGCTCCACAAGCCAGCGCTTGGGCAGCACCGTGAAGCCCTTGGCGGTATCGGAGCGCTTGACGATTTCCACATCGACTTGGCGACAGGCCCGGCGCACACCCGCCTGAAACGCCGGTCCCTGGTAGCCGCCATCGGCGTACAGCTTGAGCAGGAATGGGTACAAGCCAAACAGGGTGGTCATCACCAGCACGCCACCGTCGCGGTCCTGCACGTCAGCTCCATGCACGACCGCGTGCATCAGCAAGCCTTGCGTGTCGACAAGGACGTGCCGCTTGCGGCCTTTGATCTTTTTGCCCGCATCGTAGCCCGGCGGATCGATGCGGGAGCTCCCTTTTCCGCGCTCTTGACGCTCTGGCTGTCGATGATCGCCGCCGTTGGGCTGGCCTCGCGCCCGGCCTTCTCCCGGCAGGCGACATACAGCGCGTGGTGCAGGCGCTTCAACGTTCCATCATAGTCCCACAGGTCAAGGTACCCGTGCACCGTGGAGCGCGGTGGCAGGTCCTTGGGCATCGCCCGCCACTGACACCCCGTACCCAACACATACATCAGCCCGTTGACCACCTCGCGCAGGTCGACGCTGCGCTTATTGCCGCCGCGTTTCGCCGGTGGGATCAGCGGCGCGACCAACGCCCACTCCTCGTCGGTCAGGTCGGTGGGGTAGCGCAAATGACTCCGGTCGTAGCGACCCCGGTTCTCGCTCGTCCACATCGGCAGCCTCGTGCTCTGGCCACCTCCGAATCACAAGCCGCTCAACCTGTTCCGCTTGTTCCCGGACGGACACTTAACGCAAAGCTTCAACACCTACTAAAACTAATAAACGCGCGATTGGTCAAATCGCGCAATGGTTTAACGTTCCAGGACAAAAAGAGAAACGCACGAGGGCTTGCATATTCTGAAAATATAAGCCAATTGCTGCGGTGCGGCATGACGCTGTAAATCATAACGATGCGGCTGTATCATAGATTTTTACGACTAAGGTCGTTGTAAATTGTGGCACGGCTTAAACCGATCGGGCAGGAAAAATGGAAAACAATCGCAACTTCCGCGAAAGCGCCAATACAACGAATAAATTTCGTGATCAGATGGCTTACAATACGCAGCAGACGTTGAAAACAGGTGTCGAAGCGGCGACTCATCACGTTCAGGAAGCCACAGATCAGTTCACGAGTGCTTTAGGCTTTTCTGGCGAAGATGCAGAGCGTCTTAAGGGTCAGTCGAAGCAGAACATGGAAGCGGTTATGCAGTGTGGCACGCTCCTCACTCATGCTTTCCAGGATGCTTCACAGCGCCTGTTCGACATGGGTCAAAAGCAGTGGCAGCGCAACCTTAGCGGCATGAATAAGCTGATGCATTCGAAGTCAGCCCACGAGTTCAGCGCCACCCAGAGTGAACTAGTTCGCGAAGGAATGCAGCAATTGGTTCAGGATAGTCATAATATTGCTGAGACATCTCTTCGCGCTATCAATGAGGCCGACAAGACCTTTTCAAAGTCGGCCTATCAGGACCCACGGAGCTGCTGATTGGCTAGAAAGAATTCTTGGCTAATGGACTAGCAAGACGTCTTCTTACTAGAAGATGCGTAATACTGGGCGGCTTTGGCCGCCCTTTTCAATCTCCAATAACAATATTTCCGCTGCATTGAGTGTTCGATAGAAAAATATTTCCGAGCAGAGATTGGCGGACGCGTGCTTTTACAAGTTCTCCAGCTTAAGGTTGATCCCCTTCGAGCGTGTCGGAGATGCAGACTCAAGCCTCGCGGGCGATGCTGCTCGCTGCGCTGTCCACGGTCGACCTCGTAATGATCTTTTCCCGAAGATGCGCCGCTGGCGCTCATCGAGGCGATCCGGCCCGCAGTACTGCTGAAAGCTGCGGACTACACATTGAGCGAGGACAAAGTCCCAAAGTGGCCATTCCGTATCCCACCCATGCCAGCCAGTTTAGCAGGTGCAATTTGGGTATGGTCCAAGCGAACTGTGATGTGGGCCTGTTGGGAAGACGGAAGGCACCACCTAAAGCGAACTCTCTCAATAGAACCAGCTAAACCGAACCGATGCGCAACGATCTCGTGGATATATCGGATTCCGCCCTTATCGATGACGTGAGCCGTCGCCGTCGACAGGTAATGGCTGCTTTTTCCACTCGCAGGCTCGGTACCAGTCGGTCTGTTGTCGTGAAGAGTTTCGGGCGCCGGGAGGCGTACGAAAGTCGCCGAGGGACGAACCCGCGGGCCGCCTGTGAGGGCTATGGGATTTTCGGCATCTCGCCGCTGCTGGGGCTGGGCCGAGGGCCTACCGCGAGCGTAGTGGGCGAACCGTTCGGGTCAGGAACTGGCTTGATCTGGCGATCCCTGCGGCCCGGATGCCCGACGTCGGATGCCTGCGGATGTGCGCTGGCGAGGGTCGGCACAAGTCCGGGCGGTGACCGCGGCGGTGGTGCGGCGGCATGGCGATGGTGCGACGCGTGCCGGGTCACGCCCCTGTCTCCCCGGCTTGCCCTGGCGGGGGCGGTGGCCCCCGGGGCTGCCGCCCCCGCGCCCATGCATCACGTCTTGATGTCCCCTGGATCAGGGCTTCTCGGGTGATGGTCCCGACGAGGCGCATCCGGCCGCCGCAGCACGGACAGGGCGCCGGCTCGGGCGTGTCGATGGGCTTGGCGGGGTCGGGCGGCGGCACGGCCAGCAGTTCGCGGACGAGGGCAAAGACGCTCCTGCGGGCTGATGCGGCAAGCAGGCCGTAGTGCCGGATGCGGTGGAACCCGCGCGGCAGCACGTGCAGGAGAAAACGGCGGATGAACTCCGCGGGGGCGAGTGTCATCGTGCCGTAGCGCTCGGCCCCGGCGCGGCGGTAGTCCTTGCAGCGGAAGGTGACGCCGGTCTCATCGAGCGTGATCAGCCGCTGGTTCGAGATGGCGACGCGGTGGGTGTAGCGGCCGAGGTAGGCGAGCACGGCGCGCGGCCCGGCAAACGGCGGCTTGGCATAGACGACCCTTGCGACAGGCGAAGTCCTGGGAAGGAGGACGGTGATGTGACCTGAAACCTTTCGCAGCGATCCAGAGGGTTCGACCCCCTCCCGGCAAAGGCGCAGCCCGCCAGCCGGAAGCGAGTCTTGCACGGGCAGCGGCGACGCTGGTCGTGAAGCGTAGACAGCGGATGCTGAAGCCCTGCGTTAGCCTCGATATTATGGACAAGCTGAAGCCTTCGGCCTGGGTAGCCCGGGGGCAGCATCGACAGGATCGCCAAGGCGAGGTCCTGTTGGTTCGGCCGGGGTCTGACCCATGTCTGGGGCCGGTCGCGGAACGGGAAGGACATGGTTCGGCAAGTCACGGCCAAAAGCCGCTTTGCCCGTGCCGTGGCCGCGGTAAGTGACTGGTGTCGTCACCATCGACACTGGTCCATCCACGACCAGCACCGGCGCCTGTCAGCCACGATGCGAGGTCACTTCGCGTACTATGGTGTGGGCGGCAACAGTCGACGGTTGCGCTGGTTCGCCAATCAGGTCGTGAGGGTCTGGCGGAAATGGCTGTCGCGGCGAGATCGGGAAGGCATCGTCCGGTGGACGCGTCTGAACGAGATGCTGCGGCGCCACCCGCTGCCTTCGGTCAGGATCATCCACGGCTACGCCGCCGCGGGCGAACCTCTCTCGTGAGGAACCGGATGCGGGAAATCCGCACGTCCGGGTCTGTGAGGGATGGGGACGGCAACGTCCCCATCTACTCGGCAGCGCTTGCGGCGCACGGGAGCGAGACGGCGAGCGAAGGCGCGGCGGTCGGCGAGGCCGGCCCCCTCACCGTAGAACTGCAGCTTGCCGGCGTCATGCAGCTTGGCGAGCCCGGCGAGGAACAGCCGGCGGAACAGTGCCCCGAGCACCCGCACCGGCAGAAGAAAGGCCGGGCGCGCCGCCACCCAGCGCGTGCCGTCGGGCGACAGGCCGCCGCCCGGCACGATCATGTGCAGGTGGGGATGGTGGGTCAGCGCCGAGCCCCACGTATGGAGCACGGCGGTGAGGCCGATGCGGGCGCCGAGGTGGCGCGGGTCGGCGGCGATGGTCAGCATCGTCTCGGATGCCGTGCGGAACAGCAGGTCGTACACCGCGGCCTTGTTGCCGAAGGCGATGGCGGCGACCTCGGCCGGGAGGGTGAAGACCACGTGGAAGTACCCAACCGGCAGCAGGTCGGCTTCGCGCGCGGCGAGCCAGGCGCGAGCGGCGGCACCCTGGCATTTCGGGCAGTGCCGGTTGCGGCAGCTGTTGTAGGAGACCCGGAGCGAGCCGCAGTCGTCACAGGCGTCGACGTGGCCGCCGAGCGCCGCGGTCCGGCAGTTCTCCACCGCCGACATCACCTTCAGCTCGGCGAGGCTGAAATGGCCGGTCCGTGCGGTGCGGTAGGCGGGGCCGTGGCGGCGAAAGACATCGGCGACCTCCGGCATGGGAGGCCGCGCTTCAGCCGCCGGGTCGGGCGTGAAGAGACCGAGCTTGTCGAGCGGGCTGGTCACGGCGCGAGCCGTGCGGGTTGCCACCCTGGTATAGAAGGCGGTGTTCTCCAGCTTGGCATGACCGAGCAGGGCCTGGATGACGCGAATGTCGACGCCGTCCTCGAGCAGGTGTGTCGCGAAGCTGTGACGCAGGGTGTGCGGTCCCACCCGCTTCGGGATCTCCGCCGTCTGGGCTGCGTCGACGACGACGCGGTGGAGCTGCCGGGTGCTGATTGGCTTGCCTGCATGCTGGCCGGGGAACAGCCAGCCGCCACGGTGCATCACGCCCTGTTGCTGCCCGGCCTTCCACCACCGGCGCAGCAGCATCAGCAGGTCCGCCGGCAACATGGCATTGCGGTATTGCCCGCCCTTGCCGCGCTCCACCCTGAGCAGCATGCGTTCGCTGTCGACGTCGGCGACCTTGAGGCTGGCGACCTCGGCGACGCGCAGGCCGGCGCCATAGGCTACCGACAGCGCCGCCTGATGCTTCAGGCAGGTGGTGGCGTTCAACAGCCTCGCGACCTCGTCGAGGCTCAGCACCACCGGCAGCTTGCGTGGATGGTTGATCCTGACCATTCTGCGGGCGAGGTCGGGGCGGTCCAGCACCTGCGTGAAGAAGAAGCGCAGCGCCGAGGTGATGCCGTTCATCGTCGGCACCGGCACGCCGGTCTCCTGCTCATCGACCTGGAAGCGGCGCAGGTCCTCCGCCGTGGCGGTGCCGGGCGAGCGGCCGAGGAAGGTGGCAAGACGACCGACGTCCCTGACGTAGTTGCGCTGCGTCTCCGGCGAGAAGCGGCGCAGGATCATCTCGTCGATCAGGCGCTGGCGCAGGGGGGCTGATCGCAGTAGCGGGAGGCAGGTCGCTCATCGGGCGGCTCCTTGGTTGAAGGAGCCGCGATGCTCTGGTCGCCTTGTGTCCTCGCTCAATCCGCCCGTGCGGCGTGACCCCCTACCTCACCGCAGCCGCACCCCTCCCGCATAGCGGGTTCGTCCACCGGCCAGTTCAAGAATTCCTGACCACGATGAGCTTGCGCTGACGCGGACTTTCAACGATCAGAGTACAGGCACATTGTGGCGCGGTGCGCCCTTCCTGTCTGCAGTCACACGGCGTCCCCTTATCAATTTTCTTGACTGGCTCCTTCGGATGTTGCTGCGCGTGGGGGCCACGGCGTCTCGGGCACCGGTGTTACCGGCCCCTTGCCCGCGAACCATGCGGTGAGGTTCTCGACCACCAGTTCGCCCATCAGCCGCCGCGTGCGGTGCGAGGCGGAGCCGACATGCGGCAGCAGGACGGTGTTGGCGCAGGCCGCGAGTGCGGGCGGCACGCGCGGTTCATCGGCAAACACGTCGAGCCCTGCCGCGTGGATCGCGCCGCTGCGCAGCGCCTCGATGAGGGCCGCCTCGTCGACCAGCGTCCCGCGGGCGACGTTCACCAGAATGCCGTCCGGCCCCAGCGCCGCGAGTACCCCGGCGTCGATCATGTTGCGCGTCGCGGCATCGCCGGGGGCGACCACGATCAGCACGTCGCAGGCCTGGGCGAGGGCGAGCACGGTGTCGTGGAAGGCATAGGCGACGGCGGGCCGGCGCCGTCGGGCATGGTAGGCGATCGCCACGCCGAAGCCTTCGAGCCGCGTCGCGATCGCCCGCCCGATGCGGCCGAGGCCGACGATGCCGACCTGCCGGCCGCGCAAGGAAGCGGTGAGGGGAAAGGCGCCCCGCAACCAGTGCCCGTCGCGCAGATGGCGGTCGGCCTGCGGAATGCGGCGCACGGTGGCGAGCAGAAGGCCGACGGCCAAGTCCGCCACCTCGTCGGTCAGCACGTCGGGCGTGTTCGTGACCATGAGGCCCCGCCGCACGGCTTCGGCGGTGTCGACCGTGTCGTAGCCGACGCCGAAATTCGCGACGATCTCCAGCGCCGGCAGCCGGGCGAAGAGCTCGGCGCCCGCCGGCGCCTGACCGCCGACGACGACCGCGCGGATGCGCGAGGCGACCGCTTCGAGCAGGTCGTCCTTGTCCGGCGCGAGGTCGAGACGGTGCAGCGCGAAGCGCTCGTCAAGCGCGCGCATCGTGTCCGGCAGGATCGCCTTCAGCAGAAGGACCTCCGGCTTGCCGCTCGCGGCGCGGGTTCCGTTTTTCACCATGCAGACCTCGACCAACCCTTCCGGTGTTAGGCGATGCCTCAACCCCGGGAAAGGTGGAGCAGACGGCCTCCGGCTCGTCGAGAAAGATCACGCGTCGCGATCGGCAGAGGTGTCTGACGCCGGTCGGCGCCGCAGGCGCATGGACCATCATCGTCACCGGCGTCGTCCGGCGGGTGCCGCGCACCAACTATAACCGGTGCAGCCCACACCGAGGCGCTTGGAAAGAGACCATGGCAGTCAATCGTCGCTCACTCATCGGTGCCGCCGGCTTGGCCCTGGCTGCGCCGACGCTCGGCGGAACGCAAGCCGCCGGCGCAGCGATACCCGGCGTCAAAGCGCCACCGCCGCCGGTGACGCGGATCCTTGCGCGCTGGATCCTGGCCTCCTCCTGCGACGTGCTGCCTCCGAGCGTCCGCCGCGAGGGCGTGCGCAGCTTCCTCAACTGGGTCGGCGTGGCGATCGGCGGCGCGCACCAGGAGAACGTGGACGTGGCGGTCTCGGCACTGCAGCCCTTCTCGGGGCCGCCCCAGGCGGGACTGCTCGGCCGGAGCGAGCGCTTCGACATCATGAACGCGGCTTTCCTCAACGGCGCGTCGAGCCACATCTTCGACTTCGACGATACCCACCTGAAGACGATCATCCATCCCGCCGGCCCGGTCGCCGCCGCGATCCTGGCCTATGCCGAGATGCGGCCAGTCCCCGGCAAGACCTTCCTCGACGCCCTCGTGGTCGGGATTGAGACGGAGTGCCGGATCGGCAATGCGGTGTACCCCAACCACTACGACGCCGGCTGGCACATCACCGGCACCTGCGGGCCGTTCGGCGCCGCCGCAGCGGCCGGCAAGCTGATGGGCCTCACCGAGCAGCAGATGGTCTACGCCCTGGGGCTGGCCGCCTCGCAGCCGGTAGGCTTGCGCGAGTCGTTCGGTTCGATGAACAAGAGCTTCAACCCGGGCCGAGCGGCCTCGAACGGCCTGTTCGCGGCGATCCTGGCAGCCAAGGGCTACACCTCGTCCGACGGGATGATCGAGGCGAAGCGCGGCTGGGCCAGCACGATCTCGACCAAGCAGGACTGGTCCGAGATCACCGACGGCCTCGGCACGCGCTGGGAGGCGCTGCTCAACACCTACAAGCCGTTCGCTTGCGGCATCGTCATGCATCCGACCATCGACGCGGCGATCCAGATCCGCGACGAGGACCACGTCAGGCCGGAGGACATCGCGTCCGTCGACCTCAAGGTCCATCCGCTGGTGCTGGAGTTGACCGGCAAGACCACGCCGCGGACCGGGCTGGAGGGCAAGTTCTCGATCACCCATGCCGCCGCGGTGGCATTCGTGGAGGGAGCCGGCGGCGAGAAGCAGTTCAGCGATCGGGCGGTGAACGACCCGCGCGTATCGAGCATGCGCCAGAAGGTCCATCCCGTCGTGACGCCCGGCATCGACGCCGCGCAGGTCGAGATGACCGTGCTGCTCAAGGACGGGCGAACGTTCCACCGCTTCATCGAGCACGCCATCGGCAGCGTCGAGGAGCCGATGAGCGACAAGCAGCTGGAAGCGAAGTTCCTGGGGCTCGCCGAAGGCATCCTGCCGGAGGCTCAGGCGAGGCGCGTGATGGGGCTCTGCTGGTCGCTGCCGGAGCTGACGAGCGCAGGCGACGTCGCCCGAACCGCCGCGCAGAAGACCTGATCATCCCTGTGCGTCGGCGGGCAGGCCGTCGGGACCGGTCCGGTCGAGCCTGGAAATAACCCTCATCGGCAGCGTTCGCCGCTCATTGGAGGTGCTCGATGAAGCTGTACTGGGGTCCCCACACCTGCGCGATCGGTATCCATGTTCTCCTGGAGGAGATCGGCAAGCCTTACGAGACCGAGGCGGTCGACGCCGCCGGCGGCGAGACGCACAAGCCGCCGTTCAGCCGCATCAACCCGAAAGGCAAGGTGCCAACCCTCCTGCGCGACGACGGCTCGGTGCTGACCGAGTACGGCGCCATCGCCACCTGGCTCGGCCGCACCAACCCGCAAGCGGAGCTGCTGCCCGCCGATCCCGAGCAGGAGGCGCGCGCGTTGGAGGTGATGGACTACGTCGTTGGCACGCTGCACATGCAGGGTTTCGCCCGCATCTTCAAGACGGCCTCGTTCGAGCCGCCGGACATGGTGCACGAGGCGCTCGGCCTGGGCGCGAGCGCCCTGAAGAAGCAGGGTCGCGCGATGGTGGAGGAGGCGTTCGCCGTCCTCGCCCCGCAAATCGCGGGGCGCCCCTACGTGGCGGGCGACCGCTTCACCGTGGCCGACAGCGCGCTGTTCTACGCCACGCGCTGGGCGCCCGAGGTCGGCATCGATCTGCCAACCCCGCTTGCCGCCCACCTCGCGCGCATGAAGGCCCGACCCGCCGTCGAACGCGTATTGGCGGTCTGGGGCGAGGCTTAGGTCGCATGACGGGCGACGCCGGAAGGCACCACTGATCCTGAACGGGATGGCAAGCATGGGCGTCGATGCGGCGGCCGACGACGGGCACGGGTTGACGAGCGTCCACCCGCCGGCAACCGAGGACGTCGCGATGTTGGCCGAGCGCCGGGCGGCCGCCGCGGCGAGCGGCGGCGTTGAAGAGGGAAACGGCGGGCCGCGCGACCGCGCCGGCTTCGACGCGATGATCGAGCTGACGCCGGGCGCCCCCGGCTTGCGCTACGAAGCGGGCACGGTCGGCGGCGTGCCGGGCTGGTGGTGCCGCCCGGACGGCGCGCGTCCGAGCGCCCGCCTGCTGTTCGTCCACGGCGGCGGCTACGTGCTCGGCTCGGCCTATCCCTTCCGCAAGCTGGCCGGCCAGATCGCCGGCCGCGCGCGGGCCGACGCCTTCGTGCCGGACTACCCGCTGGCGCCGGAGCATCCCTTTCCCACCGCGCTGGATGCCGTCTGGGCGGCCACCCGCGGTCTTCTGCGGGAAGAAGGCGACGCGATCGCGCTGGCCGGCGATTCCGCCGGGGGCGGCCTCGCGCTGGCGGCGCTGTCGCTCGCCAACCGGAACGACGGCGCACGCCGGCCCTGCTGCGCGGCGGTGCTGTCGCCGTGGACCGACCTCGCGCTCACCGGCGACAGCATGCGAACGCGGGCCGGTGCCGATCCCATGCTGAGCCGTGCCGCGCTGGCCGGCATGGCGGCGGAATCCCTCGGCGGCGCCGACCCCGCCGACTGGCGCGCCGCGCCGC
>CALMGA010000295.1 GCA_937863205.1 uncultured Beijerinckiaceae bacterium | reverse complement strand
CGCCGGCGGCCTGCGCAACGTCGAGGGCGTGCGGATCGCCACGGTGACGCGCATCCTCGACAGGGTGCGCACCGCGATGGACCAGCTGACGAAGGCCGCGCCCGACGAGCCGAGGCTGCAGCGCAGCCGCGCGGCGATGCTGATCGAGTTCGCCAACACCGATTACGCCAACGGCGACGTCGCCGCCGCGAGCAAGAGCTACGACGAGGCGATCGCGATCGACCGCTCGCTGATCGCGCGACATGCCGACGCCGCGGCGCCGAAGCGCGAGCTTGCGGCGGCGCTGGAGCGGCGCGGCTTCCTCGACCTGCGCGCGGGCGATGCCGAGGCGGCGCGCGCCGCCTATGGCGAAAGCATCGATCTCGCCCGCTCGCTGCTGGTGGGCGATCCGAAGAACGACCAGCTCCGCAGCATCGTCGCCTTTGAGACCGGCAAGCTCGCCGAGCTGAAGGCGCTGTCCGGCGACGGCGCCGGCGCGCGGACCGATCTCGAGACGAGCGTGACCGCCTCGCGCGAGATCAGCAAGGCCGATCCCGCCAACGATACGTACCTTTACCGTCTGTCTGGCGCACTCAACCTGCTCGGGCTTGCCAAGCTGCAGGGGGGCGACATCGCGGGTGCCCGCCAAGCGTTCGAGGAAAGCGTCGGCGATGCGCGCGCCCTGGTGCAGCGCGTGCCCGACAACAACGCCTGGCAGCGCGAGCTGGCGTTCAAGCTCGACGACCTCGCCCTGGCCAAGCAGCGGGTGAGCGACCTCCCCGGCGCGCTCGCGGCTTTCGAGGAGGCGCTGGGACTGCGTCGCGCGCTGGTGCGGCGCGACCCCGACAACGCCCTTTGGCAGGCCGACCTGCCGCGCAGCCTCGACCGCATCGGTGACATCAAGCGCCAGGATGGCGATGATGGCGCGGCCAAGGCCCTCTACGACGAGGCGCTGCAGATCGCCCGCGGGCTGGCCGGGCGCGATCCCGAGAACACTGGCCGGCAGCGCGACCTGTCGCTGGCGCTCGGCCGGGCGGGCTCGCTGGCGCAGCGCATGGGGGACAGGGCGGCAGCCGAGGCCGCCTTCGCCGAGAAGCTCAAGGTTGCCCGGGTGCTCGCCGCGCGCGACGGCGGCAACGCGATCTGGCAACGCGACCTGATGCATGCGCTCGACCACATGGCCGAGGCGGCCCAGCGCAGCGGCGACGCCGAAGCAGCGCAGAGCTATCGCGCGGAAGCGGTGACGATCCATGACGCGCTGGGCAAGAACGGGTCGGAAGGCGGCAAGCGCCTCGCCGATGTCACCGAACTGTCCGAGGGCGTCGACCGCGCTGAGCCCGCGCGCCTCGCGGGTGGGAAGCCGCCGTCTCCGAAGGCTCCGCCGAGCGTCACGACCGCCGCCGGCCCGACCGCCGCACCGCTTGTCGGCGCCGAGCCTGCGCACGCGGCCAAGCCACCGGCACCGCGCCGCGACGAGGGGGCGCCGGCAGAGGGGGGCGACGCCCTGCAAGCACAGGAGCGTCGCGTCGTCGCCGACAGGGCGCGGCTCGCCCACGATGCCGCCAACGCCGTCGCGCAGAGCGAGCTTGCCCTCGACATGGGCCACCTCGGCGACCTCAGGGTGAAAGCCGGTGACCTGCGCGGCGCCGTCGCCGCGCGCGAGGAGACGGTGGCGCTGCGGCGCGCCCTGGTGAAGGCGGACGCGGCCGATCTTGACCGTCTCGGCAGGCTGTCCGCCGCCCTGATGAACCTCGCCGAGGTGCAGCTTTTCGCCGGCGACAATAAAGGCGCGCAGCTGTGCGTTGGGGAAGCGGTGGCGCTGCGCCGCGAGCTGCTGCAGCGCGATCCCGGCAACGAACGGTGGCAGCGCGCCCTCGCCGCCATCCTGGAAAGGAGTGCCGACGTGCGGCGGCGGGCCGGCGACCCCGCCGAGGCCCGTGCCGCCCGACGCGAGGCACAGGCGCTCCGCTCCGCCGCCCCCGGCGGCACTGCTGAGACCGACGGACGGTGATTGCAACCTGCTTCGAGCGTCGTTGGATCGGTGATCGACCGCCGCACTGCGGCGTCGGCCAGCGCCCGCACCAGCGCGGCGGGGGCGTTAAACGGCATCGGTACGGGTCCCCCCTGGCCCATGTACATTCAAAGGCTTAGGATGCCGATCGGCATTGGGACCCCGCGCCGAAACACATTCCCGGAGTTAGGTAGCAAACTCACCAAGAAGCAATGCCGGCCTACTCGTCCCGTTTTAGGCGCTCCGCTTTCTGCTGGTCGCTGAACGCAACGGTTTCCGCCCATCGGACGAGTCTCTCGTCTCCGTTGAGAAGGAGCATCAACCGCGCCGTTTCAGTCCGGTCGAGAGCGATGCTGAACGATGAACCGTCTTCAAATCGACAGCCGATCGATAACGGGTGGTCGAAGTAGTCCGTGAGATGCAAGCCCGGATCGGGCGGAATGACCGCGAATGTAGCGCGTCCTCGCGCGGGGCGCTGTGCAATGGAATCATTGACCCATTTGTGAAGTACGCGAGCCTCTTTGGTTTTTCCGAGCCGGCGGCCCCGATCCGGGAAGGTCGGAGCCTTCTTTGCCTGTGATGCCGAACCCAGCCATGCTTTGGGCAGATAAGCAAGCCATTTTTGTGTACCACTTAAATACTAATTACTCTTAAGTGGTTGTGGCAAGAGTGGGTTCAAAGCAATTGTCGGCTGGGTAAGATTTGGATCAATCTTCACCTTCATTGTACCAAGCCGGATTCTGCAATCATCATTGTAGCCATACACCATTATTTTACCCTCCGACGCTATCGGAAGCGGGCTCATGGTGATGTTTAGTGTATAACCACAAAGGGGCAGTTCATCAGTGGCGCTATTTATACCTTGCTGTATGGTCAGATCATCAATGCTGAAGTCAATAATAGGATTAATAATTTTTGGGGCAAAAACTTTAATGTTTTTAAATGTAGGAAAGGTGCTTTTATTCTCGTAATACTTCAGGCAAAGCGCAAACTTTGGCAGCAAGCAGGGTATTGCTCCGGTCGGGAAAGTCATTTCATAACCGGGAAAAACACCAATCATGATGCTTTTCCCGTGCATTTCTTCTCGGATCTCTTCGCAAAAGATCACGACGGCTCCAATGCCCTCTCTCTCAAGATCCTTCATCCGCTTGCGTATGCTTTGACTGAATATCCCTGAGTTGTTGCCGGAGCAGAACTGGTGACAGAGAGTAAAGAACATACTCTATGTCGATTATTTGCTCTCGCTTCTCGCGCTTCCAATGCAAGCTTATCTGCATTGAATGATTCACGATTGGTTGCACTATTAGGAACATCCTTGATCCGACGCAGCCAATCCTCCCATTCTGGGATATCAACCCAAAGCGGAAGATCGAAGGCGTTAGCGACCTCAAGAAGAGTTGCTAGGCTCATTCTGCCGTAATCAGGATCTTCAAGACGCGACACGACATTCTGCGGCTTGCCCATTCGCTTGCCGAGTTCGGTTTGAGACCAACCACGATCGGGTTGCTCACGCAATGCGCGGACTAGGAGAGCAATACGCGAGCGGATTTGATCGGAGACAAACTCGTCTCTGATCTCCTTATCGCTGATCTGGCTAATGAATGCCTCACTCCAAGGCAAGCCATAGGTCATCGGTTGTCCTCCTGTCGGCCTTCGCTAGGGCCATTCGCTCTTGTGCGGTGTCGCAAGCGCTAAGCGGCACGAACTTGTTGCCGCGCTCTGTGGCCCAAAGCAAAAGGGTGTACTCCGCTTCGCCGGAGCGGAACCCAAGGGGGCGTTGTTGCACGCCACGCGCTTTGAACCTGATTTCCGATAGTCCGCTCTGGTTGGTCAGCACCTTGAGGTGCGGCTCTTTCCAATCACGGATTTCGAGAAGCGCCAGAGTACGAAGCCGAGATAGGAACTTGGCTTGGATCTGCGGATGCGCGCTCTCGTAGACATGGCGGATTCCAGTGCGCCGATCGTCGACCGCACTGTAGCGAAACGTCCAGCGAAGCGTCAAGTGAACAATTTCAAATTTGCGATAACAGCCTCTTGCGCTGACATAACAAATTTGCGATACATCCACGATCCTTGAGGAGAAGAGGCCCCCGTTAATGGCGGGGGCCTCTCGGGGGTAGCGAGTGCGGGACCAGGATTTCCAGCCACGGCCCTGAGGGTTAGACTCCCTCTACCTCCACCCCATTTCGGAGACGTAGCTCAACTGGATAGAGCAGGTTCTTGCTAGGTCCCTGGTTGCCCGTTCGAGTCGGGCCGTCTCCGCAATTTATCCTAAACATGCCCTTGATGCGCGTCCAGCGATTAGGGGCTGTGTCGTTCTACCTGCTAGATACGGAAATCCCTTTTGCGCCGTCACCGTCCACGAAGACGACCCCTCGCTTCTCCAGCTCAGCTTTCATTGCCGCTAGAGTTGCCGCGATCGGCCTGCGGTTGCCCTTCTCAAAATCCCTTATCGTCGAGTGCGAGACGTTCGCGGCGCTGGCAAGATCGGCCTGCGACATGTCTAGCCACGCGCGAGCTGCGCGACATTGTTCCGGCATCATACAAGCCTGATAGCGAGAAGCACAAAAAGCGTCAAGGCTTGCGTTTTATGTTGACGTTGGTGGAAGACGCGCTTATCACCAGGGTTAGCGGAAAACGCGGACCCGAACGTGCAACACTTCCTCCTCTCACGACAAGCAAGGAGCCTGAGCCTCGCTCGGGTTGCTCGCA
>CALMGA010000294.1 GCA_937863205.1 uncultured Beijerinckiaceae bacterium | reverse complement strand
GGTTTCGCAAAAGTGCCCCGCGGTTTTGCGATCCAAACCTGCGGCATGGCAAAGGACTAAGCAGGTGAAGCGTTGGCCTGCCAACGCGAACCTGCTTAGGACGCCGAGCGGAACATCCGCAGGGGCTTCGACGATCAACCCTGCCGGCAGGCGGCCGCGCATCGGCCGATGCGAGCCCTGGAGCGCGGCCCTATCTGGCCGCCGGCTTAGCCGCCGATTTGACCTTGGCGCCGGCCTTGTCGGGAGCCGCCTTGCCGGTCGCCGCCTTGCCGCCGGCGGCCTTGGCCTGCTTCTTGGCCGCTTCGCGCGCGGCCTTGGCGGCCGGGGTTTCCAGGCGCTCGGCGATGCGGGCCGACTTGCCGCGACGGTCGCGCAGATAGTAAAGCTTGGCGCGCCGCACCTTGCCGCGGCGGATCACCCGGATCGAGTCGATGTTGGCCGAGAAGATCGGGAACACGCGCTCGACGCCCTCGCCGTAGGAAATCTTGCGCACGGTGAAGCTCTCGTTGATGCCGCCGCCGCCGCGGGCGATGCATACGCCCTCGTAGGCCTGCACGCGGGTGCGCTCGCCTTCCTTCACCTTGACGTTGACGATCAAAGTGTCGCCGGGCTGGAACACGGGGGTCGCGCGGACCGCGGAAAGCTTGGCGACCTGGGCCGCTTCAAGCTCCTGGATGATGTTCATGGGTCTTCCTGGCCGTTCCGCCCTCGGTTCAAAGACCCGGGCGAGCGTTTCGGGACGCTGTTCTTGAGTTGCAGCGCTGACATAGCCGAGGCGTCCGGGCCTGTCGAGAGCGCGCCGCCGGTGCGGGCGACGGTCGCCTGGGGCGTGCCCTTCACCAAACTGCATCGGCGCGCAGAGACGCGCATGATCGGGCTCGATTTCAACAGCGGCCCAATCCGATGAAGGTCGCGCTCGTCCCGGAGGAGACCGGCCTGCCATACGAGCCCAGGCCGGTCGACGCCCTCGAGGGCGGGCAGTTCGCCCCCGCGTTCGTCGCCCTCGACCCCAACGGCAAGTTGCCGGCGATCGTCGATGGCGATGTCACCGGCTTCGACTCCAATGCAGTCCTGCTCGACCTCGCGGACGAGACCGGGCGTTTCCTGCCATCCGACGGCAGTCCCGCGAGCCGGGGCCAACTGCTCTCGTGGCTGATGCTCGTTGGCGACGGGACTCGGACCCGATTCCGGCCAAGCCGTGCATTTCCGCCTGGTCGCACCCGAGCCGAAGGGTTATGCGGTCAATTGCGACCTGCGCGAGGTCAAGCGGCACGATCGGATCCTCGACGAGCGTCTGAGCCGCTGCCGCTACCTCCTGAACGACACTACACCATCGATGACATGACGCTTTGAGGCTGGGGCCGCATGGTGCCGCGCGCGCTGGGCGAAGACGGCGATGCCGCCATGGCCCACGGCAAGCCTGCTCGATGAGATTCGGTCCGTCCAGCCGTGCGGACGGCGGAAGCGCTGCGCGATCGTTTCCCGTGGAAGGCCGCCCTCGACGAGGAGGCGCGCCGTTTCATCTTCCCGTCCGACGGTCCGCGCGATGGCCTAGCCTCTCGTGCCGCATCGGATTCGTCCGAAAACCGCTGCGCACTTTTCGGTCCGATGCTTTAGCCGCCCGCGCAGTCGAGCAGGGCCTGGAGGCCGTCGACCGTCACCCAGGGCTGCGGGAAGCCGGCGCCGGCGATGTGGGCGAACGGGCGGTCGGGCTCGCCCAGGCTGCTGACCACGGCCTTGGCGCCGGAAAAGTCCTCGGAGGCGAGGTACAGGCTCGGCGTCGCCACCACGGCGAGACCGGCGGCGAGCGCGGCGTGCAGGCCGTTGGCCGAGTCCTCGAAGGCGATCGCGTGGGCCGGGCCGACGTCGAGTGCTTCCAGCGCCTCGAAGTACACGTCGGGATGAGGCTTCTTGCGGTCGGCCACGTCGCCTGCGGCGATGGCGAACCAATTCGGCGCATCCTCGCCAAGGGTCGAGCGCAGCAGCGCCTTGACGTTGAGCGGCGTGGAGGTGGTGGCGATGGCGAGCTTGATGCCGCGTTCCATCGCTTCGTCGACCAGGCGCTGGATGCCGGGCCGCAGCTTCAGCGCGCCCTTGGCGAGCAGGTCGAGGTAGCAGCGCGTCTTGGTCTTGTGCAGTTGCGGCAGCCGGTCCAGCACGGCGCGCTCGCCCGGCCTGTGCTTTTCGACGTAGCGGACCATGCGTTCCTTGCCGCCGGTCGTTTGCAGCAGCTCGATGTAGAGCTCGGGGTCCCAATGCCAATCCAGCTTGAACTGCTGGAAGGTCAGGTTGAAGGACTGCCGATGCAGTTCCTCCGTCTCGGCCAGCGTGCCGTCGACGTCGAAGATCAGGGCCTGGAGCTTCATGGGACACGCTCCTTGGGCGCGGCGACATCCTCGATCAGAGAAGCCGGCGACGTCGTTCGACCAGTTTCATGATGAAGGGCGTGAGGATCAGCTGCATGGCGAGGTCGAGCTTGGCGCCGGGAATGACGATGGAGTTCGCCCGGCTCATGAAACTGTCGTGCACCATGGAAAGCAGGTAGCGGAAGTCGATGCCGTGCGGGTTGGCGAAGCGGATGATGACCATCGACTCGTCGGCGGTGGGGATCCAGCGCGCGGCGAAGGGGTTGGATGTGTCGACCATGGGCACGCGCTGGAAATTGATGTCGGTTTCCGTGAACTGCGGGCAGATGTAGCGGGCGTAGTCCGGCATTCGTCCGAGGATCACGTCGATCACGGCTTCGGTGGAATAGCCGCGGATTTCGCGGTCGCGATGGATTTTCTGGATCCATTCGAGGTTGATCACCGGCACCACGCCGATCTTCAGGTCGCCATACCGGGCTGTGTTGACCGTGTCCGTCACCACGGCGCCGTGCAGCCCCTCGTAGAGCAGCAGGTCGGACGGCTCGCGGGTGGTTTCCCAATCGGTGAAGC
Organism: uncultured Beijerinckiaceae bacterium; assembly: GCA_937863205.1. The sequence continues at coordinate 1,468 of CALMGA010000294.1, read as the reverse complement.
CGCCGGGCGCCACGCGGTAGCGTTCGGCCTCCAGGATGTCGTGGACGTAGTGCCTGGTGGTCATCTCGCCGTGGCGGCCATAGGCTTCGAACACTTCAACGAGCTTGTCGAGGAGGTTGGCTTCGGGGCCGAAGTGGCTGAACTCGCGGTTGCCGTTCGCCGCCTGCGCCGCCGTCTCGTCGCGCATGGCGACGCGGTCGTACTTGTGGAAGGCATCCCCCTCGATGAACAGGGCCTTGACCTTTTCGCGACGGAAGATCGCCTCGAAGGTTTGCCGCACGGACGTCGTGCCCGAGCCCGAGGAGCCGGTAACGGAAATGATCGGGTGCTTGGCGGTCATGGCTTGAGAATGGTGAGAACGCGGGGATGAACCTGCCAACCCACGCCGCCGTGCGGCGTCAGCCCATCATCAGCCCGCGCGACTTGAACAGCGGCGAGCGGTTGGCGAGCAGCTTGGGGTCGGTGTGGTAGGCGGCGATGGTGTCCACCACCTGGGCCGAGCCGAACACCAGCGGCGAGCGCTGGTGGATGGCGGTTGGCACGATGTCGAGGATCGGCTTGGCGCCATCGGTGGCCTTGCCGCCGGCGTGCTCGGCGAGGAAGGCGATCGGGCTGACCTCGTAGAGCAGGCGCAGGCGCCCGGCGCCGTATCCCTTGCGCCCGTCGCCGGGATACAGGAACACCCCGCCGCGGGTGAAGATGCGGTAGGCGTCCGCCACCATGGAGGCGACCCAGCGCATGTTGTGGTTGCGCGACAGCCGGCCTTCCTCGCCCTCCATCGCATCGTCGATGAAGGCGCGCACGGCCGGGTCCCAGTGCCGATAGTTCGAGGCGTTGATCGCGTATTCGTGGCTGTCGGGGGCGATCGCCATCGCCTCCCTGAGCAGGGCGAAGGTGCCGGAGCGGGGATCAAGGATGAAAGTGGCGGTGGGACCGCCGATCGAGAGCACGAACAGCGTCTGCGGGCCGTAGACGACGAAGCCGGCGCCGCGCTGGTTGCGGCCGGGCTGCATGAAGTGGGCGGCGTCGTCGGCGGCGCCCTGCAGGGCCGGCAGGATCGAGAAGATGGTGCCGACCGACACGTTGACGTCGATGTTGGAGGAGCCGTCGAGCGGGTCGATGGCGACGACCAGCGGCGCCCCCGCGTTGAGGCGCTTGGGCTCGTCGAGTTCTTCCGACACCAGCACGGCGACGGGCGCCTGCGCGAAGGCATCGGTGAACAACTTGTCCGTGAGCAGGTCGAGCGCCTTCTGCACGTCGCCGCCGGCATTGGCGTGGCCGGCCTCGGGCAGCGCGTCGGGCCGGTTCTGGGCGCCGAGCGGCCCCAGCGCGATCTGCGTCGCGACGCCGGCCGCGGCGACGGCCACCGCGCGCATCACGGCCGCCACCGGCGCGAGGCTCGCGTCGACCGCGACCGCAGCGCTCAGATAGCTGTCGAGCCCGTTCGACATCCCCTTCAGATCCAGCA
>CALMGA010000293.1:15909-23791 GCA_937863205.1 uncultured Beijerinckiaceae bacterium | reverse complement strand
AAGGGAATCACCACAAATCCCGCCTACGCGTTTCAGCTAATTATCGACGCTGCCTTAGATCAGCGCCTGCCGTCGGCGCGGGTTGGCAAAGCGCCTTTCTACCGGAAGGCGCGTTACAATTTTTGCCGTAGCGTTACGCTCTTCTGGCGTAAATGACAGTCTTTTGCGGTGCGCGACATGCGCTTCGCTCATTGACGCCGCCTACGGCTCCAGCTCCGTGTCCCAATACAAGTAGTCCATCCAGCTTTCGTGCAGGTAGTTCGGCGGAAAGGCGCGGCCGTTGGAGTGCAGGTCGTTGATCGAGGGCTGGAAGGGTTTGGAGGCCGGATACATGTCGGCGTCGCGCGGAAGCTTGTCGCCCTTGCGCAGGTTGCATGGCGAGCAGGCGGCGACGACGTTTTCCCAGGTCGTGGTGCCGCCCTTGGAGCGGGGCACGACGTGGTCGAAGGTGAGGTCGTCGCGCCCGCCGCAGTATTGGCAGGTGAAGCGGTCGCGCAGGAACACGTTGAAGCGGGTGAAGGCCGGGTGCCGCGAGGGCCGGATGTAGGTTTTCAGCGACACCACGGAGGGCAGCTGCATCTCGAAGGTCGGCGAGCGCACGTAGCGGTCGTAGTTCGAGACGATGTTGACCCGGTCGAGGAAGACCGCCTTGATCGCGTCCTGCCAGCCCCACAGCGACAGGGGATAATAGCTCAACGGCCGGAAATCGGCGTTGAGCACCAGCGCCGGGCAGGCTTCCGGCGACACAGTTGGCTGGAAGTGAACCGTCAACCCGGCACCTCACTTCGCGTCACCCCGCGAAACCCGGGCATCGCGCGCCTTTCCTATAGCTTCACCATTGGCCGTTGTGAAGGGCGGCCTACTCCCGTGTCGCAGGAACGGGGGCGGGTGCCGAACGGGTCTGCCTGACCCAGGCGCGGGTCCGCGCCTCGGGGTCGGGATCGAGGGTGATGTCGGTGACCACCGAGACGGCGTCGGCCCCGGCCTCCAGCACGCCGCGGGCCCGCTCCAGGCTGATCCCGCCGATGCCGACCAGCGGCACGTCGCCGATCCGGCGCTTCCATATGCCGAGGCGTTCCAGCCCCTGCGGCGCGAAGCGCATCGCCTTCAGCCGGGTGAAATAGACCGGCCCCAGCGCGACGTAGTCCGGCGCGAAGGTGAGCGCCCGCGTCAGCTCCGCCTCGTCGTGGGTGGAGATGCCGAGGGCGAGGCCGGCGCGGCGCAGCGCCGGCACGTCGGCGCGGTCGAGGTCCTCCTGGCCGAGGTGAACGGTGCCGCAGCCAAGCTCGATCGCCGCGCGCCAGTGGTCGTTGACGACGAGGGTCGCCCCGGCGAGGTCGCAGAGCCGCTTGGCCCTGGCGATTTCGCTGTGGACGACCGCTGGCGGCTGCTCCTTGACCCGCAGTTGCACCAGCCGGATGCCGTGCGGCAGCAGCCGTTCGATCCAGTCGGCCGAGTCGAGGATGGGGTAGAACGGGTCGAGCGCGGGTGCCACGACTAAAGGCGCGCTCAACTGAACGCCCGCCCGATCACCGGCGTCGAGGGCGAGGCCATGTCACGCGGCTCCATCGCGCCGGCGCGATAGGCGAGGCGCCCGGCCTCCACGGCCAGCGCGAAGGCGCGCGCCATCGCTTGCGGGTCGACCGCCCGAGCGATCGCCGTGTTGAGCAGCACCGCGTCGTAGCCGAGTTCCATCGCCTCGGCCGCCTGCGAGGGAAGCCCCAGCCCGGCATCGATCACCAGCGGCACGCCGCGGAAGTGCGCGCGCAGCGACTGCAGACCGTAGCGGTTGTTGAGCCCGCGTCCCGAGCCGATCGGCGCCCCCCAGGGCATCAGCACCTCGCAGCCCGCCGCCAGCAGCCGTTCCGCCGCGACAAGGTCCTCGGTGGTGTAGGGGAACACCTGGAAGCCGTCGCGCGCCAGGATGCCGGCCGCCTCGACGAGGCCGAAGAGATCCGGCTGTAGCGTATCGTCCTCGCCGATCACCTCCAGCTTGACCCAGGGCGTGCCGAACACCTCGCGCCCCATCTGCGCGGTGGTGACCGCCTCCTTCACCGTGCGGCAGCCGGCGGTGTTGGGCAGCACGCGCACCCCCAGGTCGCGGATCAGCGACCAGAAGCTTTCACCCGCCCGGCCCGAGCCGGACTCGCGGCGCAGCGACACGGTCACGATTCCTGCCCCCGACGCGCGCACGCTGTCGGCCATGGTGGCTGGCGACGGAAACAGCGCGGTGCCGCACAGCAGGCGCGAGGTGAAGGCCGCGTCGTAGAAGGTGACGGGATCGGAAGCGCCCATCGCCCTAGCCGCCCTGCCGCGGGGTGAGGATCTCGACCGCGTCGCCCTCGCTCAGCGGCGTCGCCGGGCGGTCCACGGCGCGTACGAAGGCCTGGTTCACGGCCGTCGCCACGGTGGCGTCGCCGTAGTCCAGCTCGTCGAGAAGGGCGGCCAGCGTCGCCGCCGCGATCTCATGCGGTTTGCCGTTGACGCTGATGAGCATGGAAAGCCTCGGGATGGGAGTCCGCTTCACGGCCCTGGAGCACGATCCGCACCGCCGCCATGGCGAGCGCCGGCGCGACCAGGAAGCCGTGGCGGTACAGCCCGTTGATGAACAGCCGGCGGCCGTCGCGGCGGATCGCCGGCATGTTGTCGGGAAAGGCCGGGCGCAGGTCGCATCCGATCTCCACCACCTCCGCCTCGCCGAAGGCGGGATGGATCGTATAGGCGGCGCCCAGCAGGTCGAGCAGGGCGCGGGCGCGCACCCGGCCGCGCTCCTCGTTCTCGATGGAGGTGGCGCCGACCATGAAGCGTCCGTCGCCGCGCGGCACGACGTAGACGGGGGTGCGCGGGTGCAGAAGCTGCACCGGCCGCGAGAAGGCGATATCTGACGTGTGCAGCACCGCCATCTCGCCCTTGACCCCGCGCAGGTCCGGCAGCCGGTCGCGCGCGGCGTGGCCGCGGCAGTCGATGATCCAGTCACCCTCCGCTTCGCTTCCGTCGGAGCCGAAGCGCAACGTGGCGAGCGGGCTTTCCCGCAGGCGGCGGAGCAGTTCGCCGACCGCGACGCGCGGGTCGAGATGGGCCTCGTCCTTGAAGAACAGCGCGCGGGCGAAGCGGCCGGCGAGGTCGGGCTCCAGCGCGGCGAGGGCGTCGGCGTCAAGCGTCTCGAAGTTCGACGTGCGGCGGCCGAAGCGGGCGAGTTCGGGCAGGTCGCGCGCGGGGGCCACCAGCAGGCTGCCGTTGGTGAGCGCCACCGGCACGGTGTCGCGCCAGTAGCGCAGCGATTGCAGGCCGAGATCCACGATGGCCGGCTCGGAGGATTCCGCCTCGCACCAGGGAGCGATCATGCCGCCGGCGTAGAACGAGCAGCCGCGCCCCGCCTCGGCCGCGCGCTCGTGCAGGGTGACGCGGCAGCCCGCGCGCACGAACTCGGTGGCCGCAGTGAGGCCGGCGATGCCGGCGCCGAGAACGGCGATGTCGGGCAGCGTATCGCTCACTGGGGATCGCTCGGGCGCATCAGGCAAGGCCTTTCAAGGCGATCCGGCGGCGATGGTATGGAGGGGCAATGGAAATCATGGGCCCGGTGCCATCCCTCCGCCAGCGCGAACTGGATCAGGTTCGAAGGGTCGCCGGGCCATCGCGCCCTCATCTTGCGAACGCTGCGATGCTGCCGGCCTCTCAGCCCCCTGGCGGGGATCCCCTTGGCTTCGAAAGGAAGAGTGGCGAGTGCGGTCCCGTCCGTCAAGCGCAACCGCGCCGTTTTGATGCCGGACGGACCGGCTGCGCCCGCACCCTCAATCGTCGGAATAGCGCTGCTCCTGCCACGGGTCGCCGCGGTCGTGGTAGCCGCGCGTTTCCCAGAAGCCGGGATGGTCGTCGGTGCGGAAGGTGATGGCGTTGAGCCATTTCGCGCTCTTCCACAGATACAGGTGCGGCACGATGAGGCGCACCGGGCCGCCGTGGTCGCGGGTCAGCGGCTTGCCCTCCCAGGAGTGCACGATCATCGCCTCGGGCGAGGCGAAGTCGGCGAGCGGCAGGTTGGTGGTGTAGCCGTCGGACGACTGCAGCACGACATAGCGCGCGGCGGCGTCGGGCTGCACGATGTCGAGCAGGCGGCGCGTGGTGATCCCCTGCCACCGGTTGTCGTATCGCGACCAGGTGGTGACGCAGTGGATGTCGGTGGTGAGCGTGTCCTGGCGTTGCGCCTGGAAGGCGGCCCAGTCCCAATGCAGCCTGTGGGCGACGGCGCCCGTGACATCCAGCGTCCAACGTTCGCGCGGCACGTTGGGCGTTTGCCCGAGGTCGAGCACCGGCCAGTCGCGCACGAGGTGCTGGCCGGGCGGCAGCCGCTCGGCGTCCGGCCGCGTTTCCCGCCCGGTCAGGAACTTGCCCTCGTCCGCCCAGCGCTGCTTGGAGCGGGTCAGCTTGGAGTCGGGCGGCAGGTCGTCGGTCATCGCGTCTCGCTCGTGTGTTCGGGCAACATGTCGGTCGTCGCGGGGGAACGGGCAAGGGCGCAGGTAAGGGCGCGTGCGGAGGCGCCTGCGCCCTGGCCGCCGCGCGGAGCCCGCGTTAGGGTCGATCATGACGTCCGCCCCAGCCGCGCTGCACGACACACCCGATCGCGGCCCGCCCGCCGGGCACCCGCCGCTGGAGCGTCGCGCCGTGGCGGCCGTGATCCTCGGCAACGCGCTGGAATTCTACGACTTCACCACCTACGCCTTCTTCGCCGAGCCGATCGGGCAGGCCTTCTTCCCCTCCAAGGACCCGATCCAGAGCCTGCTCGCCTCGCTCGCCCTGTTCGGCGCCGGCTACGTGATGCGCCTGGTCGGCGGCGCGGTGATCGGCGCCTTCGCCGACCGGGCCGGGCGCAAGCCGGCGATGCTCCTCACCATCGCCTTGATGGCTGTGGGCATGTTGATGCTCGCCTTGACGCCGGGCTATGCCGCCATCGGCGCGTGGGCGCAGGTGCTGGTGATCGTCGGGCGGCTGATCCAGGGCCTCGCGCTCGGCGGCGAGGTCGGACCCTCCACCGCCTACCTGCTGGAAGCGGCGCCGCCGGCGCACCGCGGCTTCATCGCTTCCTGGCAGATCGCCAGCCAGGGCTGCGCCGCCTTCTTCGCCGGCATCATCTCCACCGTGCTGGCGCTGCTCATCGGCGGCGCGGCGATGAGTCAATGGGGGTGGCGGGTGATGTTCCTGCTCGGCATCACGGTGGTGCCGGTCGGTCTGGTGATCCGCTCGCACCTCCCGGAAACGGGTGGCGAGGGTGCGGAAGCCCCGGCATCGGCGCTCGCCGTGCTGCGCCGCCTGTGGCGCGACCACGCCCGGCTGCTCGGCGTGACCTTCATGGTGATCGCCGCCTCCACCGTCTCGGCCTCGGTTGGCACCAACATGCCGACCTACGCCAGGTCGACGCTGGGCCTCACCGAGGCGGTGTCCACGGCCGTGCCCATCGCGCTCGGCCTCGCCTCCATCGTGTTTCCCCTCGTCGGCGGCTGGCTCGCCGACCGCTTCGGCCGTCGCCCGGTGATGATCTGGCCGCGCGCCCTCATCGTGGTGCTGGCCGTGCCGGCCTTCGTCGCGCTCAAGGCGAACCCGACGGCGGTGACCGTCTACGCCGTCACCTTCCTGCTCTCGGCCCTGTCGTCGGTGAACGCCGCCGCGATCATCGTCGGCATCCCCGAGTCGCTGCCCCGCGCGGTGCGCTCGGCCGGCCTGTCGATCGTCTACGCGCTGGCCGTGTCGATCTTCGGCGGCAGCACCAACTATGTCGTCAACAAGCTGATCGTCCTGAGCGGCGACAAGCTCGCCCCGGCCTACTACCTCGCCGCCTTCAGCGTGTTCGGCACGCTCGCCGCCTTGCTGATGCCGGAAACGGGGGGCCGGGACCTCGATTGATCGACAAGCTCAACTACGTGCTGGCGCTGGCCCGCGAGCAGCACTTCGGCCGCGCCGCCGATGCCTGCGGCGTAACCCAGCCGACCATGTCGGTCGGGCTGAAGCAGCTTGAAGAAAAGCTCGGCGTGGTGATCGTGCGGCGGTCCTCGCGCTTCCAGGGCTTCACGCCGGAGGGCGAGCACGTGCTGGCATGGGCGCGCCGCATCGTCGGCGACGCGGAGGCGATGCGCCAGGACCTCGACGCCCTGCGCCGGGGGCTGGCCGGCCACGTCCGCCTGGGCTGCATCCCCACCGCGCTGGCCACCGTGCCGATGCTGACCACGCCGTTTCGCGGCGAGCATCCGGCCGTGCGCTTCACCGTCACCTCGTCGACCTCCGCGGCCACGCTGGACGAACTCGCCAACCTCCAGATCGACGGCGGCATCACCTATCTCGACAACGAGGCGATCGGCGACGTGAAGACGGTGCCGCTCTACCGCGAGTCCTACTGCCTGCTCACCCCCCGCGACGGACGCTTCGGCGGCCACGACGCCGTCCGCTGGCGCGACCTCGGCGACGTCGCGCTGGGGCTGATGACCCCCGACATGCAGAACCGCCGCATCATCGACCAGCTGCTGCGCGAGGCCGGCGCCCCCCTGGAGGCCGCCTTCGAGTCGAACTCGATCGTGGCCCTGCTGGCGCAGGTGGCGAGCGGCGCCGTGTCGTCCATCCTGCCGGCGACCCTGCCCGAGGGTCTCGCCCTGCGGCCGGAGATCCGCGCCGTGCCGATCACCGCCCCCGAAGTCAGCCACATGGTCGGGCTGATCGTGTCGCCGCGCTACGCGATGAACCCGCTGGTCAACGCCCTGGTGCGCGAAGCCGAGCGGCTGGGGCAGCGCCTGCTGGCGCCGGGGCGAGCGGCCGGCCCCTGAACGAGGGAGAACACGGATGGGGTCGGCCTTGAGACTCTCCGAACGCTGGTTCCGGCTTGCCCTCTGGCTCGTCGCCCTGGTGTTCGCCGGCTTCCTGATCGGGTTGGGCTCGCTCCTCGTGGACGACCTTCCCCATGTCGAGCGAAGGTTCACGCTGGAACAGTTCCTCGATCGTCCGCAGGATGAGGCGGCCGCATCGGCGCTCAAGCAAACCCGTCGGGCGCAGGAGGACAACCGTCGCAAAACGGCGGAAGCGCGCCTCGCCCTCGACGCCGCCCGCGCGGCGACGGCCGCGGAGCAGGCGAGCTTCGCCAACTGGCTCAAGACCCGGAACGCCACGCAGCGCGTCGATCAGGACCCAGGCCTCGTCGAGCGCACGCAACGCCTCGACTCGCTGAAGGCGGCCGAACGCGCGATCGAGGAACAGCTGGAGGCGATTGACAGGTCGCGCCTGACCCTGACGGAGCGGGAAGGCGAACAGGCCCGCGCGCAGGACGATCTGCGCGCGCAAGCCGGGGCGAAGCTGGCCGCAGAGGAACAGCGCCAGGATCTGCGCGTCTTCGCCTACCGCCTGGCGCTCACCCTGCCCCTGCTCGTTCTCGCCGGCTGGCTGCTGCTGAAGCGTCGCCACACCCGCAACTGGCCGTTCGTCTGGGGCTTCGCCTTCGCCGCCGCCTACTGCTTCTTCGTCGAGCTCGTGCCCTACCTGCCGAGCTACGGCGGATACGTGCGCTACGGCGTCGGCTTGATCGTGACGCTGATCATGGGCCGGGCGGCCATCAAGGCCCTGCAGGCCTACGGCGAGCGCCAGCGCGCGGAGGAAGCGCGACCCGATGTGCAGCGGCGCGTCGAGATCATCGCCGACCAGGCCTTCGCGCGGCTGGCCAGGAAGGCCTGTCCCGGTTGCGAGCGGCCGATCGCCCTCGATGGCGCCACCAACTTCTGCCCGCACTGCGGGATCGGCGTCTTCGAGCGCTGCCCGTCGTGCGGCGAGCGCAAGAGCACCTTCGCCCGCTTCTGCCACGCCTGCGGGCAAAGGACCGCCAACGCCGTCAGCGTTCCCGCCTAAAGGGACC
>CALMGA010000293.1:0-15809 GCA_937863205.1 uncultured Beijerinckiaceae bacterium | reverse complement strand
CACCGGGCCGATCGGCGTCAGGCTTGCCCGCTGTGGACGGCTGACGTCTTGCGCCCCGGTCCGGTCTTCGCCGCGCAGCGTTCGGCCTCATCCTTCGCCGGCTCGTTTGCACCGAGGCGGGCGAACAGCGTCGCCAGCAGTCCGAGGTTCTTGTCCGGATCCTCGCTCTTCACCTCGAGCAGCAGCCGCTCGTCCTTCCAGCGCCCCTTCATCCGCGTCCTGGCCGCCTCGGCCGCTCTCGGCAGGAAGCTCACGGCCGCAGCCTTCGGGCCGACAACCACCGCGCTCACGCCGGCCCCCTGCGCCAGCATCGCCACGCGGCGGCGGGCGAGCAGCCGGGCCGTTTCCGGCGGCACGGCGCCGAAGCGGTCGTCGAGTTCTTCGGCGAAGGCATCGACGTCCTCGACGTCGCCCATGTGCGCCAGCCGGGTGTAAAGGTCGAGGCGCAGCACCTCGTCGGGCACGTAGGCGGCCGGGAAGCCGGCATCGCCGGGGATCTGCAGGGTCGGCGGGCGGCGGTCGTCGGCGATCTCACCCCCGTCCTTCCTGACTTGGCCGGCCCGCACGGCCCGCGCGAGCAGGTGCTGGTACAGGCTGGCGCCGATGAGGCGGATGTGCCCGGCCTGCTCCTCGCCCACGAGGTCGCCGCCGCCGCGCAGGTCGAGGTCCTGGGTGCTGAGCGCGAAGCCGGCGCCGAGACGGTCTGCGGCGAGCAGGGCCGACAAACGCTCGGCGGTGGTCTTTGAAACCTCGTCGTCGGCGGGGGTGAACAGGTAGGCCGTGCCCTGCACGCGGCCCCGCCCGACGCGCCCGCGCAGCTGGTGGAGCTGCGCCAGCCCGAAGCGGTCGGCGCCCCACACCAGCATGGTGTTGGCGCGCGGCACGTCGAGCCCGTTCTCGATCAGGCTGGTCGCCACCAGCACGTCGCAGCCGCCCTCGGCGAAGCGGACCATCGCCTCGTCGACCTCGTCGGGCGGGAGCTGGCCGTGGGCGACCGTGACGGTCAGCTTCGCCGCCACCTCCTTCAGCATGGCCAGCACGCCCTCGATCTCCTCGACGCGCGGCACCACCATGAAGCTCTGCCCGCCGCGCCGCTTTTCCCGGATGAGCGCGGTGGCCGCCGCCGCCTTGTCGAAGGGCGAAAGAAAGGTCCGCACCGGGCGGCGGCGGGCCGGCGGCGCGGCGAGCACGCTGACGTCCTGCACGCCCACCAGGGCACCCTGCAGGGTGCGCGGGATCGGCGTCGCCGTGAGGGCGAGATGGTGCGGCGCCAGCGCCTGCAGCGCGGCCTTGGTTTTGGTGCCGAAGCGATGCTCCTCGTCGACGATCACCAAAGCGAGATCGTCGAAGTCGGCGGAACTGACCGCCTGGGTGCCGATCACGATGCCGGCGCGCCCGTCGGCGAGGTGCTTCTTGGCCGTTCGCGCCTCGTCCGCCTCGACGAGGCGGGACAGGTGCACGATCTCGATCTGCGTGCCGGCGAAGCGTTTGGCGAAGGTTCGGGCGTGCTGGCGGGCGAGCACGGTGGTCGGGGCCACCAGCGCCACCTGCCGGCCCGACAGCGCCACCGCCGCCGCCGCGCGCAGCGCCACCTCCGGCTTGCCGTAGCCGACATCGCCGCACACCAGGCGGTTCATCGGCCGGCCCGACGCGAGGTCGGCGAGGACGGCCGCCACCGCCGCCGCCTGGTCGCCGGTTTCGGGAAACGGAAAGCGCGCGACGAAGCGGGCGTAGGCGGCCGGCGGCGGCTGCAGCAGCGGGGTCTTCGCCTCGTCGCGCTCCCGCGCCATCGCGATCAGGCGGGCGGCCGCATCCTCGACCTGCGCGTTGACCTTGACGCGGCGCTTGTTCCAGCCGTCGGTATGAAGCTTGTCCAGCGTCACCGCCTCGGTTGCCGAGCCGTATCGCCAGATGCGGTCCATCTCGTCGACGGGCACCAGCAGGGTCGCGTCGCCGTGGAAGCCGAGGCGCAGCACCTCGTGGCTGCCGCCGTCGACCTCGACCTGTTCCAGCCCGCGCAGCACCGCCACGCCGTGGTCCTCGTGCACCACCACGTCGCCCGGCTGCGGCGCGGTGGCGGTCGCGAGCACGCCGCGTTCGCTCTCGGCGCCGGCCGCGCGGACGCCGAAGACATCGGCCGCCGCCACCACGGCGAGCCCGGCCTCGCGATCGTTGAAGCCGCCCTCGAAGTCGCCGGCGAAGGCCAGCACGCCGGGCCCGGCCAGCCCCACCTCCGGCCAGGACGTGGCCGGCGACACGGCGATGCCCGCCCGCTTCAGCGCCCGCAGCATCGGCGCGCGCTCCTCCTTCGTGCCAGCGAGAACCACGCGGCGGCCGTCGGCGACGGTTGCGCGAACGAAGTCGACCAGGGCGCGCGTCGCGTCGCGCTCCAAGGCGAAGGACCGCATCGGCTCCAGCCCGTCGCCGTCGAACTTGAGCCGGCCGGCGGCGAGCGCCGACGCGAGCGCCTCCTCCAGTTCCTCGCCGACGAGGTAAAGGTGGGAGGGCTGCACCGCCGCGCCGTCGTCGGGCGTGGAAAAGGCGAGGCGCGCCTCGTAGGCGTCCGCGATGCGCCCGGCGGCGCGCCGGCAGGCGGCGATGGCGCCCTCGTCCAGCGCCAGCACCGCCTTGGGCAGCAGGGCGAAGATCGATCGCAGCTCGGGCTGGAAGGCCGGCAGCCGGTGCTCGATGCCGAGGGTGCGCGGCACGTCGTCGGGCAGGGCCAGCTCGGAAGCCGGCACGAGGTCGAGGGTGTCGATCGCCTCGGCGGTGCGCTGCGATCCCGCATCGAACCGCCGCAGGTCGACGATGCGGTCGTGCTCGTCGACGTCGATGCGGATCGGCTGGTCGGCGGCGGCGGGATAGATGTCGATGACCTGACCGTGCACGGCCAGGTCGCCGGGATCGTCGACCCGCTCGTCTTCGAGGTAGCCGCAGCGCCGGGCAAAGGCTTCCAGCGCCGCGCGGTCGAGGCTGTCGCCCTTGGCCAGGGTGAACGAAGGTTCGGCGGCGGCGAGCTTCTGCACCGCCGCCTCCGGGCTCGTCACCACCACGCGCCGGCCGTCGAGGGCCCTGCCGAGCCGCTGCAGCGCGTCGACCCGGCGTCCCATGCAGGCCGGCGACGGCGACACCCTGTCGTAGGGCAGGCAGTCCCAGGGCGGCAGCACCAGCACGTCGAGGTTCGGGGCGAAGGCGGCCAGCGCGCGGCCGATCTCGTCGGCACGACGCTCGTCGGCGGCGAGGAACAGCACGGTTTTCGCCCGCGATCCGGCCGCGGCCTCAGCGAGGCGGGCGGCCAGCCCTGCCGTGGGATGAACGGCGGGGGACGGGCGCGAGGGGCCGCCCTCGTCGGACGGCGAGGGCAGCGGTCCCGGCACGAGGTCGGAGCTGGTCGACTTTTGGGCGCGCGGCATAAGCTGTCTCGATGCTTCGAGACCGCCCAAGACGCGGAAGGCCTGTTCGGTTGCCGACCGGCAAGCTTAAGCGTCGCCTTGCCGCTGCGCCGAACGACGTCCGCGGCGTTTCACGTGAAAGAGGCCCTAAGCAGGTTTTGATCGCAAAACCGCGGGGCACTTTTGCGCACCCGCTTAGCCCTCAATCGATTCGCGACGCATCTCAAGGACCAGCCATTCGTCCTCGGCCGCCGCCAGTTCCGCCTCGATGCGGCCCAACCCGGCCGAATGCCGGCCGAAGGCGGCGGGATCGCGGGCGTACAGGCCGGGGTCATCGAGAACGGCGCGCAGGTTCGCCTTCTTGCCTTGCAGCGCGGCGATGGTCTTGGGCAGCGTGTCGAGCGCGTGCCTTTCCTTGAACGACAGCTTGGCCTTGGCGGTCGGCTTGGTCGCCGGTTGCGGCACGGCGCGGCTCGCGGCGGCCGGCTCCCCTTTGTCGGGCGCGGCGACGGCGCGGCCGCTGATCCCGCCGCCGCGCTGCGCCACCATGTCTGTGTAGCCCCCCGCGTATTCCTGCCAGCGGCCGTCGCCCTCGGCGACCAGCGTCGCCGTGGCAACCCGGTCGAGGAAGTCGCGGTCGTGGCTCACCAGCAGCAGCGTGCCGGGATAGTCGGTCAGCATCTCCTGGAGCAGGTCGAGGGTTTCGAGGTCGAGGTCGTTGGTCGGCTCGTCCAGCACCAGCAGGTTGGAGGGCTGCGCCAGGGCGCGGGCCAGCATCAGCCGCCCGCGCTCGCCGCCCGACAGGCGCCCGATGGGTGTGCGCGCCTGTTCCGGGCCGAACAGGAAGTCTTTCATGTAGCCGATGACGTGCTTGCGCTCGCCGTTGACCTCCACCGTGTCGCTGCCGCCCCCGGTCAGCGCGTCGCGCAGGGTGGTGGAGGGATCGAGGCTGGCCCGCTTCTGGTCGAGGGTGGCCATTTCCAGGTTTGCCCCAAGCCGCAGGGTGCCGCCATCGGGCGGGAGCGATCCCGTCATCATCGAGATCAGCGTGGTCTTGCCGGCGCCGTTGGCGCCGACCACGCCGAGCCGGTCGCCGCGCTGCACGCGGGTCGAGAAGTCGGCCACGATCGTGCGCCCGTCGTAGGCTTTGGCGAGGTGCTTGGCCTCGATGACGAGCTTGCCGGACTGCGCGCCTTCGCTGGCCTGGAGCCTGACGTCGCCGGCGACGCGGCGGTGCTCGCGTCGCTCGGTGCGCAGTCCCTGCAGCTTGGCGAGCCGGCCGACGTTGCGCTTGCGTCTGGCGGTGACGCCGTATCGCAGCCAGTGCTCCTCGGCGACGATCTGCCGGTCGAGCTTGTGCTGCTGGCGCTCCTCGTCTTCGAGCTGGGTGTCGCGCCACGCCTCGAAGGCGGCGAAGCCCTTGCCCAGCGCGCGGGTGGCGCCACGGTCGATCCACACGGTCTGGCGCGACAGATGGCTGAGGAAGCGGCGGTCGTGACTGATGATCACCAGCGCCGAGCGCAGGGATTTCAGCTCGGCTTCGAGCCATTCGATCGCCGGCAGGTCGAGGTGGTTGGTCGGCTCGTCGAGCAGCAGGATGTCGGGCTCGGGCGCCAGCACCCGCGCCAGGGCGGCGCGGCGCGCTTCGCCGCCCGACAGCGCGGCGGGATCCTCGTCGCCGGTCATGCCCAGCTCGTTGAGCAGGGACCGGGCGCGGTAGGCGTCGTCGAGAGGCCCGAGGTCGGCCTCGACGTAGGCGAGGGCGGTGGGGAAGCCGGCCAAGTCCGGTTCCTGCGGGAGATAGCGCACGGCGGTGCCAGGCTGCAGGAAGCGCACGCCGGAATCAGGCTCCAGCAGGCCGGCGGCGATCTTGAGCAGGGTCGACTTGCCCGAGCCGTTGCGCCCGACGAGACACAGCCGCTCGCCGCTCGCCACGGTGAGATCGGCCCCGGCGAGCAGCGGCGTGCCGCCGCCGCCGAGCGTGAGGTGGATGCCTTGCAGGGTCAGGAGAGGGGGAGCGGCCATGACGAGCGATCTAGCGATTGCCGGCGCAGATGGCTACTGCGGCACCCGCCGCGTTCGGTGATGCGCCGAGCCGGGCGTCGGCCCATTGTTCTTTGCGACCGAGCGAGGGAGCCGCCGCCGCTCGGCCTTCGCGCTTGCAAAGAGACCGTCGAGCGCGGCACGAGGAAGGGCACGGCCGGCTGTTGACGGCTCGAAAGGGCGGCGGATGATCGAGTCTCAAGTCTTCGACAAGGCGGCCGTCGCCGCGCCGCACACCGCCGCCGCCGATGCCGGCCGCGATATCCTCGCCGCCGGCGGCAATGCGATCGAGGCGATGATCGCGATGGCCGCGACGGTCGCCGTCGTCTACCCCCACATGAACGCCATCGGCGGGGACGGCTTCTGGCTGATCCGCACGCCGGGCGGGCGGGTGCATTACATCGAGGCGGCCGGGCCGGCGGGCTCGCGGGCGACCCGACGGCATTACGAGCAGCTCGGCTACCATCGCATCCCGCCGCGCGGACCTCATGCCGCGGTGACCGTGCCCGGTACGATCGGCGGCTGGATCCTGGCGCGGGAGATGGCGCAGGCGATCGGCGGCCGGCTGCCGCTGCCCGACCTGCTGCATCAGGCGATCAAGCTCGCCGGCGAGGGCTACGCCCAGTCGCCGTCGGAAGAGCGCACGCGGCCGTTCGAGTTCGACGCGCTGAAGGCGGCGCCGGGCTTCGCCGACGCCTTCCTGGTCGAGGGCGCGATTCCGAAGGCCGGCACCCGCCGCCGAGCCCCCAAGCTCGCCGCGACGCTGGAACAGCTCGCCCACGTCGGCCTCGACGACTTCTACCGCGGCGACATCGGCCGCGAACTCGCCGCCGACATGGAGCGCATCGGCGCGATGCCGACGCGCGACGACCTCGCCACCTATCGCGCGCGCTGGCGCGACCCCCTCAGCCTGCGCCTCGCCGACGGCGATGGGATCCGCTCGGGCGCCCGCACGCACTTCAACGCGCCGCCGCCGACGCAGGGGATCGCCAGCCTCATCATCCTCGGCATCTTCGCCAAGCTCGGCCCGGTCCGCCGGGAAAGCTTCGAACACGTTCACGGGCTGATCGAGGCTTCCAAGCGCGCGCTGGCGATCCGAGACGCGATCGTCACCGACTTCGAGCGGCTGCGCCACGTCCCGGCCGATTTCCTCACCCCGCGCGCCCTGGAGCGCGAAGCCGCCGCCATCGACATGGGGCGCGCCGCCGCCGGCCCGGCCAAACCCGCCGCCGGCGACACGGTGTGGATGGGCGCGATCGACGCCTCCGGGCTCGCCGTGTCGTTCATCCAGTCGATCTACTGGGAATACGGCTCGGGCTGCGTGCTGCCGGCGACCGGCGTGCTGCTGCAGAACCGCGGCTTCTCCTTTTCGCTCGATCCCGCGGCGGTGAACCCGCTGCAACCCGGGCGGCGCCCCGTGCACACGCTGAACCCGCCGCTCGCCGCCTTCGACGACGGCCGGGTCGTGTCCTACGGCTCAATGGGCGGCGACGGGCAGCCGCAGTTCCAGGCGCAGGTGTTCACGCGGCTGATGATGGGCGACGGCGTCGCGGCGGCCCTCGACCGGCCGCGCTTCCTCTACGGCAAGGCGTGGGGCACCGACACCTCCGCGCTCACCGTGGAGCCGCGCTACGACGATGCGATCCTGGCGGCGCTGCGCCGGGCCGGGCACGAGCTGAACGTCGTCGCCGAGCCCTACGCCGACCTGCTCGGACATGCCGGCGCCCTCGTGCGCCGCCCGGACGGGCGCATCGAGGCCGGGCACGATCCGCGGTCCGACGGCGGCGCGGCGGGGTTGTGAGCCATCGCCAGGAGGCAGGGGATCACCACCTGTACCAGAGCGCGAAGATCGGCCCGGTTTCGCGCACGCTGTTGAAGCCCGTCACCGTTCGGAACGCCCCGATCTGCACCGACCACGCGGGTGCCAGGTCGTAGACGAGGCTGAGCTGCAGCTTGTCGTAGCCGGTTCGCGCAACCAGCGGCCCTCCCCCCGGAGCGGAGCCGGCCGACGGCGCCAGGCTGCCGAAGCTTTGAAGCAGCAGGAGCAACTGCGGCACCGGCCGCAGCCCGAGCGTCACGTCGAGCCGCGCTTCGCTCGGAAACGGGTCGGCGCGGGCGCGGACACCCGGGGCCACGTCGACGAAGGCGGGGGCGCCGAACAACGTGAACGATTGCGCGAACATCAGGCGGACATCGACGGCGAGATTGCGGGCGCCACTGATGGCGAGTTGTTGGCTACGGTCGCCCGGCGCGAGTGGGGGCTGCACCAGCACCTGCAGCGACAGCGCGCGGCCGGGCGCCCGGAATAACCCGAGCCGCGCGCCGAACGCGCTCGAATCCGAGCCGGTCACCGTATTGGCGGCTGCGCCCTCGCGCGCCAGCGTCGGCGCGGCGATCAGGGTGAGGTTCGGCGCGAGACCGTATTCGAGGTAGCCGCTCGCGACCGCCTTGCGGTAGGCCGGGGTCGGCATCGGCCGGGCCGAATTGTCGAAGCGGCGGGAGCCTTCGGAGAGTCCGACACCGGCAATGAACTGGCCGTAGCCTTCCGTTTGGAGAAACGCGCCGGCACGCGCCGGGGCGGCGCAGAAGAGGCCGCCGGCCAGGGCGCTCATCGTCAGGGTAAGAAGCTTTGCAACCGGACGCACGGAACCCTGCAGCCAACTGCAACCAAAAGTTCACGCGCGCTCGCCGAGCTGTAGCGACCGCAGGTTGCAACGCCGCAGAATCATTGACCGTGACACGGCGGTCACAGCGCCGGGAACTCCTCAGGCCGCTGACCCGGACCCGGCTGGCCCGAGACGTCAGACGAGCAGGGCTACCGCGGCGACCAGCAGCACGCCGAGGGTCGCGATGATGCCGCCGCCGCGGCAGGCGAACTGGCGCGGCGAGTTCTTCGGCGCGAACATGCCGACGGGATGGGCGAGGCGGGCCGCCAGCAGGACGAGGCAGAGCAGGTGGATCAGGACATGGCCGGCGCCGCGCCCTTCCAGCAGGGCGATCAGCAGCAGGGCGTAGGGCACGTATTCGGCGAAGTTGCCTTGCGACCTGATCCGACGCTGCAACCCGTCGTGGCCGCCGTCGCCCTGCAGCGTATCCATCCCAACCCGTCCGGCGACGACCCACCCCGAGATCGCAACGAAGACGAGGCCAAGGATTGCCGCATAGGCGGCGGTGATGGAGGGAAAGATCATGCCGCACGGTCCCGCTGCTTTCGACATTCAACGCGCGTCGAACCTGGGCGTTGCGCCCGGCCGGACCGCGGATCAGCGCCGCACGGCCGTGAGGTAGCAGCCGCGCCGCCCCTGCGCGAGCGCCTTGGCCTCGTAGCGCGTCGCTGTCCAGTCCGGCCAGGGCCGCTGCCAGTCGGCGGCGCACGCGGCCGTCCAGCGGAAATCGGGCGAGCGCAGGAGGCGGGCCAGCGTCCAGCCGGTGTAGTCGTCGATGTCGCTGGCAAAGCGCAGCTCGGCGCCCGGCCGCATGAGCCGGGCGAGGCGGGCGAGCCTGTCGCCTGACACGAAGCGGCGCTTGCGCTGCCCACGCTTGGGCCAGGGATCGGGATAGAAGAGGAAGACCCGGCCCAGGCACGCCGGTGGCAGCGCCGCGATGACGTCGCCGGCATCGCCGCAGTGCAGGCGGACGTTGCGGCTCCCGGCATCGTTCAGGCCGGCGAGTGCCTGGGACATGCCGTTGAGAAAAGGCTCGCAGCCGATCAGCCCGACATCGGGGTGCCGCGCGGCCGTGGCCAGCAGGTGCTCGCCCCCGCCGAAGCCGATCTCCAGCCAGATGTCGCGCGGGGCCGGTTGGAACAGGGTTGCCGGGTCGAGCGGGGCTGCGAGATCGAGGGCGAAGCGCGGCAGCAGGGTGCGGAGGCGTTCGCGATGCAGGGCGGTCAGCGACTTGCCGGCGCGCCGGCCGTGAAGCTTCACCCGATGGGCCGGAGCAGCCCCGCCGTCCGGCGGCGCATGCTCCACCCGATGGCGGCCCGCGCCCGTTCGCCCGCTAAGCAGGTTTCGCAAAAGTGCCCTGCGGTTTTGCGATCCAAACCTGCGGCATAGCAAGGGCCTAAGCAGGTGAAGCGTTGGCCTGCCAACGCGAACCTGCTTAGGCGGCGACCGCCGCCTTGAGCTTTTCCACCAGGTCGGTCTTTTCCCAGGAAAAGCCGCCGTCGGCGTCGGGGGTGCGGCCGAAATGGCCGTAGGACGCCGTGCGGGCGTAGATCGGCTTGTTGAGGCCGAGGTGCTCGCGGATCCCGCGCGGCGACAAGCGCATGATCTGCCCGAGCACGGCTTCGAGCTTCTCTTCCGGCACAGTGCCGGTGCCGTGGGTGTCGACATAGATCGACAGCGGCTCGGCGACGCCGATGGCGTAGGACAGCTGGATGGTGCAGCGCCCGGCGAGGCCGGCGGCGACGACGTTCTTTGCGAGGTAGCGGGCGACATAGGCGGCCGAGCGGTCGACCTTGGTCGGGTCCTTGCCGGAAAAGGCGCCGCCGCCGTGCGGCGCGGCGCCGCCGTAGGTGTCGACGATGATCTTGCGCCCGGTGAGGCCGCAGTCGCCGTCGGGGCCGCCGATCACGAACTTGCCGGTCGGGTTGACGTGCCACACGGTGGCCTCCGAGATCCAATCGGCCGGCAGGGCCTTGCGGATGTGAGGCTCGACGATGCGACGGACGTCGGCCGACGACAGGTCCTCGTCGACGTGCTGGGTGGAGAGCACGATCTGCGTCACGCCGACCGGCTTGCCGTCGACGTAGCGCACGGTGACCTGGCTCTTGGCGTCGGGGCCGAGCTTGGCCGCCTCCCCATCCCCCGTCTTGCGGGCGTGGGCGAGGTCTTCGAGGATCTTGTGGGAATAATAGATCGGCGCCGGCATCAGCTCCGGCGTTTCGCGGCAGGCGTAGCCGAACATGATGCCCTGGTCGCCGGCGCCCTCGTCCTTGTTGCCGGCGGAGTCCACGCCCTGCGCAATATCGGCCGACTGGGCGTGCAGCAGCACCTCGATCTGCGCGTGCTCCCAATGGAAGCCGTCCTGCTCGTAGCCGATGTCCTTGATGGCGGCGCGCACGACCTCCTTGATACGCTCGGGCTCGATGGCGGGCCCGCGGACCTCCCCGGCGATCACCACGCGGTTGGTGGTGGCCAGCGTTTCGCAGGCGACGCGGATGCCGTAGGGGTCGAGCCCGGCCTTGGCGCCCTCGCGGAAGAACAGGTCGACCACCTCATCCGAAATGCGGTCGCAAACCTTGTCGGGATGGCCCTCGGAGACGGATTCGCTGGTGAAAAGGAAGTTGGCGCGTGCCACGTCGCGAAATCTCCTGCAAGACGATCGCAGCCATAATTTGCCGTTGGAGGTAAAGCAAGCTTCGGTGCCCCCGGACGGATCTGATGGTGAATGGGCCGGCTCGGCACTCCGTGCGGGCACAACGGCCGGAAGCGCCCTTCAAAGCTTGCGAAGCAGGTCCTTCATCTGCTCCAGATCCTCCTTGGAGGCGGTGAAGCCCGAGCCGACGTGGTCCATCTTGCGGGAAATCTCGCCCAACTGCGCGGCGATGTATTCCAGCGCCTCGACGACGCGCTCGCCGACCTCCATCTGCGGGCCATCGCGATGGAGGCGCACCGGTTGAAACGGTCGGCTCGTCCATTCGTCAAAGGAATCGGCATCGTTCGGCATGCACTGCCCCTTCCCTGCCTGTTACGACATAACGCACTATAGGTGTCTCGTCCCCGGGCGATGCGCAAGTCGCTTGGGTCGAGGGCCAGCCTGTTCCGGCCGATTTCATCCCGATACGGACTCGTATCGACCTGCGGGGCAAGATCAGGGGGACCAATCGCTCGCATTCAGGTTATTCGAGGTTTCGATAACAAGACAGTCAATCTCGTGCCAATGCTATTGGCGAAACAAGCGCGAGAACAGGCGTCCGCGTGGTTAGCCGGCCGGTTTCCGCGCCAGCGCGGCGAGCCGGGCCGGAGCCCCGGCGCGCATCTCGTCGATCTCGGCCTGGGTCGGAACCTTCTCGCCGGGCGCGGCGAAAGCCTGTCTCAGCGCCTCGCAGGGCGGTATCTCATCCCACGAGTCGATGATCCCGCCCTTGGCATGGAAGTGGTAGGCATAATCGTAGCCGTCAACAGCGACGGCCGTGATGTCGAGCAAGGGAAAGCGCTCTCCTAACACCCTGTAGAAGGTGCAGGGCAGGCCTCGCAACGTCAGGTATCTCAGTTCGAGACGCCCAACGCTTCGCTTGCAGAACGAGGTGCCTTCGGTGATTTCCGCGCCCCAGTTGGCCTCGATCCAGTCTTGGCCGGGGGGTGAGTCGTCGGGCGGCGGCATCACCTTATCCATGCACAGCGTGAACCAGGTCGTGGTCCCGTAGTCCTCGCAGCATCGGGAGGTGAAGTCGCAAAGATCGTCTTCGGAACCCGTGACGATCAGGCGGTTGGGTATGCAATAGGACATCGCATCCTCCTCGACGACGGGCCGTCCCGCGAGCCTGCCGAATCGTCGCCCTTTCCCCAAAGGGGCCGGCTGCCTCCCTCAGGAGGGATCAAGGCACACCGGCGACCGCCGCGCGGACGCGGCCGGCCAGGATCGCGATCTCGTCGGCGGAAACGATCAGGGGCGGCGTCAGCACGACGTTGTCGCCGGCTTGGCGAAGAACCACGTCGTGGTCGAAGAAGGCCGCTTCCACCGCCTCGTAGCCGCGGGCGCCGACGGCGTCCGGGCGTGGCGCCAGCTCGATCGCGGCGGTGAGGCCGACGGTCCGGATGTCGACCACGTGGGGCATGTCGCGCAGGCCGTGCATCGCCTCCTCCCAGGTCGGCTCCAGCTCGCGGGCGCGCTCGAACAAGCCCTCGTCGCGGTACAGGTCGAGGGTCGCGAGGCCGGCGGCGCAGGCGAGCGGATGGCCGGAATAGGTGTAGCCGTGGAACAGCTCCACCGCCCTCTCGGCCCCTCCCATGAAGGCGTCGTGGATGGCGCCGCGCACCAGAACGCCGCCCATCGGCACGGTGCCGGAGGTGACGCCCTTGGCGAAGGTGATCATGTCCGGCACCACGCCGTAGCGCTCGGCGGCGAAGGCGGCGCCAAGCCGCCCGAAGCCGGAGATCACCTCGTCGAAGATGAGCAGGATGGCGTGGCGGTCGCAGATGGCGCGCAGGCGCTGGAGATAGCCCTGCGGCGGCGGCAGCACGCCGGTCGAGCCGCCCATCGGCTCCACGATCACGGCGGCGACCGTGGACGCATCGTGCAGGGCGACGAGGCGTTCGAGGTCGTCGGCGAGATGGGCGCCCCAGGCCGGCTCGCCCCGCGTGAAGGCCTGGTGCTCGCGGTCGTAGGTGGTTGGCAGATGGTCGACGCCGGGCAGCCCCAGGCCGAACGCCTTGCGGTTGGCGCCGATGCCGCCCACCGCCATGCCGCCGAAACCGACGCCGTGGTAGCCGCGCTCGCGCCCGATCAGGCGCTGCCGCGAGGCCCGGCCACCCAGGGCGTGATAAGCCAGCGCGATTTTCAGCGCCGTATCGACCGCCTCCGACCCGGAGTTGGTGAAAAAGACGTGGTCGAGGTCGCCCGGCGCCAAGGCGGCGATGCGGCCGGCGAGCTGGAACGCCCGCGGGTGGCCGAACTGGAAGGGCGCTGTGAAGTCGAGCGTCGCCGCCTGGGCCTGGATCGCCGCCACGATCGGCGCCCGGCCGTGGCCGGCGTTGCAGCACCACAGGCCGGCGGTGCCATCGAGAACCCTCCGCCCGTCGGCGGCGGTGTAGTGCATCTTCTCCGCCGCGACGAGCAGGCGCGGCCGGCGCTTGAAGGCGCGGTTGGCCGTGTAGGGCATCCAATAGGCATCGAGGTCGTTCGGCTGTGCGCTTGCTGTCATCGCGCCCTCCCTGGGATCCCGTCGCGGGTTTCCTGCGAGACCAAGCTCGACCTCTCGGCGGCGGCGTCAAGCACCAAGCGCTTCAATCGGTGAAAAGCTGCATCCCGCTTTCCTCATGCCGGCCCCGCCGTGCGCGGCGGCGGCAAGGGCAGCGGCAAGGGCAGCAGCAAGAGCAGCAGCATGAGCGGCGGCCGAGCAGCGAACGCCTTGACCCCCGGCCGCCGCTCCGCTAGCCGCGAGCACATGACCAACTCCGCATGACGGCGCCGACCCGCTCCGACCTCCCCCGCCTCGATCTGGGTCTCGCCGCCGTTTCGGTCGAAATGGATGTCCTGCTCTGCGACGTGTGGGGCGTGGTGCACAACGGGGTCCGCCACCATTCCCCGGCCGTGGACGCGCTCGGCCGTTTCCGGCAGACCGGCGGCACGGTGGTGCTGGTCACCAATGCGCCGACGCCGGAAGCTCAGGTGCAGGCCCGCCTCGACCGGCTCGCCGTCCCGCGCGAGTGCTACGACCGCATCGCCACCTCCGGCGACGTGACCGCCGACCTTCTGGTGGCGGCCGGCTGCCCGCCGGTCGTCTGCATCGGACCGGAACGGGAGCCGGCGATCTGCCGCGAAGCGGCGCGGCGCGGCCCGAGGGCACCCGAGCGGGTCGATGCGGACGCGGCGGAGATGGCCGTGTGCATCGGCCTCGACGCCACCGGCGACCGTCCCGAAGACTACGATCCCCTCCTCGCCGGGCTGCGGGCCCGCCGCCTGCCCCTCGTCTGCGCCAATCCCGACCTCGTGGTTGAGGTCGGCGACACCCTCATCTTCTGCGCCGGCGCCATCGCAGCCCGCTATGCCGCGATGGGCGGCGAGGTCGTGCAGGCCGGCAAGCCGCACCCGGCCATCTACGATCGGGCGCTGGCCATGGCGGCGGCGATCCGCGGGCCGACGCCGCGCCACAGGATCCTGGCGATCGGCGATGCGGCCGCGACCGACCTCGCCGGGGCCGCCCGGCAGGGCGTCGCCGCCCTGTTCATCACCGCCGGCATCCACCGCGACAGGCTGCACGGCGCCAGCGACGGCCGGCTCGACCGGGCGGCCCTGGCGGATCTGCTCGACGAGCATGGCACGAGGGCCGACGCCGCCCTGCCGCGGCTGAGCTGGACGGGTCCGGGCTGACGTCGCGCCGGCCGCTCCTGCGGCTTGCGCGCCGGCCTTTCCCGACCCACATGCTTTCCCGACCTATGTCGCCACGCTGTGTCCGCGAGGTGACCGCAATGGTTGAAATCAACCGATAATGCGCACCGCTGTTTACGGCGTTCTCAAGGCATGCGATGACCTTCGGGGTAGAGTTCGAGTAACGGGGGTTAACGACTGCGTGCCGGTTGGATGAAATCGAATATAGTTGCAGGAATATACTGCCTTCAGCCGTTCGCCGCGCAGGCGACGGTGCAGGTTTCGATCGATCTCACGCATCAGCGCATGCACGTTCAGATCAACGGCGGCAACTACGACTGGCCGGTTTCGACGGCGCGCTCGGGTTTCTACACGCCAGGCGGCAGCTTCGCGCCGACCCACCTCGAACTGATGCACTCTTCGCGCAAGTACCACATGTCGCCGATGCCCTACGCGATCTTCTTCCACGGCGGCTATGCCATCCACGGCATCTATTCGACCGGCTTGTCTAGACAGGTTCGAAGCGACTCGGTTGCAGGATTCGTGATTCACTTCCCGAGATCCTTGCGGACTTCTCTGAGAAGGAAGCTCGGAGAAGAGCTGGTTTCGTACAGGTTTGGGTGATTCAGTTACAGATCGAAACGCCCTGCTAATCTCGTGGCACGTACCCGACAGATTGAACATCTTCGTCCCGTCCGCACGTATGACGGGCG
This sequence comes from uncultured Beijerinckiaceae bacterium, assembly GCA_937863205.1. Next base: position 628 of record CALMGA010000293.1, on the reverse strand, counting down.
TTGGTCATGATGATCACTGACAGCCAACGTCGTCGCTCCCTCCTCCCCGATCCGACTCTCCGGCCCGTGACTTCGGCCCGTGACCACGGCGTCACGCCGAACATCGTGGACTTGGAGAGCGTCCCCGGGACGGCGAGCAAGCGCACGACGACGTCAACCCCGTCATCAAGAGCTCGATAGATCGTCTTGTATTGTCTCGACGACGATCCGGTTGATCGCGCGAGCGATGTGGCAACCGTCCCTTCGGGGAACCACGGTCAAAGCCTGCCGGCGTTCGAGGTCTGTAGGGTCTCCAACCGTGCAAGCAGGTGCGGCTTGGGATCCGGCAGCCGCTGGACCCAAGACAGCATCATGCCGACTTCCCGATCGGTACATCTCCCAGCAGTCGCGAGTGCTTCGATTGAGAAACAGCGTGGAAAAGGATCCGGCTGACGGGCTGATCGGCGCCCAAACGGGACCCACTCCCGGCACTCCTTCCATAATCCTACCGCCCGCCGCGGCTTCCGCAACCTGCCTCATCACTGAGCTGAGCCGCGTGCGCGTACCAGGGTTCCTGGATCGCGGCGACCGCCAGCTTGCCTGGGTCAACACCCTCGCTCATGGGCGGTCATCGCCGCCCGCCCAGCGT
>CALMGA010000292.1 GCA_937863205.1 uncultured Beijerinckiaceae bacterium | reverse complement strand
CCTTTCCCGGCGGGAGATCAACCGAAATCGGGCCGGCGTCAGGGCCATCGCTTGACCGGCTGAAAGGGTGACGGGAGGACTTCAGGTGTGGTTCTGGACGGGCCTCGCTTGGTGGGGCCTTTCCGATGTCGGGCACGTCGCTTGTTTCGCGGTTTTCGGCTCTGGACGACCCGCGCCAAGCCTGGAACGTGATCTACCCGCTGCCCGAGATCCTGCTTCTGGTGCTGTGCGCGACCATGGCCGGGGCCGAGGACTTCGCCGGGGTGGAGCGCCGGGGCCGCCGCAAGCTCGACGTCCTGCGCCGGCTGTTGCCCTTTGCCCAAGCGGTGCCAATGGCATCCCCTCGCACGACACGTTGAACGACGTGATGAACGCCCTGCCGGCGCCGCTGTCTGCGGAGTGCTTCACCACCCGGGTCGAGGCCTTGCGCGCGCGAAGCCCGACATCGTGGCGATCGATGGCAAGACCTCGCGCCGGGCGCGCCGGCAGCGCGCATCCGAAGCCGGAGGCGGCCCCGCCGTAGGGCACCAAGGCCCAGTCGTACAAGCGCGGCCCCAAACATGTCGGCGCCCTCGCCCGCGCTCAGCCGCTGTCACATCTGCGTCGCAGCCGGCAGCACCGCCGCTTTGGCCGCAAACCAGTCGGCCGCTCGACAAAGGCTCAGCCGCTGGTTGGTGCCAACGGCCAGCACGGTGCCGATCCCCTTCGCTTCTGCCCAGCGCCGGATCGCCCGCTCGGCCCCGTACACACTGTCGCCGGCGATCCAAGGCAAACGGCAGCTTGGCTTCATGCGCCCGCTGCAGCATCGCCAGTCCCAGCGCCGGCTTGGTGGCAAACGCGACGTCATCGGGCACGTGGGCGGCCCGCAAGCGGGCGCGGTCCTGCGTCCAGCTCTGGGCATGTACAGGCACGGTCGATCAGCGTGTGACCGTGGCGGCTGGCGTGGCCCAGGAACACGCCGACCCGCGCGTTCTCGATGCGCCCGGAGGTGCCCGGATATTGGCGCTGCACGCCGGCCGAACGCGTGCCCCGCTTCGAGACAAGCCGGTTTCGTCAAGCACCAGCACGGCATCGGACGTGCCCAGGTCCTCGCCCCAGGTGCTCGCCCCAGGTGCTCGCCCATGTAGGCCCGCAGATCGTCCTGCACCGCATCCGCGTCCCAGCGCACACGCGACAGGAACTCCTGCACGCCATCCGGGCCGGCGTCGCCGGCCACCTCGGCCAGCTGCCAGCCGTCCTTGCGCTCCAGCGGCGCCAGCAGACCTTGCAGGGAGGCCGTCGCCCGCCGCCGCGGCTCGGCCCGGTCAAACCGCTCACCGATCAAGATCGCCGCCAGGATGGTGGAAACGCGCCCCCGCGTGCGCCTCGCCTTTGCCGCTGCCTGTCCCGAGGCCGATCTCATCGCCGGTCTCCCGGCGGGCTTGCTCAGGCGACGGATCCGATCCACGGGGCCGAGCCCCTCGAAACGAAACTCTTCCGCCTTTCCAGCGCCGCACCCTCATCATCAGAACCAACAGCCGGCGCTGTCCGCCGATCACACCCCCGCGCCCTCCACGCTCGACGCCGCCGACCGCCGCGCCAACCAACACCCTGATGAATAAAGGCGGCTTAGCCGACCACGGCCCTGATCGACGGCCGAAGCACCAAAGCGCGTTGCAAGGGGCCTCGCTTGATCCGTCCGATCTTGACGTTGGCAAAAGGTTCGGGGCGCAAGCGTCACCTCCTTGTCGACACTCTCGGCCTGCTGCTGAAGGTCCACGTCGCCAGCGTTCAGGACCCGGGCAGCGTTCAGGACCGGGATGGCACCGAAGCCTTGCCTCAGGCCGCTGCCTGCTCTTCGGCGAAGGCATCATGGGCGACGCCGGGCCAAGAATGGTCGACGTGGTCGGGTGCAGAAGGGCGTGAAAGCCGGGCTCGTCCAGCGCAGCGACCGCCACCGCTTTGTTGTTCGGCCCCGTCGCTGGTTTGTGGACCGCACGCCGGGTCGGCACCGGCGGCTGATCCGCGACTATGAATGCCACACCAGCGAGGCCGCAGTTGAGAGCATCGGACCGGATACGGTGCCCTAAGGTGCCCAGTGACCGACGTCCGCAATGAAGCAGCTGGCGAAATGTCGTCCGAGATCCGGGAGCCGAAACTGTACTGAGGTGGTTTCCACAGGTGAGACAAGTAAGTCTCGCGCCGCAAGGAGCGACAGCTCTTCGCGATCCGTTGGAAGACTCAGATGCGCCAAAGCGCGGAGTGCGGCGGCACCAACCTCCAGCGCCTGCGGCCGGTGTTGCTCCGTTCATCGGCGGAGCGCATCATGGTCCAAAAGCCCCAGTCGCTTGGCATGCGGGCTTGCAAGGATCCCGTCCCGGCCGAAGGGGCCGCGAACCGCGGTTCCTGGCTTGCGGGTCAGCACCTCGACGCCGAGCTCGATATCGTCACCGAGAGCGCTGCGACCGTATCCGTCGCGCAGGCCGTCGGGCAGGGGCGCGATGTTGTCGCTTTCGAACGCCTGGAGCCGGCCGGCATCGTTCCTCACGAAGCAGGCGTCGACGAAGGCTTGCATCTCCACCTTCGACCCTCGCACCGTCAGGAGCTGCTCGCGATAAACGCCCATCCGTCCACCTCCGGCGGGGAACCTCCGCGCCCAGCCGCCGTCAGCCCCGCGCCGCCGCGTCCTGCGCCTCCACCACCGCCAGCGCCGTCATGTTGAGGATGCCCCGCGCGGTGGTGGTGGCGGTGAGGATGTGCGCCGGCTGGGCGGCGCCGATCAGGATCGGTCCGATGGACAGCGCGTCGGCCATCATCTTGGTGAGCTGGTAGGCGATGTTGGCCGCCTCGATGTTGGGCATCACCAGGATGTTGGCCTCGCCCTTCAGGCTCGACCCCGGCAGCACGCGGTCGCGCACCAGCTGGCTCAGCGCGGTGTCGGCCTGCATCTCGCCGTCCACTTCGAGGTCGGGTGCGCTCTGGCGCAGGATGGCCAGCGCCGCGCGCATCTTGCAGGCCGAGGGCGAGTCGTCCGAGCCGAAGTCGGAGTGCGACACCAGCGCGACCTTGGGCTCCAGGCCGAAGCGGCGCACCAGCGAGGCGGCGAGCCGTGCGATCTCCGCGATGTCCTCGGCGCTGGGGTCGTGCTGCACCTGGGTGTCGGCGATGAACAGCGGCCCCTTGTTGGTGATGAGCATGCTCATCGCCGAATAGTCGTTGACGCCGGGGGCGATGCCGATGATTTCGCGGATCGAGCGCAGGCGCTTGTGGAAGCCGCCGACGAAGCCGCAGATCATCGCATCGGCATCGCCGCGCTTCACCGCGATGGCGGCGATGATGGTGGCGTTGGTGCGCACCAGCAGCCGCGCCGACGACGGGTTGACGCCCATCCGCCCGGCCGAGTCGATGTAGGTCCCGACATAATCGCGGTAGCGAGGGTCGTCTTCGGGATCGACGATCGCGAAATCATGGCCCGGCCGGATCGTCAGGCCGTATCGGGTGAGACGCGTCGCGATCACGTCGGGGCGCCCGATCACCGTGCAATGGGCGATGCCCTCCTCGTTGATGGTCTGCACGGCCGACAGCACGCGCTCGTCCTCGCCGTCGGTGAAGATGACCCGCTTGGGGTTCTTGCGCGCCGCCGTCATCAGCGGCTTCATCAGGAAGCCGGAGCGGAACACGAAGCGGTTGAGCTGGTCCTGGTAGGCGTCGAAGTCGGTGATCGGCTTGCGGGCGACCCCCGACGCCATCGCCGCCCTAGCCACGGCGGGGGCGATGCGCAGGATCAGGCGGGGGTCGAAGGGCGAGGGGATCAGGTTGTCCTTGCCGTAGAGCCGGGCCGTGCCGCCGTAGGCCTGCGCCACCACCTCGGAGGGCGGTTCCTGCGCCAGCTTGGCGATGGCGTGCACGGCGGCGAGCTTCATCTCCTCGTTGATCGCCGAGGCCGACACGTCGAGCGCCCCCCGGAAGATATAGGGGAAGCACAGCACGTTGTTGACCTGGTTGGGGTAGTCCGAGCGCCCGGTGCAGATCATCGCGTCGGGGCGGGCGGCGAGCGCTTCGTCGGGCTCGATCTCGGGATTGGGGTTGGCCAGCGCCATGACGAGGGGCTTGTCGGCCATCTCCGCCAGCATGTCGCGCTTGAGCACGCCGCCGGCGGAAAGCCCGAGGAAGATGTCGGCGCCGCCGATCACCTCGCGCAGGGTGCGCTTGCTGGTATCGCGGGCATAGTTCGCCTTGCGCGGATCCATCAGGGTCGTGCGGCCGCTGTAGACGACGCCCTCGATGTCGGTGACGAAGATGTTGTCGTGCCGGGCGCCCAGCGTCACCAGCAGGTCGAGGCAGGCCAGCGCGGCGGCGCCGGCTCCGGAGGCGACGATGCGTGCCTCCGCGATGCTCTTGCCGGCGAACTGCAGCGCGTTGAGGATGGCCGCGCACACGATGATGGCGGTGCCGTGCTGGTCGTCGTGGAAGACGGGGATGGCCATGCGGGCGCGCAGCGTGCGCTCCACCTCGAAGCATTCCGGCGCCTTGATGTCTTCGAGGTTGATGCCGCCGAAGGTCGGCTCCAGGGCGGCAACGACCTCGATCAGCTTCTTGGGATCGGTGGCGTCGACCTCGATGTCGAACACGTCGATGCCGGCGAACTTCTTGAACAGCACCGCCTTGCCTTCCATCACCGGCTTGGAGGCGAGCGGACCGATGTTGCCCAGACCCAGCACGGCCGTGCCGTTGGACAGCACGGCGACGAGGTTCTGGCGGATGGTCATCACGTCGGCCTCGGCCGGGTCGGCGGCGATGGCGAGGCAGGCGGCGGCGACACCGGGCGAATAGGCGAGCGCGAGGTCGCGCTGCGTGGCGAGCGGCTTGGTGGCCTGGATTTCGAGCTTGCCGGGGCGCGGCTCGCGGTGAAATGCGAGCGCGGCGGCGGCGAGCTCGTTGGTGATGGGGTCGGCCATGGAAACCCTTCGGCGGGGGAAGGAGACCGGGACTTAAGGCCGAGCCGGCGGCGCGTCCATCATCGCGGAGCAGATTTTCGAACCATGTTCGACGGAAGGCCCGGCGATCGATCCCAATGTCGGAGCTCGCACGCAGCGCCCCTCGTTGTTCCCCGAGCGGCGGGCAGGTCACCGAACGAGGGGCAAATGTCTCCCGTTACGATCTTCCCGAACATAAACCCGCGCCGACTCGCGGGGGGTGGCCAAGGCCGCCGCCGACCAAACCTTCAGCGGGCCTGCTCGCCAGCGTCACTGCCCGCATCGTGTTCTTCGGCGGTCCCTTGGCGTTGGACGCTGGGGGCAGGCAAGGGACCATGGCGACCGGTCGCGATCGCCTCCTTCATCAGGCATGCATAAGTGGTGTGCTCCAAGTCTCGCCGGTGTGCAAACATTGTATCGACGTTGGCCGTTCGAACAACTCGAACGGACCGGAGTCTTCGTTGCGTCATCATCTGGTCTTTCTTCGCTCCTGCGCGGTCGCCCTTTCGCTGTTCGGCATTTTTCCGCCTTCGCCAAGCCGGTCGCCATCAACGACATCTCGATCGAGCTGCCCTCCAGCTTGACCGCCTCCGACGACGAGCGGGGCACCGAGACCAAGACCCCCGACGACGAAGCCTTCATTTGGTTCAAAACATACACCGGCAACGAATCCGACGTCCTCGTCGCCGAGCACGAGAAGCATTGGGATGAGCAGAAGGTCGTAACCGGCGATCCGACCAGGACGACCGGCAAGATCGCCGGTAACGATCACGTCAAGCTCGATTTCGCTCAGGCGACCTGGAAGGAAATCCGACGGTGTTGCTCTACGTCGAGATCGGTCCGGTGGGTCCGCACGACGAATTCGTGGTGGTCACGCTGTGGGCGTCGCCGGAGGGCGACAGCACCCTACCGACGTGGCCGCGATGTTCAACAGCCTCAGCGTCAAGATCAAGCAGTAGATCCTCGCCGGCAATGCTGGGGAGGTCGGCCGCGAGTGACCGGCTTCAAGCGACCGGCGTCAGCTGACCAGCTGGGGCCGGGCGGCGATCACAGCCGGCGGGGTTTCTTCCGGCGGCACCAATGCGCGGTACAGGTGCCAGCTCGCATGACCGAGAACGGGCAGCACCACGGCGAGGCCGGCGAACAGCAGCGCCATGCCCGCCGCCAGCGCAAGCGTGAGGATCAAGCCCCAGGCGGCCAGAACCAGCGGGTTGGCCGCCACGCAGCGCACGGAGGTGGCGATGGCCGTGAACAGGCTGACCCGCCGGTCGATGAGCATCGGAAACGAAACGACCGCGAGCGTGAAGGCCAGCGTGGCGAAGCCGGAGCCGACGAGACCGCCAAGCGCGATCAACTCCCTTCCTTTCGTCGTCAGCAGAGCGGCATGTGCGAACTCGCTCAACGACATCGGGTCCTGCGGCCCGAGCGTTGCGACGAAGATCGCCTGCGCCGTGTCGAGCCAGGCGACGAAGATGACAAGAAGAAGGACGGCCAGTTCGGCGACCTGCGGCATCGCGTGCAGCCCGACGATGCGGCCGATATCCCGCCAGGTGCTGGCGGCGCCGACTTCGCGCCGTCGGCTGACCTCGCATGTGGTGACGGCGGCGAGGGGCGCGAGGATGGCGAAGCCGGCAACCAGCGGAAACAGCAGCGGCAGGACACCGCCCCGCACCGTCGCGCGCACCAGGATGATCCCGACCACGGGATAGATGGCGCAGAGAAAAACGGCGTGACTCGGCCTGGCCCTGAAATCGGCAAGCCCGGCGGCCAGGGCGGCGCGGAGGTCGGCAAAGGTGATGCGGCGGATGGGCATGACGCCTGCTTTTCGGCAGCGTAGCGCATCTGCGACGATGGCGCAGCCGATCCGTTGGGCCGGTCGGGCGGGATCACAGCTGTGCGCGAGCCGCCCCGCGCAACACCGCGTTGGCCCCGCACGCAATCGAGACCGCGCGGACGTGGATCCGCGCCGGCGTCCTCCCCGACCGTACCGCCACCGGTGAGTGCCTCATAGCAGGTTAAAGAAAACGCGGCTTCCGCCAGGTGTCGGATTGCGAGCATTGGCGCCTCCGGCACGGCATGATACGCATGCGGCTTCGCGTCCCGCAATCTTGGCATCCAACAGCCGGGAGACAGGGAACGATGTGAGTATCAGACAGGAAGCATGTCGCGGACGATCGGCTGGTGATCGGAATTTCTGCAAGCGCCGCACGGGCCTACCAGGAGAACACACCCCGGACGATCGCGAAGCCATGTACGTCAGGGCCGGTTTAGCTCAGTCGGTAGAGCAACTGATTTGTAATCAGTAGGTCGCGGGTTCGATTCCTGCAACCGGCACCAACCAAGTTAGTGTAAATGCTGTGTTCCTGCTCTTTGCGGCGGTCTTAGCCGCTCCCGTAAAACGGAACGGAACAGCGCATTTGCGACGGGAACTGCACAGATCGGCGCAGAAAGTCCCGAAAGAGTCCCGAACGGTGTTCGCCAAGCGTTCCCGGCAGTGAGGGCGAAGTTGAGAAACCCTGGTAGCGGGGGACCGCTACACGCGATCCCCCCGACACCTGTGCACGCTGTGGCCCAGGGCATCTTAACCGTCAGCCGTCATCATCGGCGTCTCGCCCGCCCACTACGCGCAGCTTCATCATGAACGGCGGGTTATCCGGCGGTGGCCCGCGCCGGCCATCGAGATCGGTAAAGCGGATCCCGCACCGCGCCACGTACTTTCGCGGCTTAGCGCCCGGCCGCATGAGCGGACAGTTGTAGGCGACCAGCTCTAG
>CALMGA010000291.1 GCA_937863205.1 uncultured Beijerinckiaceae bacterium | reverse complement strand
CTGATTTGGGCGTCGATGAAGGGCTTTCGGCCCAAGGACGGCTCGGGCGAGCCACTGGCTCCCGGGCGCAACGGCGAGGGCGACTTTCAAGGCGAGCGCCGCGGCAACCACACCCACGCCAGCACCACCGATCCCCAGGCCGGGCTGTCCCGCAAAGGGCCGGGCCGCGAGGCCAAGCCGTGCGTCCTCGGCCATGCCCTGATGGAAAACCGCAGCGGTCTGGTCGTCGATGCCTGCCTGACCCGGGCGGACGGCCAAGCCGAGCGCATCGCCGCCCCGCACATGATCGAGCCGCGCGCCGACCGGCCCAAGCGCGTCACGCCGGGTGCCGACAAGGGCTACGACGCGGAGGACTTCGTCAATGAACTGCGCTTGTTCAACGTCACGCCGCATGTCGCCGCCAAGCTCAAGGGCTCCGCCATCGACGGGCGCACCACCTGCCAGGCGGGCTGCAAGGTCAGCCAGATCATCCAGCCAAGCGCATCGAGGAGGCGTTCGGCTGGATCAAGGCCGCCGCCGGCCTGCGCGAAACCAGACAACGCGGTCTGGGTCGCGTCGGCTGGCCGTTCACCTTCACCATGGCAGCCTACAACCTGATCCGGCGTCCCAAGCTGCTTGTCGCAGCCCCATGATCCAGTATTCGGCATTCCATCGGCGGCCCGAGCCGACCAGTTGAAAGAAGCGCGGCCGTACCGTCAGACTCGCTCGCAGCCAGTTCGGGACGAGATCTGCTGGTTTTTCCTCAACCTGATAGTGATGGTCTTTGTGGACTGGGACAGTCTCGCGCTGACTCGAGCCTGCACTCGATTGCCGTTTCGCCTAGAGCATCGGACCGAAAAGTGCGTAGCGGTTTTCGGACTAATCCGATGCGGCACAATAAGTTAGAGCACTGGACCGAGTCCGGTTTAGGGTCCGGTGCTCTGGCGTCGAGCAGCCGAATACTGCTCATGTACAGGCCGGTCAGCGTGGTCTCGGCTTCCGGCCCGATGTTGATTGCGCGGTGGAACGTCGTCACAAATGTTGGCGAATACAGGTCTGGCGGGAAGCTCGACGCTTGCCGGTTCTCGGCGGCGATCGCCGCCCGCACGGTATCGACCGAGTCACGCGCCAGTGCTGGCGAACCGACCAGCGTCAGCGCTGCCGAAACACGAGCTGTCGGTAGACGGGGATCATCGGCATCTTCCTTCCGTTCTCCCGGTCGAGTCAGCTCGCCATCGGTCGCTGTGATGGTGGCTGATTACCCCTGTCGCGCATCAACGATGCCATTTACACGAGATCCCGATCGACGCGGCGGAACGTCTGCTCCGCGACGGCAAAGCCGCCTTCTCGATGCGCGACCTTGCCGCCGAGGCTGGGGTCAGCTTCGCGACGCCGTTCAACCAGTTCGGAAGCAAGGCGGTGATCATGCATGCCCTATCGGCACGGCGGATCGACACGATGGCCGAGCGCTTCGCCGGGGCACTGCCAGTGTCGGACGCCGCGGGGCGCGTGCTGCTGGCCATCGATACGGCCGTCGCGGTGATGCTGGAGGAGCAAGGGATCAACAGGGCCGTGCTGGGATGGATCGGAACGGCCGGTCCGCCTCCCGGACAGGCGCGGGCGCACTCCACGGCTTTGTAGCGACTGGCGCTGGACGCCGGGATCAGGCGCTGCGCTGCCTGCTCGAACGGCTCGCCATCGCGTTCCGTGGCGCTGTCCTTCTGGACGATTGGTGAGTTGCCGGACGAGGCGCTCGGCCCGACCGCACGAGCGGTCGCGAGCACGTTGCCGCGCGGCTTCAGCGGACGGCGTCAATCCCCCCATCTGATCGTTTGATCGGCGCACGACCCATAACCTGCGTCGGCTTTTTGCGATGCCAACGCCTGCCTTCGCCCCATCTCTGAGCTTTGGAACGACGGGTTTCGGACATCCTGGTTCAGCTTCGCATCCGGCCCGGAGGTCGGGTCGGACGTTTCCTTCAACGATCGGCTCGGACGATGCACAGGTGTCGCCTGTTTTCAACGCCTCACCAAATTCGGCAGTGCTGCGATTGTGCGCCGGGTGAGCATTGGAAAGGATCACCCGGCCACACCTGGGTGGCGCGCAGTTCGAGGGAGCTTTGACAAGCATGAAGCCGACACTGATACCGGGGGCGATCGCCCTTTCCATGGCAATATCTGGGGTCGCCTCAGCGGCCGACATGCCAATGACTAGCCCGCCACCACCGCCCCTGCCGGTGGTCGATCCCATCACGGGGATCGTGACCTCGATCCTGACCCCGGTCGGGGCCGTGATCACTGGCGTGACGCAGCCGATCACGGGAGTTCTCTCGCCCCCGCCGCCTCCGGTGCCGGTTCGGTAGCATCACCGCCGTCACCGCCCGATGTAATCCGACAAGCTTGGAGCGATGGAAGATCAGCTTCGAGCGGCGAACTGATGTTCGCTGCCGGCCTCCATCCACAATGGGCCGCCCGGCTTGGTGCGGCCCATTGTGGACGTCGACGAATACATCAACTCCCTGGCAAAAGGCCGAAGTCTGTTCACGACCCAACCCGGACGATCGCTGGGCCGTCTTGCCCGAGCCAACGGACGCATGGCCTCGTTCGCAGCTTAAACGGTGCAGGCATAGCGGCACAGGTTGGGCTGGTGGCCCGATCCCTTGCACCTTCTGCCCATCACTCACCATCGGGCGCATCGCGATGCTGCCGGGCGGCGTGACGCACCAGTCCACAATGCTGGCTTGAAGCTACCGCCCTCGCAGGAAAAAGAACCAAAGCAGGATGAGAACAGGGATGGGTACGCCGATGTACCATAGCGCAGCTCCGGTCAGCATTTCGTCACTCCAGGTTGCCTCATCGCTTTCTTACAAGGAAAACAGGGTCGCCGCATAGATTTTGGAGGCTGCACGTGCGGTCGGCACGGTAGGTTGATATAGTGGCGGAGCGCATCGCCGGAATGGCGCTGTTGCCGGACGCAGCCGAGGGCGTGCTGCTAAGCAGGTTTGGGTTAACTGGCCAACGCATAGGAGCTGTGATTCCTTGCTGC
>CALMGA010000290.1:3268-3653 GCA_937863205.1 uncultured Beijerinckiaceae bacterium | reverse complement strand
CTTTGCCGCCGAGCGAGCAGTTCCAATTGTTTCAGTCCAACTTGGCGCTTCCGGTTGATCCCCGCACAATCGAGGGAGATAGCGGTGCCGTCGGCCGGGCCGACATCACCCGCGTGTTCGCCACGCGCATCGTTGATCAAACCCTTGAGCTCAAGCCGTTCGCCTTCGCCTCGACGGGTTTCGTGCGGCAGCGCGAGCAACTCCTCATCGCCGCAGGTCGGGTTTCCGGTTACCAAGTCGGAGCGGGTTTCACCTTCGGTTTCACGCCGATCATCGCGAAATCGGTACTCGTTGACGGATCGCTTGAAGTTCGCCGACAGAAGACCGAGGATGAGACGGCCAAATATTCAGCCCTCATCCTATCGACCCGCGTACGCTTCTGAGG
>CALMGA010000290.1:0-3258 GCA_937863205.1 uncultured Beijerinckiaceae bacterium | reverse complement strand
TGAGGCGGTTTGGGCCCGGAATAGTCGGTCGCGATCCGGGCCCCTCGCCGCTCACTTTCTTCGGGTCAGCGCGAAGAAGTCGGCGGCCGACATGGCCTTCGGGGGAGCCGCGATGACCGGCTTCGCCGGCGCGGTGTAAACGGGTGCATGAGGAGCCGTCACATTCGGCAGGCTCGGCAAGGTTGCCGCGGAGGCCGCAAAACAAAACAAGATGCTGCTCGACAGAGTTGCCGCGAAGATTGCATTAGAACGGCTCATCTTCTTTCCCTCTCTACTTGCTCGATTGGTTGATCGACGCAAGTAAACATCGACTCGCCCGCGTTAACGGCCGCTTATAAAGAGAGGTTAATGGAGCCTATGCGTCTCGATATCTTGCCCGACACCGCCGGATAAGGCGACCAAGGTTACCGCAAACTGAACTGCCGGGATCAAGAAGGCGCCGTCGCGGGTTCGCCGAACTAACGAACGCATCGGATTGTGAACCGGATCCGGTCAAAGGCTCCAAGTTGTTGAGCCGCATCACATCATTCCGAAGACCGCTGCGCATCTTCGGTCCGAATCTCTAGGCGGCGCAAGGCGGATCTTGCCGAGCGACTGCACCTGATAGTACAAAGCGCGCCCGGTGCGGCGATTTGGCAAGCAGACTTGTTACGGCGGCTTGGCATGGGGACCGTCAGAAGTCAGGGCTTATGCGCCTTGAGCCACTCGGCTGTTTCATCCACGAGATGTGTCGCTGACCATTTGCCGATCTCGGCCACCAGAAGCCTGTCTTCCGGGGTCAGGAACCGCAGAACAGAGCGCGTAAGGTCATCGAGCTTCGCCGAACTCTCAATCAGCCAGACCGACTCCATCGCCCGTTTCGCGCCGGCTTTCTCTAGCGTATGCCAGAAGTTCGCGTAATCGTGCTTGACGTCCCGCAAAGCGCAACTAATGAGGTAGACGGTCACGTGCGTTCCCCAAGGCCGACCGACGTGCAACTGGTCCATTGCTTCTACGTCACCCCGAGACGAAGATCACGGACGAAGCCACGGTCCATGTCGATATCTCGTCGCATGACGCCGTGCGAAGCTCCGCAAAGTGAACGGCGGGCGTTTTCTCTCGCAAGGCGATCCGCTTACGTCTGACCGGGAAACTTTTAGGCGCGCCCGCATCGCAGATTATCAAAAAGCTCTTTGCCATGGTAACGACACCCGCGATCCGCCTCCCCTCTCGCTTGCTGCGCAATACGGAGGTGCTGTCGTCGCGCGACGAGATCTTTGCGAGGTTATCTTCAGGTCTCTTCTATGCCGAAGTCGGCGTGGTTCTCGGCGAGCGCACACGTTTGCTGATTGAACGCACGCGGCCAACGAACGTAGCCGCGATCGACAGATTTGAGCTCGACAAGCAGTCCAGCCTGTGGGGTAGACCTGTTGAAGAGGTGCTCGAAGGCAAAAGCCATCGAGGTTTCTTCGAGGCGCGATTTCGCCAGGAGTTGAATACCGGACTGCTGTCGATGATCGTCGAGAACCCCGAAGCTGGACTTGGAAGGCTTGCAGATGCGAGCCGCGATATCGTTCTCCTTGATTCCGGTCACAGCTACGATGAAGTCTACGGGCAGATGCACGCGGCTGCACCAAAGCTGCGGCGGGACGGCATGATCGTCATCAATGATTATGCCTTCAATGATACCAGCACCAAGGTGAATTTTTATGGGGTCGTGCAGTCGGTCAATGATTTCATGGTACAGCAGGACTGGGAGATGCGATTTCTCGCCCTGCATCCACAAATGTTCTTGACCGCCGTCATACGGCGCTGCAGAGCCTAATTGCCAGTCTTCATGACGTTCGCAGATTTGAACGCGTAACGCTCATGATTGAGTATCACGATTTCGATACCCGATGCGCTACCCCGTCCAGCCACATCTTTTCATCAAGCGCAAATGCAGAAATGTGACGTTGCGGCAGGGCACCAAGGCGCCCCTCGTTGTATCCATGGGCGATATAATGAAACAAGGCATTCACGCCCGCGTGCGCCACGTCTCCATTTGTCGCGTAATAGCTAGCCGTCGAAAAGAACGGATTGGGGTCGCACCCTTCATAGGCCCCCTCGATGAGGTAGTGCCGGATCGGGTCTCCCTTCACGCCGTAGCGCGCACTGTACCAGCGCCGGTCGAAGACATTCGAGGACTCGATGACGTCGGCCTGTTTGTCGAGGAGCCAAGCGAAACGCGCGAGCGGCGCTCGCAGAACGATTCCCTTCAGGACCCGGCCGTTAGGAGCGCGCCCCTCCGCACGCCCGTAAAGCAAATAGTGCTGCAACGGATTAATGCCGAGATCACGTATTTCATTATAGCAGGCGGTGTACCAATCGCTGTCGAAGGCTGGTCCGTACCGTCTCGAAGCGCTGATCAGCGGCAGGGTGCGCCATGTCCAAAAAATGCGTTGCCAGAACGAGGAACGCTGCGCCATGTGCCCCCTCGTCGCCACGTCCGATCGCGTCGCGGCACGTCACAGCCAACCGACGTCGGGGTGATACATCTTCCGCTGTCGAGCATGAAGGGGCAACCCTGACATTCGCTGATTAAAAATTCTGTGGAACTTCGTATGCTCGAAGCTCTCGCTCTGCAGCATTGAGTTGCGATTAATGTAGTAATAGCCCATTATCACGGGAACGAAAACGATCTGCTCGTTCTCCGCCAAAAGATGGAGGTACATCTCCCAGTCTTCGTGCGACGTCAATGCCTCGTTGAAGCCTCCGCATGCGCGGAGCCTCGCACCGTCGCACAAGGCAAAAGCGTCGATATAGTTTTCTCGGTACAGATCGTCATGCACGTAGTCGTTAGAGAGCAGGCCTGTGCTATTGTGACCATCGTGCCTTATTAAGTTTCCATAAACGACTGCTGCTTTTGTCTGCTGTATCGCGCGCACGAAGATCGGCATATTTTCAGGGCAGACTTCGTTGTCGGCGTCTAGGAAGCAGATATAGCTGTAAGCTGCTTTGGCCAAGGCGAGATTGCGAGCCGCGCTGAGCCCTTTATTCTTGCGCCGGCAGACGACGTCGATGCGGGCATCGTTCGCGATCAGGGTCAGGGCGAGGAGCGCGCGTTGCGATCCGTCCCGCGACAGGTCGTCGACCACAATCAGTTGGCTCATGATCGAGCAATCGCGGAGGCAGCGCATGGCTCGCAGTGCACTGCCGATACTTCTTGGCAGGAAGTTGCGGTGATTCCAGTTAGGGATGCAAAACGTGACGCCCTCCTTCATCAGGAACGCGTCGGAC
>CALMGA010000289.1 GCA_937863205.1 uncultured Beijerinckiaceae bacterium | reverse complement strand
GCTGCAGGGCTTCGGAGGCTTCTGCGAGCAGCGTGGCGAGGACGATCCGCCCGACGCCCGGCAAGGATCTCAGGACCGTCACGTCGCGCTGCTCACCGCTCTGCCCCGGCGCGTCTCCGGTCGCGGCAAGCGTCTCCGTCAGCCGGTCGAGCCTAGCATCGGCGTCCGTGATCTGGCGGTTCACCAGCCGGAGCCGCGCGGCCACGGCTTCAAGGTGAGCCGTGGCCGCGCTCACCGTTCCCGGCGCCACAGCGATCGGCGGCGCACGCAGCCGCTGCAGCACCTCGGCCGCGGTGAAGCGGCGGATGCGGTGCTGTTTCAGCAGGCGGGCGAGAGTGGCTTCCCGCACCCTTGCGGCCTTGGCAGGTGTCGGCACCAGTGCCCACAGCTCCAGGAACCAGGACGCCGCGACATCGTCGGCCAATTCCAGCATCTGCGGATAGTACCGCCACAGCAGCTCGCGGACGCGGTTGCCCAGCCGGATGCGGTCGTGGCGCAGGTCGTCGGCGATGCGCGACCACTCGCGCAACTCGACAACAACCGGGTCCAGCGGCGCCAGACGACGCAAGCAGTGCGGGTCGGTGCGCAGGGCGTCGGCCAGCACGCGGGCGTCGCGGCTGTCGTCCTTGGCGCCGGCCGGCGAAAAGCGGTCGCGGAAGCGATCGAGCTGCTTGGGGTTGATCGCGTGAACGCGGAAGCCGCGCTCCAGCAGGCTTTCCACCACCGGGCCGTGCGGCACTTCGATGGCAATCGATACGGTATCCGGCGCCGTTCCGGTCTGCCCAGTGATCCAGGCCGCCATCGCGGCCAGGCCCTCGCCGTTGTGGGCGAAGTCGCGCTCGCCCAGCTTGCGGCCCCGTGCATCAAGCACCACCGCACGGTGCGTCTGCGACGCCTAATCCACACCTACGAACCAGTCTCCTTGGTCATCCACTGTGTCCTCCTATGGCCACGAGCCGCCGCAGTGCCTGCCGATCCCTGTACGGGCGCTCGATGGCGCGGACTCCCCACGAGGCATCCACCTTGGCATCCTGCCGAGGCACGGGTCCCCCCCTGGTGCTCAAAGCACAGGGGGTGCTGGGTGGCTCTCCGCAGGCTGGCTCGATCCGCTCAGCCTAAAACGCAACCGATCGGATCACCATCACGGGTACAGGGGGAAGCGATCGGCAGCGGCGCGGTTGCGACCCGACCTGATGCGGGGTGCTTGCACATCATGACGAGTGCTGATTCCGTTTAGGCATGAGCCGTGGTGACCTTGAGTGGTTGAGCAAGGACGAACTGGTCGCGCTGGTGCTCAAGCAACCACGATCGGAGCGGTGCACACAACCGGCCGGCGGCTGCCGCAATCGGATCGCTGCCTTCAAGGCCGCCGTTGCCAGACGAGCATCGATCGATCGGCTGATCGCATAGCCAAAGCCGGGCAACGCAACAGCAAGCGCGAACGAGCGACAACTCGACACGATGTCCCAATTCTCCTCCGGCGATCTACTTACGTTGAGGTGCAGCTGCTTTCCTCATAGGAAGTGCCGAATTCAGAACTCAGGCAGCTTTTTGATAGCTTGCTTTAGGTGGCTCGGCGCGAGATGGGCGTAATATTTTTCGGTTGTCCTGACATCCCTATGGCCGAGCAGCTTTGAGACGGTGAGCAACGGGACGCCTGCCATCACAAGGTGGCTGGCGAAGGTGTCCCGCAACTCGTGGAAGGTCACGGCGGGATTGATGCCGGCAGTGCGGCAGCCCTGCTCCATGCGGCGCTGCTGGTCCGAGGGCTTCCATTGCGACCCGTCGGCCTTGAGGAAGACGAACTCGCTGCGTGGTTTGCCTTTCATCAGCGACGACAGCAGGCGGCAGCCCTCCGGCTTGAGGTGGACCACCTGGGTGTCGCCGGACTTCGTCACCCTAACGGTCGCGGTCGCGGCTCTGAGGTCGACGTCGCGGCAGGCGAGGTGGCGGAGGCTGCCGTAGCGGCACCCCGTCTGCAGCGCCCCGCGCACCAGGTCGCGGAAGTCGGGGTCGACCACCGCCTTCAGCGCCTCGCATTCCGCGATCTCAAGCCAGCGCACAGAGGCGACGTCGGCGTTGGGGTGGGGCTTGAGCGCCTGCCGCCACGCCGCGTCGGAGGCGAACCACTTCTCCCGGAGCGCGTGGTTCAGGGCGGCGCGGAGCACCGTCATCACACGGTTGGCGCGCGCCCGGCGCTTGCGCAGGGCCTCGCCCTCGTCGAAATCGTCGGCGTCGCGGTCGAACGGCACGGGCTTGCCGGAGCGCGAGAGCCGCGGCGCCTCGACGAGGCCCCTGCGGAACGCCTTCAACCTCTCCTCGGACAGCAGGTCGAGGCGGATCGCGCCGAGGCCCGACCGCAGGTGGCACTTGAGGATGCTGTCGACGTTGGCGAGGTCGCGGCCTGGCTCGGGGCGCCGGCCGGTCTCCCCCGCCCGGTAGGCCTCACGGTAAAGGTCGAGCACGTCGCCGAGCGCGGCCTTGCCGGCCGCCGGCAGGGTTCCGGAGACGCGGCGCGCTTCGGCCTGGGCAAAGGCGTCGCGCGCCGCCGCGACGGCGCGGTCGTAGCTGAGGACGGTCGCGGCGGCGGCCGCGCCGCCCGCGTCGTCGGCGGTGCCGATCCGGACCTCGACGTAGCCGGCCGCCTCCGGCAACCTGATCCTGGCGAGCCAAGTCCCGCCGCGCTGGCCGCGGCGGTAGCCGAGCGCCAAGCCCCGCTGCAGCCCCCGGAAGTACGGCTCCCTGCGCGCGGCCAGACGCGCCCTGGCGGTGGGCGTGGAGAGCTTGGCGTCGTCGGTGTTGCGGGCCATCGGCTTTCGCTCATGTGGGAAGTTTTTGGGGAATAAGAGGCCCTGGACGCCCCGGGACGTCCCTGGACCGGGCGATGTGCCTGCAGAGGGCAAATCGGCGTTTCGGACCCCGCCAGGATGGCCCGGATCGGCCCTTTTTTCAACGTTCTAGTTCTCTCACGGCGAAAACAGGGGTTCGATTCCCCTAGGGAGCGCCAGAATTTTCAATGCGTTAGCGGCTTTGCCGCTGACTTCGCCGGCTGAATACGGAAATTTTACGGAAAAGGTGTCCTCAAACGCTACCGGCCTTCTGCGACAAAGGCTGCCTTGATGAGGTGCTCACCACGTAAGCTGGGCTGGCGAGCGATGTTGCGGCCCGCCCAGACAGCTCTTGTTGCCGGTCCGGAATGTGGTCCTAGTACCCGGAATCACAGTTGGCTGATACGTCGTCCTTTGAAGCGGCGCTGGTGAACCTCGGCTTTGCTCCAGGCAAAGGGCACGGCGGTGGCGTTGTAGGTTTCAACAAAGGTGTCGATGTGTGTCCGTAGTTGCTCGACCGAGGTGAACGACGCGCCCTGCAAGGACTTCCGTTGCAGGATCGAGAACCACGTCTCGACTTGATTGAGCCAGGATGCGCTTGTTGGCGTGAAGTGAAACGACACGTTGGGATGGCGTTCAAGCCAAGCCTCGTTGCGTTTATGTGTGCTCAGATTGTCGAGCACGACGTGCAACTCCTGTCCGGGGTAGGCGGCCACGACCGTGTTCATGAAGTCAAGGAACTCGATCTTGCGCCGTTGGCTTTGGTGGGCCGCCCTGACGTGGCCGGAGGCTACGTTGAAAGCCGCAAACAGCGTCGTCGTGCCGTGGCGTCGATAGTCGTGGCTTTGGCCGGTGAGCGCACGCCCGTTGGGCAGCTTCAAGTAGCCTTGGGCGCGCTCCAGGGCCTGAATGGACGGCTTTTCGTCCACGCAGATCACCAGCGCCTTGCCGGGCGGGGCCAAGTACAGCCCAACCACGTCAGCCGCCTTGGCGACGAACTCAGGGTCGGTGCTTTCGCACCATGACTTGGACGGGGCCAGGTCGATCCGTTGCGCCCGCAACACGCGCCACACGTGTTGCTCGTGCACATCGCCAAGGGCTTGCGCGATCAACGGCCCCGTCCAGCGACCGAAGCCCGGCGGGGGCGGGTCGTCCAGCACGCGCAGAATGCGCTGCACCGTGGCGGCGTCATACTTGGCAACCGCGCCCGGCCGGGGCTTGTCGGACAGCCCTGCCACGCCATCCCGGGCATAGCGACCCCGCCACAGGCTGACCGTGCGGGGCATCACCCCGACCGTCTTGGCGATGGCGCGCGTCGAACGGTTTTGCGCCGCCAACAAAACGATGCGGGCGCGCAACACGTCACGTTGGGCACTTGTGGGCGCGCGAAGCCTGGCTTCAAGCAGCGCTGTGTCGTCCGGCGTCAGCCGGACCTGTACGGCATCGGGGATCATGCTCGGTGCTGAACCACGAGTCAGCTTCCAAGGAAAGCTGGTACTAGGATACGGCTATGGTGCTGGCGACCCATCCCAGCCGCCATGGCGGCGAGCGCCGCGTCGCAATCGGCTTCCTCGACGGCGAGCTGGTGACGCTGGTCTTCGCGCCGCTCGGAACGGAGGCCGTCTCCGCCATCAGTCTCCGGCCGGCGAGCAACAAGGAGCGCAAACGTTATGACGAAGGCTAAGCGGGTGGTGCCGATGCTGTCCGACGAGGAGGAGGCGCGCCTGCAGGCATCAATCGCCAACGATCCCGACAACCCCGAGCTGACGGACGAAGAGCTCGCCGCGATGCGTCCGGCCTCCGAGGTCCTGCCACCCGCCCTATACGCGACGCTGACGCGCCCACGCGGCCGGCCGAAGGCCGAGGTGACGAAACAGCCGGTCAAGCTGCGGCTCGACCCGGCCGTGGTGGAAGCCTTCAAGGTGAAGGGCGCCGGATGGCAGACCCGAATGAACGACTATCTCGGCGCTCAGGGCCTGGTGATCGAGATGATGGAAGGATACGAGGCGTCGGTGGCGGAGATGCGCCGGCTGCTGGCCTTGCTGCTGGAAGATGACGGCTTGCGGTCCATCGCTCCCGATCAAGCCGCATCGATTGCCAGCGTCGAGCGCAACATCGCGATCACGGACGAAGCGGCGCGCGGCGTGCGGCGTGTGCTGAACGAAGGAGCCGCGAGGCACGCTGCCAAGGCAGAGTAGGACGAGCGGGCGCCTGGAGACCATCGCCGGCCGGCTTGAGCCGTAAAGCCGGCTGCGCCTCGACGGCCGTCCGGGAAGCCCATAGCAGGTCCGGCGGCGACGCAGGCGGCGGTTATCGCCGGCGTGTTCGGCGCGGATCCGCCGCCGCCGCGCCAGCGCAGCCGCACGATCGACACGCGTCGCGGCCGCCGGGTGCGCGTCGTCGAGCGATCAGGCCAGCGCGAGTTGCAGCTTTGACCGTCACTGCCGCTACCGTCCTATGCAGGGAACTGTTGGCAACTGCCGGAGCGTTCGTAGGAGGCGTTGATAGCGTTTAGCGCGGCTCCGCCCGAACGGTCAGCTCGGGGCTCGGTCGCAACGTGATCTTCATCACCGCTTCCGGCTGCGGCGCTCCAACGAGAGGACGCACGCGCAGGCGTTGCAGCAGCACGGCGAGGATCGCCACCGCCTCTTGCACGGCGAAGCCCAAGCCGATGCAGACATGAGGGCCGCCGCCGAACGGCATGAAGGCGAAGCGGTGCCGCCCGGCCACCGCCGCCGGCGCGAAGCGGTCGGGGTCGAAGCGCTCCGGCGACTCCCATAGTTGGTGGTGGCGGTGGAGGGCGTAGATCGGAATCGCCACCTCATCGCCGGCCCGCAGCCTCACGCCGCCAAGGTCGGTGGCCTCGCACGCCGCCCGCGCGATCAGTGGGACCGGCGGGTAGAGTCGCATCGCTTCGGAGAAGAGCTGGCGCAGGTAGGGCAGATTGCCGAGGTTCTCCGGGCTGACTTCGCCGGCGCCGACGACGCGGTCGATCTCCTCCACCGCCCGCGCCTCGATGTCCGGATGAGCGGCCAGGAGCTGGAAGGTCCAAGCGAGGCCGAGCGCCGTGGTTTCGTGACCTGCGGCGATGAAGGTGAGGAGGTTGTCGACCAGTTCCTCGTCACTCATCGACCGGCCGGTCTCGGGGTCGCTCGCCCCGCGCAGCAGCGACAGCAGGTCGAGCCGTGCCGCGCCGTCACGATGGTGCGCCTTCACTAGGCTGGCCGTGACCTGCCGCAAATGAGCCGAAGCGGCCAAGGCGCGCCGCCGGCCGGGACGGGGGAGCCGTTCCGGCAGGCGCAGCATGGAGTAGAGCAGCGTCCAGCCGACCGGCTCCAGCGCGGCGCTCATCGCCTGCTCGAAGCGCGGCACATCGACTTCACCGCAACCCGAAAGCACGGTGTCCAGGATGATGGCGAAGGTGGTACGCATCATCTCGTGGTTGAGGCGCAGCATCGCGCCGGGCTGCGCGAGCCAGCCGTCGCGGGTGTCACGCGCGGCGGCCAGCATGGCGGGAGCGAGCGTGCCGAGCTTGGCCGGGTGAAACGCGGGCGCGCTGGCCCGTCGCTGCCATCGCCAGTGCGCATCCTCGGCAACCAGCAAGCCTTCGCCCAGCGTCGGCCCGAGCACGTTGCGGTTAGCCGGTGTCTTGGCAAAAACATCGGCGCGACGCACCAGGACGTCGGCGATCAGCTCGGGGTCGGTAACGTAGAGGGCATGGCCGATCGGACCCCAACCGCGCACCAAGGTGTGCTCGAAGCACTCCGGCGGCAGGCTGCGGAGCGGATTGCGGGCCATTGCGCGCGCGAAGCGCAGCCCGAAGCCTCGCGCGGCAGATACGGCAGGCGGCGGGTCGGATGGTGATCCAATGGCAGCATCGAGGGAGGACATGCGTCACTCCCTCCACAGCGTCATGGCCGCAACAGGGCAGCGCTATTTCAGATCAGGGTTGCCACAGATGGCATATTCAGTTTCCCACCTACCCATGCCTCTGCAAAGCGGGTGCGATCGAATTTCACGAAACCGAGAATTGCCTCTAAAAATGAACGGCTCTCGAGGTCTGAGTTATCGAACGACGATAAACCTATACTGAACGCGACCTGCTCTAGGCTTCTAGCAAAATTAAACAGCCCGTCACCGTGACAGAGCTTCGTGATAATCTCCGCAAGATCTTCAGCCGGCAAAGCTTTAGCGTCTAGCCAAAATCTATCATGGACTTGACGAGCCACTCCTTTCCCATTCGGGAGATAATCGCGGATCGCTGCTACTGCCTGATTCGTATTCGATACGACGCCTTGAATGTCCGCGCCGAATCTTATCGCGTTTGTTAGATGTTTTACACGATCGGAGGTCTGTCGCAGGACTGTATCGGCCGATTCAAAGTCGAAAGCAGCAGCAGCAACGGCAGCTGCGAAATACGTCAACCGTATGCACATGCGAGCTGCAGAAGAGCTGGGATGTGCCTTGACAGAGTTTTTTGCAAATGCGTCAAGCGAGTTGAGAGAGACATTAGCGCAAGCTGCTCCGAAGCGATTAGCAACTGACGATTTAAGTTCTTCATAAGTTTTCCGCAGCTTATGACCACTCCAATTTTCGTCAACGACTTTGATGTCCGAAAGAATATCCTCTTCAGACAATCTTCCTAAATCGAACTGAACTTGGCTTTGCTTGAGACGCTGCAAGTCGAAGCCGTCGATCCACAGCGCGCCATGCTTTTGCGCGAGATCCCTTAGGCAGCGTCGATAATTAGCTGAATCGCGTAGGCGGGATTTGTGGTGATTCCCTTTGCCGGTGTTGCTTTGTAATCTGCCGTGATGATTGATGTCGCGGCGATCAGACTGCGCTGTCAGACGCTCAGTCCGGTTTTGGATGAGCGCGGCCGGCGCCGGTTCGCAGCCTCCGAGGCGCTGGCGACGGCTCGTCGATCCGTCGACGCGCGGCGATCCGATGTCGCCGCTCCAAGGACGACCAAGAGCCTGAGCAAGCTCGCGGCCGCCT
>CALMGA010000288.1 GCA_937863205.1 uncultured Beijerinckiaceae bacterium | reverse complement strand
TCTGCCGGCCGAGCAGGACGACCTCACCCGCCTGCGCTCGGTGAGCGGCCGGCAGTTCGACGCGCTGTACAAGGCGACGCAGCTGGATGCCCTGCGCCAGCTCTCCGTGTTGTATCGCGACTACGCCGCCCATGGCGACGACCCGTCCCTGCGCGCCATCGCCGCCCGCGAGCTGCCGCACGTCGATGCCCGGATCAGGCAGGTCAGCCGCCTGTAGGTCCAACCGACACGGCGACGATGATGTGGCGGCCGCCCTTCGGGACGGCCGCTGCTGTTCGAGGCCGCGAATTCAGGAGAAGCGCGGGCCGCGCCGCGCTTCGTTGAGCGCCTGCGACAGGCCGGATGCGAACTCCGCCTTCGCATCCGGGCCGAGGAAGCCGGCAACCTCCACGCTGCGGCCGCGCGAGCGCAGCGACAGGCGCTGCACCCCGAACTCCTCATGTTCCTCGCGGTTGAGGCGAACCCAGGCGGGATGGAAGTGGAACTCGCGGCGCACGCCCTTGGCGCTCACCTTGGCGAGCCGCAGCTCCATGGGCGTCACCACCACGTCCTCGTAGGCGCGCGCGGCACGGAAGTTGGCGCGGAACGCCGCGTAGAGGAGCAGGACGTCGAGCCCGAGAAAGCCCGCGACCGGCCAGGCGCCGACCAGAATGAAGGGCAGGCTCGACGCCGTTCCGGCCAGGGCGACGACCGCCATCAGGACCTTGAAGTTGGCGTGCGTCAGCGAGCGATGCGGCACCAGGCGGACTTCAAGCAGGCGATGCTCGGACGGATCGCCCGTCTCCCGTCCTGCGGCGCCGGAAAGGTCGACAGGCCGTTGCGCCTCGTCCACTCGCACCCTCGTCATCGCGGCCGGCGGCTGCGAAAGGCATCGCGCCGCGAGTGAAACCTTGGTTCAAGCATCGCCTGAAAAGCGCTGACGCACTTCTTGCTGCGATGCGCTAGTTTGCCGGCGATGCAGGGCAAAGGTAAAGCGCGACGCAAGGCCACCCCCTTGGCCACACCCTCGGCAGGCATCCGACTGGCGGGTGATGCCGTCGAACCCGGCGCCGCCGTCGGCGCGGCGGAGCCGTCCCGCGCCGAGCCGCTCGATGCCTCTGCCGTCGCCGAGATGTTCGCCCGCTTCCGGCGGCGCGAGCCCGCGCCGACGACCGAACTCCTCTCCGTCGACCCGTTCACCCTTCTCGTCGCCGTGGTGCTGTCGGCGCAGGCGACCGATGCCAGCGTGAACCTGGCGACGCCGGCCCTGTTCGCGCTCGCCGACACGCCGGAGAAGGTGATCGCGCTCGGCGAGGATAGGGTGCGCGACCTCATCAAGACGATCGGCCTCTACCGCACCAAGGCGCGCAACGTCGTCGCGCTGTCGCAACGGCTCGTCGACGTCTACGGCGGGCGCGTTCCGGAAAGCCGCGAAGCCTTGGAATCGCTTCCGGGGGTCGGCCGCAAGACGGCGAACGTAGTGCTCAACACGGCCTTCGGCGCCGCCGTGATCGCCGTCGACACGCACATTTTCCGCGTCTCGAACCGTATCCCGCTCGCGCCCGGCAAGGACCCGCTGGCCGTGGAGATCGGCCTGGAGGCTGTGATCCCGGACGCCTACCGGAGGTACGCCCACCACTGGCTGCTGCTGCACGGGCGCTACACCTGCAAGGCGCGCGCACCGGATTGCCCGACCTGCCTGATCGCCGACCTTTGCCGCTGGCCGGGCAAGCGAGCCTGACCTTTTAAGCCTTGCGCACGACACCATGGCTGGCGTGGCCGCCTTTGCGCCCAGCTTTCGAAGCGAGCGTATGGTCCTGCGAGAAGGAACGCTTGTCGGGATTGACGCTGTGGCCACCCTTGCGGCCCGCCTCCGCAGCGAGACCGGGATTCTGCGAGAAGCTCCGCTTCTCGTTGGGGACGCTCTCGCCGCCCTTGCGAGCGATCGCCCGCTGCTTCTCCGGGTCCATCGAAGCGAACCCCCTCGCCGATGGCTTCCTCGCCGGCTCCATGACTGGGCCCTCGATGTCTTAAGACATGGCAACAGGCATCCTGCGCTTTGGTTCCGCGGCGCCGCGGGACGGCGCGGGTCGGAGGATCACGTCGGCAGCCGCTCGCCCTTCGTCTCGATCGCCAGCGGCAGGATGGCGAGACCGATGAGGAAGGTGAGGCCGGTGAGCGCCACCGGGGTGCCGACCGTGCCGAAATAGGCGACGAGCGCGCCCAGGCCGAAGTTGACGCCGGCGCCGATGAAGCGCCCGACCGAGGTGGCGAAGGCGAAGGCGGTGGCTCGCACCCGCGTTTCGTACTGCTCGGGCAGCCACAGCGAGAAGACGGCGAAGTTGCCGCCGCCAAAACCGAGCACGAACAGGCAGCCGATGAACGGAACGAGCCCGTCCTTGAGGTAGAAGGCCCAGCCGAAGGCGGTGGGGATCGCCACGAACATGATCGCGAAGTAGATGGCGAGCGTCCGGCGCCGGCCGATCGCCTCGGCGAGCGGCGGCAGGGCGAGGCAGCCGAGGATCGTGCCGATCGACAGCACCGCGGTCGCCGCCGAAACAAGCTGCGGGATCGCCTTGCCGTCGAAGCCCGCCCCCTTGGCGAGGTAGGACACCGCCGAGGGCACGTAGACCGCACCGGCCCAAAGGCCGACGATGGCGATGGTGAGAAGCCCCGAGTTGACCAGGGTGCGCCGGAGATAGCGCGCGCCGAAGATCTCGACGAGCGGCGCCTTGCGCCTCGTCGCCCCGATCGCCTCGGCCTTCTCGAAGGCCCTCGTCTCCTTCACCTCGAACAGGGTGAACAGCGAAACGACGACGGGCGCCAGCCCGCACAGGAACATCGCCCGCCAGCCGAAATGCGCGCCGACGGTGTAGTTCAGCGCGGCGGCGACGAAGAAGCCGGCGTAGTAGCCGGTCTGCAGGTAGCCCGCGCCCATCTTGCGCCGGTCCTCCGGCCAGCTCTCGGCGACGTAGGTGCCGGCCATCGCCCATTCGCCGCCGATGCCGATCCCGGCGAGGAAGCGGAAGAGGGCGAGCTGCCACACGCCGTCGGCGAAGTAGGCGGCGCCGGTGAAGACGGCGTACATCAGAACCGTGCCGGCGAGCGTCTTGGTGCGCCCGAACCTGTCGGCGATCGGCCCCCAGATGAAGGAGAACCCCCAGCCGACGAGGAACAGCGCGAACAGGATCGAGCCGTATTTCGGGATGTTCGCAGGGCTGGCGGCGATGCCGGACTTCGGCAGCAGCTCCTTCAGCGCCGGCACCAGCACCAGCGCGTAGATGAAGGAGTCCATGCCGTCCAGCATCCAGCCGGCCCAGGCGCTCCAGAAGCCGACGATCTGGTCGCGGTTGAGCGGCGTCTTGCCCGCGCGGATCGCCCCGCCCGTCGTCTGCGCGATCGTCATCCGTCTCCGCCCCGGAACTTGGAATTCGCGGCACCCGCCGCAGTCGCGCGGGACCATGGCGCCGTGCAGCCCGGGCGGCAAGCGCGCCGTCCTCCCGCCTTTCGGCCCATCCTCCCCGCGGCCGGCCTCCTCGCGGCGGGGGACGATGTGCGAAAATGAAACAAGAGGCGCCTTTTCCAAAGAGGAAAGGCAATGTTAGGGTTAAATGCTAGGGTTAAGTCGTCTTTAAACTTGTGCTGCCACTGTCTGGCCATCGGATGCCCAGGCAATCAGGCCTGGGCCTACAGTGGAGAGAAGCATCCCATGGCCAGCCTCAGGG
>CALMGA010000287.1:4231-5563 GCA_937863205.1 uncultured Beijerinckiaceae bacterium | reverse complement strand
GCCCTGAACCATCCGTCAGAGTCAGCGCACTAGACGATGTGGAGCCCGGAGTTTGCGGCCGGCGGCGACCACGCACGTTCGTCCTTTCGGCCCTCCAAGCTTCGCGCCGCGTCTTGAAGCTCGACCTTTCCGATGCCGAAGCGATCCGCAAGCATCTGAGCCCGGTCTTTCGTCAGCTTGTGCTCGCGGGCTAGTTCACTGATGATGAGGGCGCGCTCCTGCTCGTTTGCAACCGTGACGACGCGGTCCGCCGCCACCATCATCCGCAACTCGTGCGTCAGTTCGGCAAGGGAGGGAAGGCCAAGCTTTTTGCCGAACCTGAGTTGCGAAGACATGGCTATTTTCCTGGGCCTTGAGATCACATTGTGTCGGCCTTTCCGCTTTACAATGTGCCAAGGTCGGATTACTTGGCCTGGCCGGACTTTTTCCGTGTCATTGGCGGTCGCGCTGCGATTTTTGGAAGGCTCAGAGTTGGCGCTCTACCTTTTGCCGCGCCAACTCGACCTTCATCCTCGTGGCAACCTCGTCGATCATTTTCCGCAGCATGTCAGCTTGGGCGTCGATCTCCCCGTCAGTTTGACATCGCAACAACGACTCTGCGGACGAGAGCATGAAGCGCACGCCGCCTTCGGCTTTCCCATCAAGGTCGATCAATGTAAATCTCCACCGTATTTGGACATCGGTTGGTTGCTCGGCGAACACCTGCGTAGGCTCTGCGTCTTCCGCCCTACGATCGGAACAGCAGGTTCCACGCGGCGGCGTCTTGCAACCTTGGCGACTTGCGCCGCCATCGCTTTTCCATCCTCGGCTGTTGTGATCCGCAATTTGCCGAGGACGGTTCCGCGTTGCTGCTCGCCCGCGATCAACGCGGCGGTCCAGTGTGCTATTCGGGTTGCCGGCTCAGTTTGCGCAACTGGTCCATCGTGGAGGCTTTGACTCCGACATCGTTGTGTCCTGACGTGAGCTGCTTCGACCGGGAGCGGTCTTCCTGCGAACAGCCGACCAACGAGAAAGCCCAAGACGAAGGGTGCGGCATCTTCATCATTCGCCGTGAGGATTCGTGGCACATCGGAGCTTCAAAAATCCAGGAACATCGGATTTCTCTGAAGCTGTCGACGTATTGAACTCATTCTAAACATTGAAGGCTCTGCAATCATAATTGCTGTCAATTGATGCGTCGCTTTTCTCTTCGGGCACATCGACGAGGGCGACCGCAAAATTCGAGGCAAACGCTCGAGTGTTGCGCAGCGAGTGATGAACGCACGGTCGCTTCGCTCACTCGGCATCGCTGGCGCGGCATCGCTCGTTGACGTCGCGTGCATGACCGGCCTC
>CALMGA010000287.1:3018-4221 GCA_937863205.1 uncultured Beijerinckiaceae bacterium | reverse complement strand
GTTGTACAGGGAGCATCCATGACCCACGCCGTCGCGACCGCCGTTCTTTGCATCGTTGTCGGCGGTGTGGGGGCGCAATGGATCGCGTGGCGCCTGAAGCTGCCCGCAATCGTGCTGCTGTTCGGGTTCGGTCTGCTGGTCGGACCAGGTCTGCATCTTCTCCAGCCGGCGTTGGCCTTTGGCGCGGGTCTGCGCCCACTGGTCGGCTTGGCCGTCGCCATCGTCGTCTTCGAGGGTGGCTTGGCTCTCGAGTTCCGCGAGTTGCGTGCCGCCGGCGACGGCGTCTTCCGCCTCACGGTCATCGCTCTGCCGGTCAGCTTCCTCCTCGCGAGTGCCGCCGCCCACGTCGTGGGCCGCATGCCGTGGCCGCCGGCGCTGCTTTATGGTGCGATCACCGTCGTGACCGGTCCCACCGTGGTCCTGCCGCTGCTTCGCAACACCCGCCTCCAGGCGCGCATCGCTTCGTTCTTCAAGTGGGAGGCGATCGTCAACGATCCCGTCGGCGCTCTACTGGCAGCTGTTGTTCTCGCCGTGATGATCGCAGGCGGTCGTTCCGACACCTCGCTTGTCGCCGAAGTGATCGCCGGCCTGCTTGCCGCCGCCAGCCTGGGTATCGGAGCCGCCCTGCTGTTTCGCTTCATGATCGAGCGCGATCTCATGCAGGAAAGCCTGAAGACGCCGATGCTGCTCGCCTTCGCGCTCGGCGTCTACGTTCTTTCCAACCTCGTCATGGAGGAAACAGGATTGGCTGCGGCGACGATCCTCGGCATCGCGCTGGCAAACCTGAAGATCAGAGGCCTTACCGAGCTGACACGCATCAAGGAATCGTTGGTCGTCCTGATCGTGTCCGCGCTTTTCGTTGTCCTCACCGCGAGCCTTGATCGTTCCCTTTTCACGACGCTCACTTGGTCGACCTACGTGCTGACCGCCGTAATGATCGTCGCCGTGCGCCCGCTCACCATCGCGCTCGCGACATTTGGCAGTGATCTCAGCTGGCGTGAACGCGTCATCACCGGCTGGATCGCACCGCGAGGCATCGTCGCCGCCGCCATCGCCGGCGTCTCCTCCGACAACAAGTTCTCGCTCATGGGCGCCCTCCGCGCCGCCAGCCAGATGGTCAGCTACGAGGTCACCATCGGCCTCGCCCTGGTCGGCGCGCTCAACCTGATCTCCATCGCCTTCGCCGTGCTGTTCGTCGGCATC
>CALMGA010000287.1:545-3008 GCA_937863205.1 uncultured Beijerinckiaceae bacterium | reverse complement strand
GCCATCGCCAGCGTCGCGGGCGCTCGACTTTCGGCGGCCGGCGATCCCGGGGCGGAACTGGGCATGCCGGCGGTGTTCACGCTGATTGCCTCGACGATGATCCTGCACGGCTTCTCGCTCGCTCCGCTTGCCCGCCAGCTTGGCCTCACCCTGGGCAACAAGCCAACGCTGGCGATCCTCGGCGCAACGCCGTGGACCGAGGCGCTGGCGCAAACGCTGCACGACGCGGGCTTGCCGGTGCTACTCATCGACACGTTCAACGGAGCGCTCGATACGGCCCGCCGCGGTGGACTACCAACCCTGCAGGCGGAGCTGTTATCCGAGCACGGCGCCGAGAGCATGCGCGAGCACCGCGTCGACTACCTCTTCGCTGCGACGCAGAACGACATCTACAACAGCCTGATCTGTTCCAAGCTGGCGCCGGAGCTTGGTCGCGGCAAGCTGTTCCAGCTGGCCCCCGCTGGCGAGCAGGCCGACGAACGCGCGGAAACGGACGAGGAATGGCGCGGGCACGTCGTCGGGGAGCCGCCGTTGACCTTTGCCGACATCGCCGGACCCCGTCGGGGCATGACCGGCAGGTTCATCCTCGACGAAACGGAAACTGGCGCAAACGTCGGGGATGGCGACAGCGCGCTGCTTGTCGTGCGCTCGAACGGCGAACTCGTGTTCCTTTCCGAGGAAACGCCCGAGACCGAGTTCACCGTGGGTGATCGCATCCTGCGCGTCATGCGCCGTCGGCCCAATCTGATCCCTGCCGTACCAACGGCTTCGATCATCGCCCTTGACGTATAGGGCCCGGTCGATGAAGGCGTGCCCCTTGTCCGACACATGGGCCGCGAACACGCCGACCTGGCAACTGATGATCTTGCCCGCCGAGCCGGTGTACTGGCGACCCAGGCCACAGGACGCCTTGCCCTGCTTCGAGGCAAGCCGGTCTCATCGACAACCAGCACCGCCGCCAGGTCGCCCAGAGTCTCCAGCGCGTAGCCGCGCACCACGTCGCGCAGCGCATCAGCGTCCCAGCGCCCCCGCCCGAGGATGGCCTGTCGGCGCCGGGGGCCGGGATCGCCGGCCGCCTCGGCTCGCATCCAGCCGGTTTTGCGTCACTCCTCGCCGAGCAGCCCATCAAGGAACGCGCTCGCTGAGGCGGCGACCCGTTCCGTTCCCGCGTGAACAGCGGCCGCAGGCGCCCCTTCGCCTCGCGCTCAAGCCTGCACCGCTGTCTGCAGCGACATGGCATCTCGCGGCTGCCTGAGGTCGAGGGCGACAAGCCCCTGCGCGCCAAGTTCAAGCGCTACCCGCTCGGCGACGTCCACATCCCCTGCCCTCTCGGGGTTTGCCTGCAAACCCCGAGAGGGGACATCGCCGAGGTGCACACCCAAGAAGGCCGGCTCTACCTGCTCGTGGCCATCGACCGAACCTCCAAGTTCGCCTTACCTCCAAGTTCGCCTTCGCCGAGTTGCACGAGAAGGCCACGCGCCGGGTGGCCGGCAACTTCCTCCGAGCCCTCGCCGCTGCCGTTCCCTACAAGATCCACACCGTGCTCACGGACAACGGCACCCGTTTCACCGAGCCGTCCGGCAACACGTGGACGCCGGAGGAGATCAGGGCGATGCGCGCCGAGAAGGTGCTCTTCCGCTGCCACTCTTTCGAGGGTGCCTGCGCCGACCTCGACATCGAGCATCGCCTCACCAAGCCGCGCCATCCCTGGACGAATGGTCAGGTCGAGCGGATGAACCGCACGATCAAGGACGCGACCGTCAAGCGCTTCTCCTACGATAGCCACGACCAGCTTCGGACCCACCTCGCCGACTTCGTGGCCGCCTACAACTTCGCGCGCCGACTGAAAACGCTGCGCGGCCTCACGCCCTACAAGGCGATTTGTAAAGCCTGGACGGACGAACCCTTCAGGTTCACAAACAACCCGTACCACCAAATCCCGGGACCAAACACCTAGCAAGTCTACGACCAGTCAATCTGGCAGGGCCGAAACGGTCTGCCCCTGCAGTTTGCGCCACAGTTCGAAGGCGCTCCGCTCGACCCAACACTCGACCAACTGGTGGCCGCGCACGCGCCAGATGGCGATGCCGGTGAACGCGATCGCCCTGCCGTCCGCCGATAGACCCAGTATTTTTTTATTGTTTCCGCGTGTAATGCTTTGCGATATGACGTGTTCGCCGGCAGCATCCGTGAACAGGTCCAGGTGCTCGTTACGTGCATCGCCGACCAGCTTCTGGAGATCCGTCACCCAACGCTTGAAGGCGTCGCGGCCCGTCACCACTGATCCCGCTGTGGTGATGCGGTAATCCTCTGTCATCAGTTCATCGATGGCGGCGATGTCGTGAGTTGGTGTCCACACCCGTGCAAAGAAGTCGCGGGCGAGGCGCTCGGCAGTTGAAGGCACGGTGACGATCCTCTCTATTTCAGGTGCGGAGCTGCAGGACTTGTCATGGCTGCAGATGC
>CALMGA010000287.1:0-535 GCA_937863205.1 uncultured Beijerinckiaceae bacterium | reverse complement strand
CGCATCGGAGAACGGTTCGACGTAGGCGCGGTAGAGCCGCGCCGACGGCTGCTCGTAGCCGGACGGCGAGGGCCCGTGTCGGCGACGCGGTGGAGAAAGTCGAGCGAGGCTTGTTCCATCAGCGCACAGCTGCGCGAGGACGAGGCGAGCGTCAAGGTCGGACGAAACGTAGCCGCCACGGCGGCGAAGGTCTCCTTGGAACGGCGGCGCACCGGAAGCGGACAGTCTCTTCACGGCCAGCTCCAGCCGTAGAGGCCTGAGCTATATCGCCTTCTGCTGCATCGTAGGGTGCTCTCGGAAGTAGCAGGAGACGACGTGGTCAGAAGCGAGCGGGTGGGACCGGGGTAGCGCATCCCCGTAGGTCAGCCCCTGATGACGAACCAAATCACGACAGCCATCGCCGCACATGAGGGAGATCGGCAAGGGCAGGAAGAAAAAGCGACCGCGCCAGGGTGGGTGGTCGATCAGCGGCTCGCCGCGCCGGTGCCGACGATGAGCGTGGCCGCGTTCCTCGCCCACGTCGCCGAGCTGCTGC
>CALMGA010000286.1 GCA_937863205.1 uncultured Beijerinckiaceae bacterium | reverse complement strand
GCCCTCAACATCCTGCTCGCCGGCCTGACCATCATCTTCGTCTTCGCCACCGCCACCGTGCCTTCCTTCGTCGCCTATGCCAACGGCAGCGTGTCGGTGCTGGTCATCGTCGCCCTCTTCGTGACGCTGATCCCCACCACCATCGGCGCGCTGCTGTCGGCCATCGGCATCGCCGGCATGGACCGCCTCGTGCGCTTCAACGTGCTGGCCATGTCCGGCCGCGCGGTGGAGGCGGCCGGCGACGTCGACACGCTGCTCCTCGACAAGACCGGCACCATCACGCTCGGCAACCGCCAGGCAACGGCATTCCGCCCGGTAAAGGGCGTCACCGAGCACGACCTCGCCGACGCCGCCCAGCTCGCCTCGCTCGCCGACGAAACGCCCGAAGGCCGCTCGGTCGTGGTCCTCGCCAAGCAGGACTACGGCTTGCGCGAGCGCGACATGGGCAGCCTCGCTCTCACCTTCGTCCCTTTCACCGCACAGTCGCGGATGAGCGGGGTCCAGGGGGCGGACGGCACCCTGGCGATCCGCAAGGGGGCGGTAGAGTCGATCCTCGCCTTCGTCGCCGAGCCGCTCAACGGCGAAGGCACCACGGTGCTTGCCTCCCGCGCCGCCACGGCGAGCGCCAGGGAGGTGCAGGCCATCGCCGAGGAAATCTCCAAGGCCGGCGGCACGCCGCTCGCCGTGGCCCGCGACGGCCGCCTGCTCGGCGTCATCCACCTCAAGGACATCGTCAAGGGCGGAATCCGCGAGCGCTTCACCGAGCTTCGCCGGATGGGCATCCGCACGGTGATGATCACCGGCGACAACCCGATGACCGCCGCCGCCATCGCCGCCGAGGCCGGCGTCGACGACTTCCTCGCCCAGGCGACCCCCGAGGACAAGCTCCGCCTGATCCGCGACGAGCAGGCCAAGGGCAAGCTCGTGGCCATGTGCGGCGACGGCACCAACGATGCGCCCGCGCTGGCCCAGGCCGACGTCGGCGTGGCCATGAACACCGGCACGGTGGCCGCCCGCGAGGCCGGCAACATGATCGATCTCGACAGCGACCCGACCAAACTCATCGAGATCGTGGAGATCGGCAAGCAGCTGCTGATGACCCGCGGGGCGCTCACCACCTTTTCCATCGCCAACGACGTCGCGAAATATTTCGCGATCATTCCCGCGATCTTTCTCGCCGTCTATCCGCAGCTCGGCACCCTC
Source organism: uncultured Beijerinckiaceae bacterium (assembly GCA_937863205.1). The sequence goes on along the minus strand of CALMGA010000286.1, from coordinate 20,914 downwards.
AACATCATGGGCCTGCATTCGCCGGAATCGGCCATCCTGTCGGCGATCATCTTCAATGCGCTCATCATCGTGGCGCTGATCCCGCTCGCCTTGAGGGGCGTCAAGTATCGCGCGGTCGGCGCCGCCGCCCTGCTGCGCCGCAACCTCCTGATCTACGGGGTCGGCGGCATCGTGCTGCCTTTCGCCGGCATCAAGGCGATCGATCTCGCCGTCACCGCCCTGCATCTCGCCTGAGGCCGCCATGCTCAAACAGATCCGCCCAACGCTCGTCATCGTCGCGGTCCTGACCCTGCTGACCGGGCTCGTTTATCCCCTCGCCGTGACCGGCTTCGCCGCCATCCTCTTCCCCCCGCCAGGCCGAGGGCAGCCTCGTCGCCGTCAACGGCAAGGTCGTCGGCTCGCGCCTCATCGCGCAGGACTTCGCCGGCGACCGCTACTTCCATCCCCGCCCCTCGGCGACCACCGCGCCCGCCCCCAAGGACGCGACCAAGACCGTGCCGGCGCCCTACAACGCGGCGAACTCCGGCGGCTCGAACTACGGCCCGACATCGAAGGCGCTGATCGACCGCATCAAGGGCGACGCCGACAAGCTCAGGGCCGAGAACCCCGGCGCCCCCATCCCGTCCGACCTCGTCACCACCTCCGCTTCCGGGCTCGACCCCGACGTGACGCCCGAGGCGGCGTTGTTCCAGGTCGGGCGCGTCGCCAAGGCGCGGGGCTTGTCCTCCGACAAGGTGCGCGAGCTGGTGACGGCGCACACCGAAGGCCGCAGCCTCGGCCTGTTCGGCGAAGCGCACGTCAACGTGCTCGACCTGAACCTCGCGCTCGACGCCCTGCCCAAGTCCTGAGGCCCTGACGCACCGGAGCGGGTGAGCGCATCTTCACTGCAAAGAGGAGGGAAACAATCAGGCGCAACGTTGTGGGGGAGCCTCGGCACCCTCCCGGCTATCCGAGCCCGATCCAATCAAGCCTCGAAACGCGCCGGCAACCGGCCGGATGGCCGATCTGAAGACACCGCAAGCGCCGGAGTGCTAAGCAGGTTCGCGTTGGCAGGCCAACGCTTCATCCGCTGAGCTCTTTGATCGGCGGCAGGTTTTGATCGCAAAACCTCGGGGCACTTTTGCGAAACCTGCTTAGATACGGGTGTGATGGATAAGGCAGTGCACAACCACCCCCGTCCCTCGCCCGACGCGCTGCTGCGCGCGGCGCGGCAGGAGAGGGCCGGCGGCGAATGGGCCGGTGACGGGCACCGCGTTGGACGCCTGAAGATCTTCCTCGGCGCCGCGCCCGGCGTCGGCAAGACCTATGCCATGCTGCTTGCCGCCCGGGCGCGGGCGGCCGAGGGCGTCGACGTGGTCGCCGCCGTGGTGGAAACCCATGGCCGCGCCGAAACGCAAGGCATGCTCGCCGGGCTGGAGATCATCCCGCGCCGCTTCCTCAGCTATCGCGGCCGCACCCTCGACGAGATGGACCTCGACGCCGTGCTCGCCCGGCGACCCGGCCTCGCCCTGGTCGACGAACTGGCACACTCCAACGCCGACGACTGCCGCCACCCCAAGCGCTACAACGACGTGGAAGAACTGCTCGATGCCGGCATCGACGTCTTCACCACCCTCAACGTCCAACACGTCGAGAGCCTCAACACCGTTGTCGCGCAGATCACCCGCATCCGCGTGCGCGAAACCGTGCCCGACCGCATCCTTGACCTCGCCGACGACATCGAGGCCATCGACCTCGCCCCCGATGACCTGATCCAGCGCCTGCGCGAGGGCAAGGTGTACGTGCCCAAGCAGGCTGAGCGGGCGCTGCGCAACTTCTTCTCGCCGGGCAACCTCACCGCCCTGCGCGAGCTGGCCCTGCGGCGCACGGCCCAGCGGGTCGACGCGCAACTCCTCGCCCACATGCAGCTCAACGCGATCCCCGGCCCCTGGGCGGCCGGCGAGCGGGTACTGGTGTGCGTCGGCGCCGGCGTCGATTCGACCGGCCTCATCCGCCACGCCAAGCGCGTTGCCGACAGGCTGCACGCCACCGTCACCGCTCTTCACGTGGAGACCGCGCGCGACGGCGACGAGGCCCGCGACGACATCGCCGAGGCGATGGGCTTCGCCGGGCGACTCGGCCTGGAAACGGTGACGGTGCCGGGCGGGGGTCGGCGCATCGCCGACGACGTGCTGGGCTACGCGCAGGCCAACAACGTGACCCAGATCATCGTGGGCAAGGCCAAGCGGCCGCGCTGGTTCGAGGCGCTGAACGGCTCCGTGGTGTTCGACCTCGTGCGCCGCGCCGGCGACATCAGCGTCCATGTCATCGCCGTGCCCGAGGTGGACGCCGAGGGCCGCAAGGGCGGGGCGAAGGGGACCCGCCCCTCCGCCGTCAGGCTGTCGCCCTACGGCGGCGCGACGGCGCTGGTCGCCGGCGCGCTCGGTTTCGCCGAAGCCGTCCAGCCGGTGCTCGGCTTGAACAACATCGACCTCGTCTTTCTCACCGCCATCGTCGGCGTGGCGATCATCTGGGGGCTCGCCCCCTCGCTGTTCGCGGTGTTCCTGTCGACGCTGGCCTACAACTTCTTTTTCCTGCCGCCGCTCTACACCTTCACCATCGCCGACCCGACCAATGTCGCGGCGCTGTTCTTCTTCACGTTGGTCGCGGTGGTGGTGTCCAACCTGACGTCGCGGGTGCGCGCGCAGGCGACGATCGCGGCCGCCCGCGCCCGCACCACCGAGGCGCTGCACGCCTTCTCGCGCAAGCTCGCGAGCTGCGTCGGGGTCGACGACGTGCTGTGGGCCACCGCCTACCAGATCGCCTTCATGCTGAAGGTCAACGTCGTCACCCTGCTGCCCGACGAGGGCGGCACACTGGCCGTGCGCGCCGGCTACCCTCCCGAGGACGAGCTGGCCGCCGCCGACCTCGCCGCCGCGCAATGGACCTGGGAGCGCAACACACCGGCCGGACGCGGTGCCGACACCCTGCCCGGCGCCCGACGCTACTTCGCCCCGATGCGCACCGGCCGCGGCGGCATCGGCGTGGTCGGCCTCGACAGCGAGCGGCCCGGCGACCGGCAGGGCGCCCTGCTGAGCCCGGAGCAGCACCGCTTGTTCGCCGCCCTCCTCGATCAGAGCGCGCTTGCCATCGAGCGGGTCAATCTGGTGGGCGACCTCGACAAGGCGCGCCGCGTCGCCGAAACCGACAAGCTGCGCTCGGCGCTTCTCACCTCCATCTCGCACGACCTGCGCACGCCGCTGGCCTCCATCCTCGGCTCGGCCACGACCATTCGAGACTTCGGCGGTGACCTCGACGAGGACGGCCGGGCCGGGCTCATCGGCACCGTGATCGAGGAGGCGGAACGGTTGAACCGCTTCATCGCCAACCTGCTCGACATGACGAGGCTGGAGGCCGGCGCGGTGAAGCCCAACCTCCAACCGGTCGATGCCGGCGAGATAGTCGGTGCAGCCTTGGCGCGGGCCAGGGCCATCCTAGCCGGGCGGCAGGTCGTCGCCGACATCGCGCCCGACCTTCCGCCCCTGCAGCTCGATCCCGTGCTGTTCGAGCAGGCGCTGTTCAACCTCCTCGACAATGCCGGCAAATATGGCGACGCTGGCACAACGATCACGGTGCGGCTGCGCCAGGAAGGGGGGAGCGTGCGCGTGGAGATCCTGGACGAGGGACCGGGCATCCCGGCGGCCGACCTCGAGACCGTGTTCGCCAAGTTCCACCGGGTCCATCGCGGCGACCGCGTCAGGCCCGGCACCGGCCTCGGCCTCGCCATCTCGCGCGGCTTCGTGGAGGCGATGGGCGGCACGCTCACCGCCGGCAACCGGAGCGAGCGGACCGGCGCCGTGCTGACGTTGCGCCTGCCGGTTCCCGGCGACGCGCTGCATCGGGCCGCGTGAATGACGGCTCTGCGCGCCCGCATCCTGGTTGTCGACGACGAGCCGCCGATCCGGCGCCTCCTGCGCACCGGCCTCACCTCGCAGGGCTTCGACGTGTCCGACGCGGCGACCGGCACCGCAGCCCTCGCCGCGCTCGGTCAGCGCGGTGAAACCTACGATCTTCTGATCCTTGACCTCGGCCTGCCCGACATGAACGGCCTCGACGTGCTCGGCTCGCTCCGCGGGCGCGGCGACACCACGCCGGTGGTGATCCTGTCGAGCCGCGGCGACGAGCCGGGCAAGGTGCGCGCCTTCGACATCGGCGCCGACGACTACGTGACCAAGCCCTTCGGCATGAACGAGCTGATCGCCAGGGTTCGCACCGCCCTGCGCCACCGCCTCCAGCTCGAAGGTGCCCGGCCGCTGTTCCTGCTCGACGGCTTGAGCGTCGATCTCGTGCGCCGCATCGTCAAGCTCGACGGCGCCGACGTGAAGCTTTCGCCGCGCGAATACGACCTGTTGCGCGAACTCGTGCTCAATGCCGGCAAGGTCCTGACCCATGCCTTTCTCCTGCGCAAGGTGTGGGGTGCCACCACCGATCCGCAGCAGCTGCGCGTTTACGTCCGGCAACTCCGGCAGAAGATCGAGCGGGTGCCCGACCAGCCATCCTTCATCTCCACGGAGGTCGGGGTCGGCTACCGGCTCCGCGCACCGGATCCATGAGCATGGCCGATGCGCCCTCGCCGATCCCCGCCAGCCGATGCCTCGTCGGTCTGCGCTATGGCGACAAGCGCGCCTGTCTCGGCGACCTCGCCGCGCGGGCGGCGAGCCTCCTCGGTCTTGAGCGCCGCGACGTGCTGGAGGCGCTGCTGCGTCGCGAAGCGCTGGGATCCACCGGGGTCGGCGACGGTGTGGCCCTTCCCCACGCCCGGCTGGCCAGCCTGCGCGAGCCGTTCGTGCTGCTGGCCACCCTGGCTGCCCCGGTCGCCTTCGAGGCGGTGGACGAGCGCCCGGTCGATCTCCTCTGCCTGCTGCTGCTGCCCGACGAGGCGGCCGGCCTCCATCTCGCCCTGCTGTCGCGCTGCGCCCGCACCCTGCGCGACAAGGCGGTCACCGCCGCCATGCGCCGGGCCGGCAGCGCCGACGCGCTCGCCGCTGTCGGCACGCCGCCCCGCTGAAGCATCGAACGAAACGGTGCGCAGCGGTTTGCGGGCGGGTCCGGCGCGGCCCGGAGCATCCGGCCCGGGCCGATGCTCCGAGGGTCAGACCGGAGCGCCTTCCGGCCCGAAGCTTCGCGCCGCCTTCTGCCCGCCCTGCGGCAGGGCGGCGGGCGCCGGCTCGCGCCCGGCATCGCGAGACGTCTCCCCAGCCTCGCCGTAGAACGTGCCTTCGACCTTCGGCGGCTTGATCCGGTAGCAGCCGACGTAGAGCGCCGGCAGGAACACCAGGGTCAGCACGGTGCCGGCGAGGATGCCGCCGATCATCGCGTAGGCCATCGGTCCCCAGAACACTTCGCGGGCGATCGGCACCATGCCGAGGCTCGCCGCCGCCGCCGTGAGCAGGATCGGGCGGACGCGGTGGCAGGTCGCCTCCACCACCGCGTCCCAGGGCGCGCGTCCCTCGGCGAGGTATTCGTCGATCTGGGCGACCAGGATGACCGAGTTGCGGATGATGATGCCGATCAGGGCGAGCACCCCGAGGATGGCCACGAAGCCGAGCGGCGCGCCCGAGGGCAGCAGCGCCGCCACCACCCCGATCAGACCCAGCGGCGCCACGGAAATGACGAGCAGCAGCTTGCCGAAGCTTTGCAGCTGCACCATCAGTAGGAACGCCATCACCAGCAGCATCACCGGCACCACGGAGGCGATCGGGCCCTGGCCCTTGCCGCTTTCCTCGACGGCGCCGCCGGTGGCGAGCGCGTAGCCCGCCGGCAAGGCGGCGGCGAAGGCGTCGATCTGTGGCTTCAGCTCGCTCACCGCCGTCATCGGCTGCACCTTGTCGACGATGGTTGAGCGCAGCGTCACCGTGGGCAGGCGGTCGCGGCGCCACACGATCGGCTGTTCGAGGTCGTAGCGCAATCTCGCGAAGGCGAGCAGCGGCACGGTGCGGCCGTTGGCCAGCGTCACCTGCAGGCTTTGCAGCGTGTCGAGCGAGGTGCGCTCCAGCGCTTGGGCGCGGCCGATCACGTTGACGAGGTAGATGGCGTCGCGGACCTGCGTGATGGTTGTGCCCCCGGTGACCCCGTTGAGCACGCTGGCGATGTCCTGGCCGGTGATGCCGAGCTGGCGCGCCTTGTCCTGGAGGATGTCGACGCGCAGCACCTCGCCCGGCTCGTTCCAGTCGTAGGTGGGCACGCCGAGGTGGGCGTTGGCGCCGACGATTGAAGCGAGCTGCAGCGCCTGCTGGCGCACCCCCTGCACGTCGGGTCCGCTAATGCGGTACTGCACCGGGCGCCCGACCGGGGGGCCGAGGTCGAGCGAATGGATGAAGACGTCCGTGCCGACGAACTGCTCGCGCCCGAACTGCGCCAGCTTGGGCATCAGCCGGTTGCGCGCGGCGAGGTCGGGCGTCTTGACCACGATCTGCCCGAAGAAGTCGTTGCCGAGCTGCTGGTCGAGCGGCAGGTAGAAACGGATCGCCCCCTCGCCGACGTAGGACGACCAGTCGGTGACGTCGGGATCGCCCTTGAGGCGGGCCTCGAAGCGATCCATCTGCCGGCGCGTTTCGGCGATGCTGCTCATCTGCGGCAGGGTCATGTCGACCAGGATTTCCGGCCGGTCGGAGGAGGGAAAGAACTGCTGCTGCACGAAGCGCATGCCGTAGACGGCGAGCGCGAGGCAGCCGACCGTCAGCCCCACCGTGACCCAGCGCCAGCGCATCGCCGCGACGAGGAAGGCGCGAAAGGCCGAGATGAGGCGTCCGGGCCTTTCCGAATGGTGCTTCAGCGTCTTGGGCAGCATCAGCACGCCGATGAGCGGGGCGAACAGCACCGCCACCACCCAGGACACGGCGAGCGAGGCGGCGATCACCACGAACAGCGAGTAGGTGTACTCGCCGGCGGCCGAGCCGTTGAAGCCGATCGGCAGGAAGCCGGCCACCGTGACCAGCGTCCCGGTCAGCATGGGAAAGGCGGTGGAATGGTAGGCGAAGGTCGCGGCCTCCGTCCGGCTGTCGCCGTGTTCGAGGCGCGCGACCATCATTTCCACCGTGATCATGGCGTCGTCGACGAGCAGGCCGAGCGCGATGATGAGGGCACCGAGGGAGATGCGCTGCAGGGTGACGCCCATCACGTTGAGGACGACGAAGGTCGCGGCGAGCACCAGCGGGATGGTGATCGACACCACCAGGCCGGCGCGCACGCCCAGCGAAATGAAGCTCACCACGAGCACGATGCCGATCGCCTCGGCGAGCGCTTCGGTGAAGCCGCCGACCGCGTGCTCGACGATCCTGGGCTGGTCCGACACGAGGTGGACGCCGACGCCGATTGGCAGCGTCGCCTCGACCGCGCGCATCTTGGCCTTCAGGTCGGTGCCGAACTGCAGCAGGTTGCCGCCTCCGCGCATGGCGATGGCGAGGCCGACCGCCGGCTGCCCGTTGTGGCGGAACATCGGCTGCGGCGGGTCGGGATAGCCGCGGTGGATGTCGGCGATGTCGGACAGGCGGAAGAAGCGCTCGTTGACCCTGAGGTTGATCGCCTTCAGGCTGTCTTCGCCGACGAACTGCCCGCCGACCCGCACGCTGACCTGCTCGGCGCCGGCCTGCACCACGCCCGAGGGCGCGATGGCGTTCTGCGCCTGCAGCGTCTTGATGAGGGCGGCGGTGTCGATGCCGAGCCCGGCGATCTTGCGCAGCGAGAAGTCGAGGAAGATCGCCTCGTCCTGGGTGCCGATCAGCATGGTCTTGCCGATGTTCTTGACCCCCAGCACGGCCGAGCGCACGCCCTCCACGTAGTCGCGCAGCTGCCGCATGGAGAGGCCGTCGGCGGTGAAGGCGTAGACGTTGCCGAAGACGTCGCCGAACTCGTCGTTGAAGTTGATGCCCTTCAGGTTGTCGGGAAAGGTGTTGCGGATGTCGCCGATGTGCTTGCGCACCTGGTAGAACAGCCCCGGCAGCTTCTTGGGGTCGGTGGTGTCCTTGAACTGCACGAAGACGGTGGTCTTGCCCGGCGTGGTGTAGGACCGGGTGAAGTCGAGGCCGTCGACCTGTTGCAGCTCCTTTTCGATGCGGTCCGTGACCTGATCGAGCGTGTCGGCGATGGTGGCGCCCGGCCATTCCGCCGAGACGATCATGGTCTTGATGGCGAAGGAGGGATCCTCCTCGCGCCCGAGCTTGCGGTAGGCGAGCGTGCCGGCGAGAACCGAGACGATCATCAGGAAGATCACGAACGATCGGTGTTCGAGCGCCCATTCTGAAAGGTTGAAGCGGCTCAAAGGTGTGTTTCCCCGACCTTGAGGGCGGATGCGCCGACGCCGCCGGTGACGCCCGCCACCGCCTGACCTTCGCTGAGGGAATGGACGCCCATCGTCACGACCCTGTCGCCGGCCGCGAGCCCGGCGGCGATGCGGACGTCGCCGCTCCCGTCGGACAGCCGGTCGGGCGCGGCGAGGGTCACGGCGCGCCGCGACACCCGCCGGCCGTCGGCGGCGAGCAGCCAGACATAGGCTGCCCCGGACGTTGATTGGGGGGCTGAGTCGGGCGTCTTTCCATCGACCACGACGGCGCTCGCCGGCAGCTGCACGAAGGGCGCCACCTCCGTCTCGTGCGACACGGTGATGGTTGTGCCCAGGCGGAAGGCCGGCGAAGCGTCGGCCATCGTCAGGCGCACGCGATGGGTGCGGGTCGCTTCCTCGGCGAGCGGGCCGATCTCGCGCACGCTCGCCTGGGCGGTGATGCCGGGCGCCGCCTGGAGCCGCACGGTGAAGGCCATGCCGGGCGTGACGCGCCAGATCAGCTCGTCGGGAATGTCAACCACGGCTTCGCGCACGTCCGGGCGCGCCAGCGTCACCACCGCCTGACCCGTGTCGACGTACTGGCCGACTTCCGCCGTCCAGGCGGTGACCACGGCGTCGAAGTTGGCGCTCAGCTCGGTGTAGCCGACCTGCGTTTCCGCCATGCGCAGCGCGGCCTGCGTTTGATCGAGCCGAGCCTTGGCCGTGTCGCGGCCGGCGACGGCATTGTCGAGCGTCGCCTGGGACGCGTTGCCGCCCTGCGCCAGCGAACGTTGCCGGGCCTCGATGCCCTCCGAATTGCTGAGCTGCGCCTGCGCGTTGACCACGTCGGCCTTGGCGCGCAGCAGGGCGAACTGCGTCACCGCCGGATCAAGGGCGGCGAGCCTTTGTCCCTTGTGCACGGCGTCGCCGACGTAAACGTCGCGGGCGACCATGCGTCCGGCGAGCTGGAAGCCGAGCTGCGTCTGGTAGCGGGCCTCGACCGTGCTGGCGAAAGGGCCGAACAGCTGCGTGCGGACCGGCTCCACCGTTGTGACGAGAACGGGGCGCAGCGGCGGCGGCGGCAGGCTTTCCTCCTCGCAACCGGCGCAGGCCAGAGCGATCAGGGGCAAGCCGGCCAGGGCGGACGCGCGCCCCATCACCGCAACGCCGCCTTCTGCGAGGCTTGCGTCCGCAGCAGCTCCTGCGCCCGGTCGGCGGGACTGGGCCCGACCGCCTCCTCGCGCTTGGCGATGGCCACGACCTGGCCGGGGTGGAGGAACTGCGTGCCCGCGGTGACCACGGTGTCGCCGGGCGCCACGCCGGCGGACAGGACGAGGTTGTTGCCGTCGAACACCATCACCTCCACCGTTCGCGGCGAAACGGTGGATGTCGCCGCCTCGAAGAGCCATACGGCCGGCTGATCGTTCCAGCGGAACAGGGCGCCGCGCGGCAGCACGATCGCGCGGCGCGGTTTGAAGGCGCCGGAGCCGACCACGGCGGCGCCGAGCGACATGCCGGCCGGCACGTGATCGAGGCCGACCTTGACCTTCACCGCCCCCGACTTGTCATCCACCGTGGGCGAGGTTTCGCGCACGATGCCGGTGGTGCGAACGGCGAGGTCCGACTGCAGCGCGACCTGCACGGTCTTGCTCGCCGGCGGCTCGGTCAGCAGCGCCTCGTACACGTCGAACACGGCGTCGCGCGGCCCGTCCTGGGCGAGAACGAACACGGTCTGCCCGGCCTGCACCACCTGGCCCACCTCGGCGTTGCGCCCGACCACGATGCCGGCGGCGCCGGCCTTGAGATCGGCGTAGCCGAGCTGTTCGCCCGCCGTACCCAGCGCCGCCTTGGCCGAGTCGACCGCCGCCTGCTGGATGCGCAACTGCTGCTGCGCCAGATCGAAGCTCGGCCGCGTCGCATAGCCGTCGGCGTAGAGCGCCTTCTGCCGCCCGAAGTTGACCTCGGCCTGAACCAGCAGGGCCTGGGCCGAGGCGAGGCCGGCCCTGGCCGTGTCGAAGTTGGCGTTTTGGTCGCGTGGGTCAAGCCGCGCCAGCACCTCGTCGGGGCCGACATGGGCGCCGATCTCGACCAGCCGCTGCACGATCTTGCCGCCGGTGCGAAAGGCGATGTTGCTCTGGTATTTGGGCGCGATGCTGCCGGTCAGCACGACGGAGGCGGTGAACGCGCCTTCCCGCGCGGTCGCCACGTCGACCAGCACGCAGCGGGCATCGCAGGGGTGGGGTGGCAGGGAAGGCTTCGCCGGCGCTTGAGCCGCCGCGGGGGCGAGTGCCGGGATGATCCATGCCGCGCTGCCGGCGGCCATCAGCCATTTCGATCGTCGCACGGGCTGCCTCGATGATGCCTCGCCGCCGAGCGAGATTGCGGATGCCGACGCGGCTGTTTACCAACACGACTCTTCTCGTAATGACATACCAGTCAGTCAACAAGGTCGGCAATGTGACGGTCGGGCCAAGCGGCATCGGACAAGGCGGCATCGGACAGGGCGGCATCCGGCGGCGGCGCAAGGCGGCGCGGCCGACCGAGATCCTGCAGGCGGCGCTGGAAGAATTCTCGTTGAAGGGGTTCTCCGCCGCCCGCCTCGATGACGTCGCCGCCCGCGCCGGCATCACCAAGGGCACGATCTACGTCTACTTCCCTAGCAAGGAGGACCTGTTCGTCGCCATGCTCAAGCAAAAGAGCCAGGCGACGACCGACAATCTCAAGGCCCTGACCGACGATCCGAAGGCGTCGGCGATCGACATATTGAAGCGTCACCTCGCCTTCGTGGCGGAGATGATGGTCGTCGATCCCTGCGGCCGCAACATCCTGCGCATCCTTCTGGCCGAGGGCGAACGCTTCCCTTCCGTGGTGGACCGCTGGTTCGCGGAGGTGATGGAGCCGGCCCTCGACGCGCTCAGGGCGGTTCTGCGCCGCGGCGTCGAGCAGGGCGAGTTCCGCGCATCCGCCGTCGCCGACTATCCGCAACTGATTATGGCGCCTTTCATCGTCTGCAACAGCTGGCTGGCGCTTGCCGGCAGCCAGCGGCCGATCGACATCAGGCGCTTCTTCGAGGAAGCCGTGGATCTGCTCGCCAACGGCCTGCTGCGACGTTGACCGGGTCATACGTCATCGCCCGACGGCGGCGGCCGAAGCGGGTTCCACATTCGGGACGGCTGGGCTAAGCAGGTGCCCGATCCTTGCGGTCGGCTCCCGAAGCCGCGACATCGGAGGTGGCCATACAAGCGCAGATCCGTTCAGCGCAGATCCGGCCGGCGCAGATCCGTGGTCTTCCCGGCGCCTGATGCTGTTCGGTGTCGAGGACGATCACGGTGCGTCGATCGATTGCCACCTGGTTCCCGACGCGGGCGGCACCACGCCCTCGCTCCGCGTGCTGGGCGGCGGCCGGCAACTCGCCGTGGTGAGCGCGACCGTTATCCGCCCGGAGTTCCTGGCCTCGGGGCGACATGCGACCGGCCTGTGCGGCTTCCACATCGCCTCCGTGCCCGACCTCGGCAGCTACGCCGACCTGGAGTTGCGCGAGGCCAGCACCGGCCTGCTCGTCTACAAACGGCCGCAGTCCACGCAACTGGCCAACACCAAGGTGTTCCGCCTGGAAATGCATCTGCTCCCGCTGCGCCGCTTCGACGAGGCGTTCAAGGACAGGTTCCAGTACTGGTACGAGGGCATCGAACGGCACGGGCTGGAAACGACGATGCACACGTTCCGCATCCCGCGCTGCACGTCGCTGTACCTCAGCGGGCGCCTGATGTGGCAAGGCATCCAGGCGCTGCTGCCCGAGTTCAAGCGGCTGATCGTGCTGCGCGATCCTTTCCATGAACTCGCCGAACGGCTTCTCGTGCTGAAGAACCTGCGCGGCGACCAGCCCAGCCTGCTCGGCGCACGCGACCTGTCGACCTTTCAATGCGTGATCGAATTCCTGAGCGAGGTGGACGCCTTCGACGCGCGCTTCTGCAAAACCTTCGTCAAGCGGGCTCCCGCCGAGGTGCTGAAGGCCTTGGCCAATCCGTTCGTGCGGCAGCTTGCGTCGCACGATCAGGCCGAGCTTCCCAAGAACGCCCTCGCCACCGCTTTGCAGGCCCTGTCGAGCTTCGACGTCGTCGGCGTGCGCGACGACGCCGAAGCCTTTTCCAACTCGGTCGCCGAGATCCTCGACGCGGGTCGACCGCTGCCGCTCCTGCGCGATTACAGCAAGGTCGTCGAACTCGGCGACAGGCTGCGCCAGTTCAGCAAGGTCGACACCATCCTGGACAAGGACCTCGACATCTTTGAAAGCGTGAAACAGGCCTTCGCCTCCGTCGCGACGCGGGAAGAGCCGCGGCCGCGCGTCGTCACCTGACGCGTCGCACCCCGAGCCGATGCCGCGAGCTGCGGTGCCGCACGCGTGACCCGGTCGGCGGCGGGATGCCCGACCGCCGATCCGCGCAACGAACAGGTTGACGCCAAAGCCCAGCCACCGGGTCAGCAGGCCGTGCGCCAGCAGCACGGCTCGCGCAATTGCCACGTCGCGAAGGGTCGTGGCACTGTCGCGGTACATCGTCACCGATACGCCGAGCACCGTCTTGTCGGTGACGATGGCCACATCGCGCCGCTTGGATTTCCGGCTGGAGCGCCGCACCGCCGCCGGCGCGTCCTCCACCTCCCGCCGGTTGTCGACACCAGCGCGCCGACATCAATGCGGCGCGAGGTGATGGTGCCGTTAAACGAACCACGATGAAGGGCGCGAGCAGGCGAACTCGCGCTGGCGTAGGCGCTCGGCCGTTCGCCGCGGCGTGCGGTCCGGTCCCTCCGCAGAAGCCTCTGCGATGAGCATGCTGCCGAGCTCGGCGACATCGCGCGGCGGCGCGGGCGACCAGTTTGCCCAGGCCAGAGGGTTTTGGTGAGACCGTCGCCGCCGCGAGGCGGTCGACGGGGATGGCCTGCGGCAGTTGCGACCGGCCAGAACCCGTCCCGCGTCGAGCGTGATGCCTGGGCCTTACATGTCCAAACCTTGAAGGAACGATGGTCGGTCACGCGCCCAACGCGCGACCTGTTCTCGCCCAACCTGTAGCATTTTTACGACAATCATCCCCATGTCGGTCATGGTTCCATCACCATTGATCTCGGGCCGATTTCGATGAACTGAGATAACATACTGTTTTAATTGATGTATTTCTAGTCCGAAGAGTGCTCGTCACAAGGGCGTTACATCTGCGATCCCGGGTGATGCTTTTTTTCAACACTTTTCTGCCGAGACCCAGTTTATCACTGGCCCCGGAGCGATGTGCACCATCATCGCTTGCTCACCGGGGGAGTTCAGCGTGACACCGACAAAGGCGAATCGACCCGCCGCTACACGATATCGCGCCCGCGGCTGGCAGGTCGGCTTGGCTGCCACGCTGATGCTCGGAGCGTCGCCGCTGGCGCTGCACGCCGAGATTTCGAACAGCGAACTGGCGAGGGAGATCGCCGAACTCAAGGCGCAGATCCGCTCCCTGAAGGGCGGCGTCGCCGAGGCCAAGAGCGAGGCGCGCCGCAAGACCAAGGTGGTGGTCGCGCCGCCGGCGGCCTACGTGCCGCCGCCGACCTTCGCCGCGATCCCGCCCGGCGCCAGCCCGGTCTACGTGACCGCTGACAAGAAGATGCAGTACGGCGCCCTGACTATCACGCCGGGCGGCTTCTTGGCGATGGAATCGGCGAGCCGCACCCGGTCGGAACAGGCCCCCGGCGTTCTAAGCTCCTTCGGTGCCATTCCCACCAACAACAGCACCCTCGCCCATCAAGCCGAAAACCGCCTCGACGAGCGCCAGACACGCCTCGCGCTGCTGATCGAGGCGCCGATCTCGAAGACCTTCCTGGTGTCCGGCTACGGCGAGTTCGACTTCCTCGGGGCCGGCACGAACTCCAACAACAACCAGACCTACAGCTACGTGCCGCGTGTCCGAAACCTGTACGCGACCCTCGACAATTCGGATTACGGACTGCACGTGCTGGCCGGTCAGAACTGGTCGCTCGTGACCTTGAACTCCAAGGGCATCACGCCGCGCAACGAAGTCCCGCCGCCTCAGATCGACGCGGCCTTCATACCCGGTTTCGACTACGCTCGCGTGCCGCAGATCCGCGTGACCAAGGACTTCAACAAGAAGCTCTGGCTCTCCATCGACGCCGAAGCGTCGCAAGCCGCCAACATCGGCAACAGCAGCGCGGGCTGCAACAACATCATCAGCAATGTGGCCGGCTCGGCCGCGGTGACCAACGCCATCCCCGGCAACGGCGTGACCAACGACAACTGCCTTGCGGTCGGCAACGGCGGCTCGATCGGTGGCGCCGGGCTGCAACAGCAGTTCTCGTTCAACCGGGTTCCCGACCTGCTCGCCAAGGCGGCCTACGAGGCTCGCTTCGGCGAGCGCGACATCCACCTGGAAACGCTCGGGCTCGTCCGCGAACTGTACAACAACGTCAACTACGGGGCGGCCGGCGCATCCACCTTCGCCAACGGCGGCGGATTTCCAGCTTCGTCCAACCAGAGCCGTGTCGGATACGGCGTCGGCGCCGGCATCATCGCGCCGATCCTGCCCAGGCGCCTCGACTTCCAGATCAGCGGTCTGGTCGGTCGCGGCATCGGTCGCTACATGTCGACCAACGGACTTCCCGATGCCGCGGTCACCGGCAACGGCGCGCTGTCGCCGGTGGGTGGCGCAATGGCACTGACGGGCGTGATCGCCCACGTGACGCCCGCCATCGACATCTACGGCTTCGCCGGCTTCGAGCAGGTGAACCGCAACTTCACTTCGAACGGCGCCGGCGGCGAGGTCGGCTACGGCTTGTCGGGCGGCGTCAACAACTACGGCTGCGGATCGGAAGGCGGCACCTGCGGCGGCCAGACCCACCGAGTCTTCCAGGTCACCGGCGGCTTCAACGACAAACTCTACAAGGGCGCATTCGGTGAGGTGCGCGTCGGCGCCCAGTATTCCTACACCGTGCGCCAGCTGTTCGGCGCCACCACCAACGCCAACGGCATCGGCACGGCCGCCGCGCCGATCGTCTCGGCTCGCGCCAACGACAACACGATCCTGACCTCGCTGCGCTACTACCCCTTCCAGTAGCGGGCAGCCCGGGCGCGCTCCGGGTCGATCGACAGCATAAAGGCCGCGGAGCGAGCGCTCCGCGGCCTTCTTCGTGACCGGATGAGACTTGCCGGAGCGATCTTTCGGATAAGCTTCGCTGGCGCCGCATCAAGTTCGAGCACCGGACCACAAGCTGCGCAGCGGAGTCCGGATCAGATCGGCTGCGCAACGATCAGCGAGAGCTCCGACCAGATCCAGCGTTCGGTTCGGTGCTCCCGCAATGGCGCGGCGCTCTCGCTTCGCCGACAGCTTGCGAGGCCGGACGAGGGGTCAATTACGGCTGGTGTATCCGCCGGCATTGCCGCCGGACGCCGTGGTCCGAGGGGTCTGGCCACCGTTGCCGACACCGTAGGACACCTTGCGCGCATGACCGCCGGACCCGACGCGGTAGGCCTTGGAGGTGCGGGGATGGAGCCGAGAGGCCGAGGCGGAGGTGGAAGCGAGGCTCGTCAGCAGGATCAGGCCGGTGGCGAGCGCGGTGGTGAACGAAAGCGTCTTGGTCATGGCTGTTTGGCTCCGATGAGGGTGCACTGCGAATGCCTGTACACCGGCTTCGTTCGCCTGATCGGGCGCATTGCGACAGATAGGGTGAAGACTTCGCGGGCCGCGATGTCCGAAGGGTCGGCCGGAACGGGTCCGACGCCGTCGCGCACGGCGGAAACGGTTCAGGCGGCCGCCCGTTGGCTGCGCCACGACACGTCGTCGAGGCCGGTCGGCGGCAGATGCCGCCGCAGCACGTCGACCTGCCCGGCGTGGCGTCGTTCGATCCAGGCGGCGTAGTAAGCGAGCACGTCGGCATCGTCCCACGGCACGTCGTGCAGGACCGCGAAGGGCGTATCGAACACCGGGCTCGCCGGGTCGCGATCGAGTTCGCGGGGGAACAGGGCGATGGCGGCAGGTCCTTCGCCGGTCGATAGGCTTGGCGCGACGGCGGAGCCGGTGAGGCTCGAAACCAGCGCGGAATGGATGTCATGGCCGTACAGGCGGCCGAGGTGGCCGCTGGCGACCGGGCGCGGGTTGAGTTCGATCAGGGTCGCGCCTTCCGGCGACAGGATGAAGTCGACCGAGACGAACCCCGAGCAGCCGAGCCGCGCCACCAGGGCGCGCGTGGCCGACTCCATTTCGGGCTCGCGCAGGGGTCGCAGAACCGTGCTCGCGCCCGTCACCGGGGGATGGATGGTGTCGGCGAGGAAGCTGACGCCGTCGAGAACGCGCCCGTTCGCACAACTGACGGTGCGGAACGCCAGCGGGCCGGACACGTAGGCCTGGAGGATGAGCCCGTCGCCGCCGGCCCGATCCAAGCCGAGGACGTCTTGCAAGCGGCGCTTGGCCGTTGCCTTGCGGCGGGCGCGCCCGTAGGCGTGGGCGAGCGCCGCTTCGTCGCGGACGATGTCGACCCCGAAGCCGCCGCAGGTTTGTTCGCGTTTCAGAACGACGGGATAGCCGAACGCGTCGGCCGCGTATCGGGCCTCGTCCCAACCGGCGACGGTTGTTTGGCGCGGCGTTCGCAGGCCGATCGCCGCCGCGGCCTCGACCAGTGCTTCGCGGCCGTTCACCGTCGGATAGTGTGCGCGATCGCCGAGCGAGGCTTCGATCAGGCGGGCAGCGTTGCCGACCTGCGCCAGCAGGCGCGAACTGCGCAGCGAGCGGGCGCAGCAATCGTCAAGCGGCACGATCAGGTCGGGTCGCCACGCGTGCACCGCCCGTGCGAGCCGGCCGGCGAGGCAGAACGTGCGGGCAAAGGCGCCGCCGTGGCGCGGCAGGGCGAAGTGCCGTGACGCGAAGCGCGACAGGGCGGCAAAGGCATCCGGTGGCGCCAGAACCGCGCATTCGCAACCAAGCCGCCCCATCGCGGCGACGATGCGGTCGGAGCCGACGTCGTTCATCACCGATACGAAAAGCACGCGCGGCTGTGCCGGACCTGGCGATACGGAAAGGGATTGCATGGGAAAGGGCCTGCTGTTCTCGCTGGACGGTCGGAGCGGACGCGCTGGGGCAAGTGATGGATCACGGGCGGCGGATGGCCCGGGGCAGGAAACCGCCTCCGCGATCAAGATCCGTCCGCCGCCCTGCGCCGGATCGCGAGGTGACGGCCCCGGGACTCGGCGAGGGTGAGCACGTGGGCGGCGGCGGCGAGGGAAGCGAGCGAGACCGGCAGGACGTGCCGCCTCGCCGGCGCAGCCGCCGCGAGATGAGCGGTGATGCGGCGGGCGGCGAAACCGGCGCCGCACACGAAGCGCAGCAGCGGGCCAAAGGTGTTGGCCGCCGCGGTGCCGGCGAAGTAAAGACCGGGAACCGTCGATTCGAAGTGGCCGGATAGGCGCGGCGAACCATTTCCAAGATCGAGGCCGGCGCGGAGGGCGGGGGCGAGAAAGGGCAGGGCGGCGACGTCGACGTGGTAGCCGGTGCCGACCACGACATGGTCGGCCGGCTCCATCGTGCGCACGCCCTCCGGCCCGGCGATGGTGATCTCCACGCCCCGGTCGGCGAGCCGCGCTGCCGTGACGGATGCCCGCAGCGTCACCTCCACCTTGCCCTCGAAGTCGGCGCGGGCCGACCAGCCTGGCGCGGGACCAAGGTGGCGGCGCACCAGCGAAGCGCGCAGGCGCTCGGGCAGCAGGCGGAACAACAGCGGCGCCCGCGTGCACAGCAGCTTCTTCCAGCCCGGCCCGAGCGGTGTCAGCGGTGCCGCGATCCGGTCGAACCAGCGCCGTCGCCCGGCGGCATGGAAGGTGATGGCACCGCGCCGGCTCACCAGGCGGACGGCGGCGCCGGCTCGCTGCAGAGCGGCCGCGGCATCGATGGCGGACGCCCCCGCGCCGACCACCACCACGCGCTTGCCGGCGAACGGCGAGTAATCCGCATGGTCGGCCGTGTGCGTCAGCCGCGCGGCCGGCAGGTCGGCGAAGACGGCCGGCACGCGGCGGTAGGACGCGATCCCGGCGGCCACGATCACCCTGCGCGCCGCGACAACCGTGCCGTCGTCGAGGTCGAGGCGGAAATGGGCCCCGGTAGGACAGTCGATCCGGGACAGGTGGCGCACCCCGCGCCGATCGAGCCGGGGAACGAAGCGATCGGCGAAGGCCGTGCCGTAGGCAGTGAAGGTTTCAACGGGAACGGCGAAGTCGAGATCCGCATAAGGCAGGTTCTGCTCGCGGCAGAAGGCTTCAAGGGTGAAGCGTCCCGCCGGGTCGGACAGGCAGGAGGCGAAGCCTTCCGACTTCAATTTCATGCCGCGCGGCATGCCGTTGCGCCAAGTGTCCATCGGCGCGCCGAACACCAGCGCTTCGATGCCTTTCGCCCGCAGGTGGGCGGCGATCGACAGACCGTAGGGACCGGCTCCGATGACGGCGACGCTGGAGATCGCGGGCACTGTGGTTCACCCCTGGGTTGCGCCCTGACGATGCGTCAAAGGACAGGCGGCGACCAGCGGTTGATGGATTTAACCCTACCTGGATCATAAGGTCAGGGCCCGCGCTCATGGCGGCGCGGATGGTTGCGCCAGGGGCGGCATGCGTGAAACGGAAAAGGCCCCGGCTGAACAGCTCGGGACCTTCCTGATGAGGCGACGATACGGGAAGGATCTGCGAACGGCGTCAGGAGTGCAGGGAGCGGGTCTGCGAGGCGCCGACTCCGAGGCTTTGCAGGAAGGCGGCGATGGCCTGGGTGCGACGGTCGCAGCCGAGCTTTTCCAGGATGGCGGACACATGGCTCTTCACCGTGCCTTCGGTGACGCCGAGCTCCCAGGCGATCTGCTTGTTGAGCAGGCCGCGGGTCATCAGTTCGAGGATCTCGACCTGCCGGCTCGACAGGCGGCCGATGCCGGTGGCCGGCATCGGCCGGTTTTCGCTCTTGAAGTAGGTGCGGCCTTCGGCGATCTCGCTTACCGCGACCTCGACCTCGCCGGCATCGCATTCCGAGGACACGACGCCGGATACGCCCCTCAGCTGCAGCATGCGGTGCGCGCTTTCATCGGTGCAGGCGATCAGGCAGATCGCCACGCGCTGCTCGCGGACATGCTCCTGGATGCCGGTGGTGTCCTTTTCCAGCGCCGACCAGGTGGCGACGTCGCACAGGATGATGTCGCCGCGCCGGGCCTGCTTCAGCGCGTCCGACAGGTCGGCCAGATCCGCCCCCTGCAGGATCGACGCCCCGTGCAGGTTCGCGTACATTCGCAGCGAGCTGCCGATGCCGATTCGCATCAGCGACACGGCGTGAATCACGAACAGCGACGACACCTGGCCGGCGATCTCGATCTTGGTTGTTTCGAAGCCCTTGAAAGGCATTATTTTTCCTCCCGATCTATCGTCGGATAGGTAGCCGCATCGGACGAAGGGTGAAGGTTTAATAGGGTGTGTTTGCAAATAAGTTGCAAATCGCATTTGCAATGTTACATCATCCCCATGCGGCACAAGGTCTTCGCAGGTTTCAAGATACGCGGCCTTCGGGACACCTGCGGCCTCAACCAGAGCGCCTTCGCCGAACGGCTCGGCATTTCGGCGAGCTACCTCAATCAGATCGAGAACAACCAGCGCCCGCTGACCGCCCAGGTCATGGTGGCGCTGGCGCAGAGCTTCTCCATCGACGTCGCCACCTTCGCCCACGAGGATACGGGCAAGCTCGCCAGCGACCTTCGCGAGGCCTTGGTCGATCCGGTGTTCAGCGGCCTCGTTCCCAAGGGGCAGGACCTCAAGACCATCGTTTCCAACGTGCCCTGGTTCGCCCACGCCTTTCTCAACCTGCACCTCGCCTTCCGGCGCAACGGCGAGCGGCTGCACGCCCTCGACGAGCACTATGCCAACGGCGAGGAAACCGTATCGCCCGGCGTGCTGATGCCCTACGAGGAGGTGCGCGACTTCCTGCACTACCGTTCGAACTACTTCGCCTCGCTCGATGAGGCGGCCGAGCAACTCGCCGAGCAAACCTTCGGGTCCGTCGCCGCGCGGCCCGACACGCTCGCCACCTATCTGTTCAGCCAGCACAAGATCCGCATCGAGTTCAAGCCGATCGAGCCGCAGTCGCGCTTCATGCGCCAGCTCGACCGCAAGGCCCGGGTGCTGTGGCTGCGCGAGGGCATCGACCCGTCCTCGGCCACCTTCCTGATGGCTCAGCAGATCGGCCTGCTGGAACAGGCCGAGGCGATCGAAACGATCGTCGCCTCCGGCAATTTCCGCACGGAGGACGCCGCCGCCATCACTCGCCTCGCGCTCGCCAACTACTACGCCGGCGCGGTGCTGATGCCCTACGAGCGCTTCCTGGAAGCGGCGCGCAAGGCCAGGTACGACGCCGAGCGGCTGTGCTTCACCTTCGGTACCAGCTTCGAGCAGGTCGGCCATCGCTTCTCGACGCTGCAGCGGCCCAACGCCAAGGGCGTGCCGTTCTATTTCGTCCGCTTCGACCGGGCCGGCAACATCATCAAGCGGCATTCCTCCACGCGCTTCCAGTTCGCCCGCTTCGGCGGCACCTGCCCGCTGTGGAACGTCCACGAGGC
>CALMGA010000285.1:1977-4683 GCA_937863205.1 uncultured Beijerinckiaceae bacterium | reverse complement strand
GCGGCAAGGAACCACAACGCTCATGCGTTGGCCAGACAACCCAAATCTGCTTAGGGCTGGCGGTCGTGGACCCGGTGGCCGCGCGCGCGCTGGTCGGCCTGCCGATTGTCTTGCGCCCGTTCCGGCCCGCGGTGCCGATCGAGACCGTGCTGTTGCGCCCAGCAGGACGGCCGATCGGCAGGTTGGCCGAACAGCTTCTCCATCACCTCCGGGCCGAGCGCGATATGCTGCGCGTCACGGTCAGTGGCGATAAGGCGGAACGGCGCTGAGGCTGACCCGCATCGCCGGGACCGACTTGAAAGGATTGTGTGATGCGTTTCGCCCTGCTCATCGCCGTTCTGGCGGCCGCGACCTCATCGCGAGCTGCCGAACTGCTATGCCGCAGTCCGCCGCCGGTGTTCCACTGCGAAGATTGGCATCGCGACGGCGCAGGGCGCCTCGCTTCGTCAAGACCGGTTACCGCCGGGCTGATCGAGATTGGCGCCAACAGCTACCTTGGCGACCACACCATCATCGATGGCATCGACTACGCCGAAGCCTTGCAGAAGCAGTGCGGCCGGTGAGGAGGCGGGCACAACGGTCAGCACGACTGCTCCTTGCCGCAACAGCCCTCGTGCTGTGCCCCGGTGCGAGCAGCCTTGCCGACGAGCGGTGTGCCTATCCACCGCCGGTGATCCATTGCGAGGACTGGCGCAGGGGTGAGAATGGCCTGCTGATCGCGAAGAAGGACCTGGTGATCGGCCTCATGCAGATCGAGAAGGGGCACTACATCGGCGGCGGTATCCGCATTGCTGGCTACGACTACGGTGCGCTGCTCCGGCGACAGTGCGGTCCAGCACCGTCCTTCTGGAGGCGGTGGTTCGGCATCGGCGACTGAGCAGTGCGGCTGCTCGTTCATCGGGCAGAGCCGGGCAGATGTGATCGTGCAGGAGCCGCTCCGCTCAGGCCAAGAAGGTGACCGCCAGATCAGGCGCGCAGCAAGATGCCGCTTCTCGGTTAGATGCCAACATCGGCTGCTGGACGCGGTGCGCACGAACGGGAATGGCCGATCGCGGTCGGTCCGCTCCGGAGCGGAAGGCTGGGGCGAGCGGAAGTTCGTTTGCTTCTTGCGGCAGGCACTCTGCAGGGACGGCATACCATTGGGCTTCGCCCAGGAGCGTCACGGGCTTGCCCCGAACGGCGGCCCGTGACGTTGCGGGCCGAACCTGCCAGGCTGGCGGGCACTCCGGGCGCGGAGTACCCGTCCACGCGTCGCGGGGCGGGCATCGCGGCCGCGCTGCAGCTCTGGCAAATAAGTTCCAGCACGGCGAGACATGCGCGCACAGTTCCGAGTCGAGGGCGATCGCGTCGTTCACCACCACTGCGCAGGCAACACAGTGCTTGATGGCGCCGATTTCTCCCGCCTGCGCGTCATCGTCGACCCGCTCTCCGGGCTTGATGCGTAGCTTCGCGGCGCGATCATCGGCAACGACTGGTTCGCTACCGACGAATGCCGGGTGTGGTTCATGAATCCTCCCGTCCCCGACGTCGATCCGGCGAGCTTCGCGGGGTTCTGGGGTGGCCAGTGCAGATGGAGCTGCGACCGCTGCCGCGTCTGGTGCTTCCACCTCGGTGCCCGGTCAGTGGCTTAGCCGATGGCCAGCGCCGACCCCGCGAGCTTCGGCTTCTTCCCTCGAAGCCTTCTCCGCCCATAGGCGCCAGTGTGCACGCGGGTGGCGAGGCGTATTCTACTACGGACGGTGCGTTCTCGGCGCCCGCCCGGACAGCTTCGCCCTCGTGCCGATGGAGCTGTTTTTGCCCGACCACATGCGGACGCCCGACCTCCCGGTGCTGTCCGAATACCCGAGCGAATACCACCGCTGTGCGGGGGTGAACGCGATCTGGTACAGGGGCCGGCGCGTGCCAGGGGCGGAGGCGATAGGCTTCCGCGCCATCAAGGGCAGCTTCGACCTCGACCGCAGCGGCTTCTGGGACGGCCTGCAGCCGGTTGGACGTCAGCGGGGGCGCGAGCGCTTCGACCTCTACGTCGCCGTCCATGCCGAGCTAGAGCACAGCCACTGGCGCCGGGTGGACGAAGCCAATCGATGGCAGCGGTGACAGCCTTGGGCGACCACCGGCCACTCCAGCGCGAGGAGGATACCGATGACGAAGGCCGGCCGTAGGTCGAAGCGTGATCGGGTGCCGCGCCCCGCTGCGGCGCCCTTCGCCTGGGTGCCCGGGCAGGGGCCGGACCCGGGCGGACTGGAGCGTATGCGCCAAGCCTTTCCCCTGCCCGCGGCGCCGATGGGCGAGGCGTGGTTCATGAGCGCCGAGCGCAAGATGTACCCCGGCCTAGCCGGGGACCTCGATGCGCTGCCCGACAGCAAGGTTGCGGAGGCCCTGAAGGAGATCGCATCCGGCACAAGCGCCTTTGGCCGGCGCGCCGAATGGAGCGACTGGTACCACTACCTCCTGCCGCAGCTCGTCGAGCGTCAGTGGGCCCCGACTTTCTACAACCCGGTTGAGCTCCTGGTGACGGCCTTCATGTGCCTGCACCCCGCATCGGACGGCGACCTTCCCTACACCGGGCTCATGGCCGACGCGCTCGCCACGCTGGGCCAGTGCATCATGGCTCCGTGGTACTGGCCGGACGGCGGCGTCGATACCGTGCGCTGCCTGGGCAAGTGGCGAGGCCCGGCCGGCATCGCGGGCTGGGCGGACGCCGGA
>CALMGA010000285.1:0-1952 GCA_937863205.1 uncultured Beijerinckiaceae bacterium | reverse complement strand
GCCCGCCGACGTCGAGCCATGGTTCCGCTCCGCCCCGGCGATTCCCGACCGCCACTGGCAGATGCAGCTCGCAACCTGGCTCGTCGGCGCGCATGCCATGCTGACCGGCGAGGTCCGGCAGCCGGACCGGTTCGAGAAGGTGGGCGGGTTCGGCATCGGGTGGAGCAGGTCGCACATCTTGGACGGGGTCTACCGGGACGGCGACGAGCGGCCGAGGGACGCCGGCCCGTTCCTGCCCGAGGCGAACCGGGCGTGCGTGCTGCGGACCGCGTGCGGCTGGGCGATCGAGGACGTGCTGGAGGACTTCTGACCGATCCGGGATCGCAGGCCGTCGCAGCCGAGGTCGCGGACATGCCGGAGCGCTTCGTCGCGCTCTACCGTGCCCACGCAGCCGTTGGCTGATGGAAGCTATGCCTCGCAGCCGGGCGCGACGCACGCGGGTGACGTGGCGCTTATCTGCTGCGCCAAGCCCGCTGAGGGCGCAAGCGAGGTAAGGCTAGCGGTGAAAGACGTTGGCTAACGGCACAACGCCGCGCGGCATGAGGCAGTACGGAAGTCTACCGCGATAGGTGCAGAGCCTCCCGGCTGCTGTACAACGCCTCTTGGCCGGAAGGAGAATGGCTGCTGCGGAAGACGTAGCGTCGATGAGCGGACGTAGCTGCTCCGGCTGCTGTCGACCCGATGTGGACGCTACAGGTGACTTCCAGCATAATTGGAAGCAGACATCCAGAATCTGACTGATCTGGTATATGCGCGTTCCCGCCGGCAACTCCTGGTGTATAGAATTGCTGCCGCAACTTGGCGACGTCATCCTCCAGGAGCCTGCCGCGGCACCTTTCGAGGACGCGGCAGCCACGGCAGACAATGTGCGCGCGCACTGCCGCATCCTCGACCGTCGAGCCGACGTGGCGCAAGAGTTGCGGGGAGGCGCCGGCCACAGCAGCGTTGTTCGTCGCGTCGCTGTATCGCTGGACAGGCCGTCGCTGTCGCTGTGGTGCTTCCATGCAGAACCTGGCCCAAAGCCATATCCATCCACTCAGACGAGGAAAACGCACTATCAAGCCTTAGGAATAAAGGTCTAAAATCTTGTGAAATTAGCTTTGATCTCCTTTAGGTCAATCTGGCACGGACCATCTCCGAAGTTGAAGCCACCTAGCTCTTGTTTGAACTCGATATAAAAAGGAGAAAATTCTGGAAGGTTTTGTGCTGGTTCCATCGTGCCGCCAAAATGATTTGGAGCCATCTGGGCGGCCCAGAATTGTAAGTTGAGGTTATCCATCTGATCGCAAAAATATGGACTCTGATATTGAGCATTAGCATTGCACAAAGTATCTTCTTCCGAAACTGGAATTCCGGCATTTGGATCGCATTGTCTTTCTGCAACACTGAGGCTAAGATTGTAGGAAAGTACTTCTTGAGGTTCATTTATGAATATACTTTTAGTATTCTCAAACCATTCAGCTTTGTACAACGCGGCGGCCGCGCCCAAGATCAGCCATCGCGGTGCTGGAAGTTGCGCCTGATCTGCATGATAGATAATTTGAGGAGGAAAACACAAGGGGCCGAGAAACTCCTCTTCTGTGAGGAATATTACTGCGTAGTTCATTTTTAAGTTATCTCTCAATTTAAAGCAATGAGGATGCTCATGTCTATAAAGACGTCGAATATTCCTCAATATTGGATCTTCTACATTGCCATCGTCTGTTCTCAGTACGTCCTTGATGCTTAAGATGATCTGGGGAAAGCCGTTTGGATTCATGTCGAAGGATGTTCCAAACACCGAGATCGCAGCGAGATTGGCAGACCGGCATCGGTAATCGATCGGCAGCTTTATCGTGAAGGCATGCATCAGAGGATATCCGTTATCAGGATCGATCGGCCACTGGTCAGAGTGAATACTTGGAGGCAAGCCAAAGCACCAACCGCAGTCTAATGCGCAGTCACTTCTATAC
>CALMGA010000284.1:635-3359 GCA_937863205.1 uncultured Beijerinckiaceae bacterium | reverse complement strand
GCGCTCTACAGCTTGTGGGCCGAGGTCGAGGCGAAGGCCGGTGCGCGCTTGCCCGACGGCGTGGCCTTCCACCTGCTCCGGCACACCTATGGCGCCTTGGTGCGCGGCGCCGGCGGCAGACTGGAGGAAACCGGTCGCTGGACATCACGCGCTGGCGCCAAGCCCTACGATCACTTTAGCGTCGATGACGCGCAGAAGGTGGCGGATCGATTCCCAGGCGCCAACGGCGGCGCGCAGAAGCTAAAGGAGG
Source organism: uncultured Beijerinckiaceae bacterium (assembly GCA_937863205.1). The sequence continues at coordinate 3,109 of CALMGA010000284.1, read as the reverse complement.
TTGGGTGATGCGGATCGTGATCGACTACGACGCGCGCGGCGAGCTGAAGGTCGATGTTTCATGCTGCACGAAGGATCAGCGGCACTTCGGCAAGTTCATCCGAGCCCTTGCGGCAATTCGCGATCACGTCGCACGGGAGGAAGCGATCCTGCACCGCGAACAAGCCAGCGAAACGAAGCTTGGCGAGCTGAAGGCCGTCGCGTGACCCGCGCAACATCCGGGTAACGGCATCCTAGCGCCCTGTGAAATACCTTGCCCTTGACATGGGTGGGGTCACAGGTTCAATCCCTGTCGCGCCCACCACGGTTTCAACGACTTAGGCGGTCGTCGGGATCGTGGGCCCAAGCTTCAGCCCGATTTTGCGTGATGTCCGACCCTCTCGATCATCGATGGACCCCGGGCGACGGCGATTGATCTGCGCGTTGCTCATGCCAGTGAACCGCGCTCGCCTTCATACGGCTGCCCGCTGAGCGGATCGCCATCCGGCACCATGATCCAGTTGCGCACTGCCTCCATCTCGTCGGCCTTGTCGCGCGCCGCGCCGTAGTTCTCGATGCCCACGTCGAGCTTGCCGATGCGCCAGTTCTGCCAGTGGTAGGGACCGGGCAGCCGCTCCGGTTCGAAGCCGATGCCGGTCGGCGCGACCATGCGGATGACCTCCAGCGCCAAGGTGCTGCGCGACTACAACATGCCGGCGATCACGATGGACGACCACGAGCTCGACCACCTCGTCCCGCTCTGCCTGGGCGGGAACAACTCGGCCGCGAATCTCTGGCCGCAGGCGGCGCCGGACGACCACGTCAAGGACGAGTTGGAGACGACGCTGTGCGATGCGGTCTGCCTGGGCAAGGTGCCGCAGGCGCAGAGCGAGATCGCGAGCGACTGGATCGGGGCGGCGCGACGGTCCCTGGGGCGGTGATGGCGATAAGGCGCCTAGCCAGCAGCAGCGGTGAGGCGTCATCAAGCCGGGCCTTCAGCGGTAAGCTGAGCCATCCTCCGCTTTCGCCGGCTGCTCGGCATACCGTCCGTGGATCGGTACGGCGACGTCGTCGAAACGGTCGGCGAGCCGTTCCAAGCCGTGCTGCAGTTCCAAGCCCTGCAACGGCCGACCGTGTCCGGCAACGGCGACGGCAGGCTTCAGCGCAGCCAGGGTCCGCACGGAGTCGCGCGCCGCTGCCCAATCGACCGTGTAGTATTTCGGCGGCCCGTGAACCTCGGGCTTTTGCACGGCCGTCGCATAGGCCGACTCGCCGGCAACCGTGATGAAGGCATCCCCGACGATCAGCACCTTGTCCTCCTCCCGCCACAAGGAGACATGGCCGGGCGAGTGTCCGGGCGTGTGAAGCCAGCGCCATCCCGGCATCGGCGGCACCGCGCCGTTTGCGGGAAGCGTACGCAGGCGTGAGCCGACGTCGACAGGATGCGTGGGGTAGAGCGGCGACAGCAGCGCCATCAAGCCTCCGCCGACGGCAGGATCGCCGGGAGGATAGGAGGCGCTGCCGTTGAGGTAGGGCCGCTCGCGCTCGTGCGCGTACACCGGCACGTCCCATTCCGCCGCGAGCTCCTCAAGGGCGCCGACGTGATCGAAATGCCCGTGCGTCATCACGATGGCGGCGGGACGAGCGTCCTCGCCGAATCGCGAGGCGGCAGCGCGCCGGATCAGCCCTTTGGTCGCCGGCAAGCCAGCATCGACGAGCACCCACCCGCGATCGCCCGCATCGCATCGTCCAACGAAGACGACGTTGACCATGGCGAGACGACGGTAGGCTAGATCCGGAAGGACCTCGTGGACGCCCTCCTTTTCGGACAGCTCGGCGAGGGCGGAAGGGTTGACGGGTACTTGCTGCGCCATGATCCCAGGTCGTTCCTGCCTGAAAGACGGCCAATGCTCGCCTGCGAGGATGGTCTCACCGCAAGATGATTGGTGCGGCGGTGAACGAAGGGCATCTCAGGTGTGAGCCACGCTACCAAGCCGGCGCCTGGCTGCCGCATGCATCGAACCTTGCCGTTCCTCCTTTACCGCCTGCTGTCCTGGCAGCGATCGGACCACCGTGAAGGGATGCGCATCGGAATTCAAACTGCGCCTTCTCCTGCGTCACCCTCCTCTTGGTTGGCATTTGTCCAGCGATCCTGCATCGACGCAGGCCCCTACGTTTCACGGCAGGACGAACGCCAGCACCTCGGCAAGCGCCACCTCCAGCACCGTCTGCCCGCTTCTCCTCGCCACGAGGCTGACGTGCGAGGCGAGCACGGCAGGATCGTCCTCGCCGGCATAGTCGAGCTGCAGACACTCGCGCACGAAAGTCATAGCCGTCTCGTCATCGTGTGCGGTGACGATGAGCGTGGACGGCGCCGGGCCGCGGATCAGCAGGTCGTAGGCCGGGCATCGTCCTCCCGCTCCAGGCTCGCGGTTCCGTGCCGTCGCGATCCCACCCGCCAACGACCCGCAGCCGCACCATCGACGGCGGCAGGTC
>CALMGA010000284.1:0-625 GCA_937863205.1 uncultured Beijerinckiaceae bacterium | reverse complement strand
AGGTCGGTGAAGCGGATGCCGCAGTTCGCGACGCACTCGCGCGCCTTGCGGTTGGGTCGCATCTATGGACGGTCGTAGGCGACGTGCTGCAGAACGACCTCGAGCTCCGTCTCCGGGCCGACCTAGGCGGCGAGCCGGGCAAGTCGGTACTGCCCCTTGCGGTGGCAGAGCCCGCAGTCGAAGCGGACGACCACCCACGGGAAGTCCGGTAGCCGCACGGATCGCGCGCGGCCGGCGCACCCGGCTAGGCTGCAAGGCTTCCCCGCATCTCGGCCGGCACGTTGCCGATGGCTCGGATCAGGCGCGGCTCGGCGTAGATGTCCTGGTCGCGGTCTGAGGTCTCCTCCAGCACCACGATGCCGGCGTACTGCCCGGCCATGCGCTCGGCCGCCGCGACGGCCTTGCCGGGGTCATCGGCTTTCTGCGCCGGGCACGGCAAAGCCGGCCGCCGCACCCAAGCCGACGCCAGGGAAGGGAAAGAAGTCACGCCAGCGATCGTGGTCAGGCCGCGCGCGCGGAGCCGGGGGCCACCAGCCACGGGCTTCCGGAAAGGGCCACCCCGTCCGCCGACCGCCGAACCTCCACGGTGTGGCCCGTCTCCGCGGCGAGCGGCAGCGACAGGCTG
>CALMGA010000283.1 GCA_937863205.1 uncultured Beijerinckiaceae bacterium | reverse complement strand
TCCCCGATGCAAACCTCTTCGTCGCTCAGGCCGTCAACGGTAAGGTTCTCGCCGAACTGGCCCATGACGAAGTCGGCGCGGCCGAGGTGGTCGGCCCAGTGCCGGTAGGAGGCGAGCTGGTAGACCATGAGGGCGCGCTGCTCGCCGCCGTGACCGACGAGGTCGGCCTGCTGGTCCCCCGCGAGGCCGAGCCGGCCGGCCCGGACCCGGGTGGCCACGGGCTCTTTCCAGATCGCGGTTCGGACCACCCGGCCGCGCCACGCGACGTCGCGGGCCTGGCCGACGTTGACGGAGCGCACGACACCTGCTGCCGGCATGCTGTGAACCTCGTGTGACCGGGCGACCGGTGCTTGGCGCGGGAGGACTGGCTGCGGCATGGCGGCTGCGCCGAAGGCGCGCCGGCAAAGGGTGATCCTTGCCGGCCCGCCGCGGAGGCGCCCGCTACTGCGCGAAGGCGCTGCGGATCTCGCCCGCGACGGTGTGCAGGTTCTCATCGAGCACGAAGTGCCCGGCGTCGAGCCAGACAAGCTTGGCGTCGGGCAGGTCGCGGAGGTAGCCCTCCGCGCCGGGCGGGATGAAGAGCGGGTCCTTGTTGCCCCAGAGCACGAGGGTCTTGGGCTGATGGGTGCGCAGGGCGGCCTGCCAAGTCGGATAGAGGGGCGCGTTGGTCTTCAGGTCCTCGACGATGTCGAGCATGTACGCTTCCGTCCCCGGCCGGGCCATCAGCGCCTGGTCGATCAGCCAGTTGTCCGGCTCGACGCGGCTCGCGTCGCGGGCGCCCACCTTCCACAGGTACTCGATGTAGTCGGGCGCCATGAACTGCCTCGCGGGCGCCTCCGTCTGCGCGTTGCGCTGCCCCCACAGCGGGCCGAGCGCGCGCTTGGCATTCTCGGCAACGCCCTCCTCGTAGGTGTTGGCGTTCTGGATGATGAAGCCCTTCACCAACTCCGGGCGTTCGGCGAACAAGCGGAACGCAACCGGCCCGCCGATGTCATGGATGTAGAACACGCAGGTCGTGATCCCCAGCTGCTCCAGCAGGCCGCGCGTCAGCTCAGTGAGGCTGGCGAAGGTGTAATCGAAGTCGTCCCGCGATGGCGCCTCGGAATGACCGAAGCCGATGAAGTCGGGGGCGACGAGGTGGAAGCGGTCGGCCAGCGCCGGGATCAGTTCGCGAAACATCGCGCTGCTGGAGGGGAAGCCGTGCAGCAGCACGATGGTCGGAGAGGCCGGGTCGCCCGCCTCGCGGTAGAAGATCGTGCGGCCCTTCACCGTCGCCGTCCGGTGGTGGGTCGCGACGTCATCCTGCACCCTGGTTGCGGTCATGGTCGAGGCGCCTTTCAATCGGGATCAACCATCGCGTCGGCCGCAAGCCGGCGGGGACGGTTACGCTCGCGGGGCGGGCGCGGACCACATATAAAAGACGAAACGTTCCGATTAAAGATGCCGGACGAAACATTCCGATAAATCGTTGTGCTCGTCCGTCGCTTGCGCGATAGCGGGTTGCCCAGGGTACGGCGCTGGCCCGGACGGCGACGCGTGGCGGTCAGCAGCGAGGAAGTGAAGCCGGCATGGCACGCGATGGAGCGAGGTGGCGATGAGCGGCGAGGAACGGCCGGGTACGCGTGGCCGTCCGCGCGATCCGGCCAAGCAGGTCGCGCTGCTCGATGCGGCGCGCGAACTCTTCCTCCAGCACGGCCCCGAGGCGACCATGGAGCAGGTGCTCGCGCATGCAAAGGTGTCGCGCACGACGCTGTACGCGAACTTCCCCGACAAGGGCGCGCTGATCGAGGCGATGTTCGCGCGCGAGTCGCACCGCATCGTGTCGGACGAGTTCGCCGCCGAGTCCCTGACCCTTCCGCTCGACCAGGCGCTGGCCGGCTTCGGCGAGCGCTTCGTCGGCTTCCTGTCAGATCCCGAGACGCTGGCCTTTGAGCGCCTGATCGCCCAGCTTGCCGCCGCGCACCCGACGCTCGCCCCCCGCTTCTTCGCGGCCGGCCCCGGCCGCGCGCACGACATCCTGCGCCGCATCGTGGCCCAGGCCCGCGACCGCGGCGATCTTGCCGTCGACGACGTGGACGCCGCCGTGTCCGACCTGATCGGGCTTTGGCAGGGCTTCCGGCGCGTCGAGCTGTCTTTCGGGCAGCGCGCACCCTACCAGGGCGACGAGTTGCAGCGATTTGTGACACGTTGCGTGGCAATGTTCTTCAGGATGTACGGCGGTACCGGCTCGGCCGCGGATCGGTCGGGAGGCGGTTACCCCGCCGGGTAATGCAGCTCTGGCATCACAATTCCATCGGCGACAGCGGTGAGCCGCAACGTCGGCGTGGAAACAGGCCAGCGCAGTCCATGTCTGCTTTCGAGCACGCCACCTTCTGACCTGAACGACTTAGGTGGGCGCAAAGCCGGTGTAGCTTCGCGCCGAGGCTCTGCCGGACGGAGAATGGCTGCTTCCGGACGCGATTGGATGTGAGTGTAACTAGGCGTCCCCGCGGCGCTGAGGTTCTGCTTCTAAAGTGCTGATCATGGGGGGAGGATCGTCATCCAAGTTCTTCGATGACCACGTCGATGCAAAGCCTCGCGCCAGAGGGGAGCAGGCTGCAGTCGGGATACAGCACCTGCACGTCGTTATGCTTCATGGCCCTGCTCGGCAGAGCGATCAAGGCGCGGGCTGCGACGGGTGTGGAAGAGATCCGATCATCGATGAACTCGGGAATGCCGTGGTCTGGGGGCGCTTGGCGAGACGCCAGTGACGTTCGAGCTTTGATCCGAGAAGATGCTAAGGCGTGTGTGAACTGCCCGCGCAAGCCGCCGAAGCGGCATCCGCCAAGGAAGGTCCCATGCTGCGCACATGCTTCCTGATCACCGGAGTTATGCTGATGACCACCAGTGCCATGGCCCAGGATTTCGCGGCGCTCGGATCATCCGGGCTCAAGTACCATGACGAGGTGGTCGGAACGGGACCGGAGCCGAAGACGGGACAGACCGTCACGGTCCAGTACACAGGTTGGCTCGACGACAATGGCCAGCGCGGCAAGAAATTCGACAGCTCTCGCGACCGGAACCAGCCATTCTCTTTCAAGATCGGCGTCGGTCAGGTCATCAAGGGTTGGGATGACGGCGTCGCCACCATGCATGTCGGCGGGAAGCGAACGCTGCTCATCCCACCGGACCTCGGCTACGGCTCAAGAGGCGCCGGCGGCGTCATTCCGCCTGACGCAACCTTGATCTTCGACGTCGAACTGCTCGGCCTGAAGTAAGACCGCCGAAGGCGAACCGTCGCCCGGTGTCTGCCATTTGCAATCTCCACGCCGTGACGCGCTCGCAAGAGGATTGCACTCGCACTGGGGCACACGGCGCCGCGCCGCATGACCAGCGCACCGCGTCAGTCTGCGTCATCGGCGCCGTCTGCCGGTCACCCTTCGCGCAAGAGTGGGACGAAGGCGCCGGGCTTGCCACGCCGTGGCGCGACACCGCCGCGACGGGCCGAGCACACCCCGAGGAGATCAGCCCGACCAACGGTCCCGGCGGCCGCGTGATCGTGCAGATCGACAAGGGCCATCAGCGACTTGCAACGCTCGTAGTTGATCAGCGTCACGGCCTTCTCCGGCAGGCCGGCGAGGGCGATGGTGCGCCGCCACTGCGGGGTCGCGCCCTTGGGGCAGACGATCAGCACGTCACGATCCGGCATCGCGGCCACGGCGCACCACGCCGCCAGCGTCTTGCCGAGCCCGGTCATGTCGCCGGTCAAGAAGCCGGGCCTGCCCGCCGACCGTGCCGCGAAAATCGCCGCCGTTGCCTCGACCTGATGCGGCCGCGGGATCAGTGGCTTTGGGATCAGCGGCAGCCGAGGTACCCGTGCGCCTGCGCCGGCGTCATCGCGTGGATCGCCTCGTCGCTGTAGCCGCGCTCGCGCAGCTGGACCCGCTGCGCCCGGGTGATGATCAGCGAGATCGGCTGCGGCGCCGGCGTGCCGGCCTGCGCCACGACGCCTCCAGCGGTGTCCCCGGCGTCGCCCTGATCGAGCAAGGACCAGATCGCCGCCCTGGCCATCGCCATCGCGCCGGCGCGCGAGCGCGCCGCGGCGACGAAGCGCTTGGCGTGGACGAAGACGGCGTCCTCGATGCCCGACGCCGCCGCCAGGGTCTCGTCCTGCAGGCCGGCCCAGGCGGCGGGCAGCGGCAGCCGCTGCGCGAAGGAGTGCCGCTCCGGCGGCATGGCGCCGACCATCCAGTTGCCGCCGGGCACGGGATAAACGGCGTAGACGACGTCGAGGCCGTGCGCGAACACCGCCTCCTGCCACGGCATGTTGCGGTCGAGTTCCAGGATGCGGGGGTCGGCGGAGCGCGCGTGCGCCGCAAGCACGAGGGCCTCCGCCGCGAGCCCGGCGCGGACGCGCGCGATGCGGCGGTGCAGCACGTCGCGCACCATGTCGGCCGCCGCGACAAAGGCGGCATCCTCCGCAGCGGCGTCGCGATCGCTGTCCCATGTGCCGTTGAAGTCGGCGACGAGCGACGACAACTCGAGCGCGCCGCCGGGCTCGCCGACGCCGTTGTCGAGCATGTCGACGCGCCGGATCACCGTGTCGTCGATGACGGCGGCGATCGCCGCAGCGTCGCCCGCCTCGCCCGGCGCCAGCAGCGCCTCGACGGCGGCGGTGCCGTGGACCTGCCAGACGAGGCCTGCGGCACTGAAGGGCACGCCATCGTCGCCCCGCACCGGCGCGCCGCGCTGATGATGGTCGAAGCGGCTCGTGGCGGCATCGTGGGTGCCGCCGACGTCGAACACGATGTCAGCGGCAGCGATCTCGGCCCTGTCGCGCGTGCGGGCCAGCCGGTGATCGCGTCCGGCCGCCTCCAAGCCGAGCGCGAGCCTGAGGATCGCATAGGCGAGGACGTCGTCGCAGTGGAACTTGCCGCTGTGCGTCAGCAGGACGGGGATCGTCGTTGCCACCGGATCTCTTTCATCGGCCGGGCTCGGGTCCGGCGGGGAGATGGAGCTATAGCCATGAGGTGGAGCCGAGGAAACGCTGCGCGTCCGTGCGCCGGCCTCTGTGCCACGTGATCAGGCGGTGCGTCGCCATCCTGCCGTCGCCGGTGCTGCGCTGGGCCGCGGTTCACGCTAGATGCAAGTTGGACATCCGAGCGTCATTGATCCTTGCCCGCTCTTGGGAGAGGTCACGAACAGCTTGAGCTACCAGCATGGGCGCAGGACCGTTCGGCTGCTCTATTGGTAACGACCTGGCCGAAACCGGAATGGCGGCTTCGGGCACGGATGGATGAGACAGCGGTCCTTCAGCAGCGTTGGCTGCCCCTGTCGGTGACCGGCACTGCGGCGGGAGTCAGCAATTCACCCGTTGGCGCCCCAATGAAGTCGCCGGCCACGGCGGTGGCGAGGGGGCCGTCGTCGCGATAGGGGTGACGCGCCCGGTCGGCGGAGACGATCCCGAGCGCCCCGCCCGCCTCGTCCACGACGTTCAGCGGCGCGCCGTCGACCGG
>CALMGA010000282.1:5400-5912 GCA_937863205.1 uncultured Beijerinckiaceae bacterium | reverse complement strand
TTTGCGCGCTGCCGCCCTGCCCGCCCAAGCCGCCCGCCGACAATCCGCCGGCGAAGGACGCGGAGGATTGGCCGATCTGCTGGGGGACGACCTGCGTCTGCGGGCCGCTCTGCCCGGCGAAGCCGCTGTTCTGGAAGGTGACGCCGCCGCCGCCGCTGCTGGCGCTGCTGCCGTTGCCGAAAAGGCCGTTGACGAGGCGCACCAGCTCGCGCGCCTCGCGGTAGCGCGGACGATAGACGTAGATGCCCGGCGTCGCCGAGACGTCCTGGTGGTCGAGGCGGTGGATCCACACCGTCGCGCGGCGGATCAGCTGGGCGTTGCGCGAGATCACCATGATCGCGCGCAGGCGCTTGACCGCCTTGAACTGGACGGTGCCGGTGGCGCCGCCCGTGTCCTTGTCGACGTCAAAGATGCGGCTCAGCTCGCCGATGACGTCGTCCGGGCTGGAATGGCGAAGCTCGACCACGCTGACCGACTGCGTGTGCATCCAATCCGAATCGAACTTCTTGACC
>CALMGA010000282.1:1318-5390 GCA_937863205.1 uncultured Beijerinckiaceae bacterium | reverse complement strand
ACGACCTCCCTGCGTCGCGGACCCGGCCCTCGAATGATGATCGCATTGCGCGCGGCGTCGATGCGGACGCCGTCGGCATCGGTCAGGAAACCGCCGACGAGCTTCAGGATCGAGGGGGCCGAGGAGTATTCGAGCGGCACCACCGTGATGCCGAATCCCGGCTCCTTCGCCGTGCTGTCGGTGACCCCGCCGCCGAGCGCGTTGGGCGCGATCCGGAAGCCCGATCCCGTCGGCGTCATCGCCAGCCCCTGCATCGCCAGCACCGTCTCGAGGGTCGAAAGCAGCTCGGCGCGGTTCTGCGGCGCGGCCGAGGAGATCGTGATCTTTCCCGTGACGTTGGGCGCCACGGTGTAGGAGATGTGCAGCACGTTGCCGAGCACCGCCTGCAGCACGTCCTTGATGTCGGCGTCGTCGAAGTTGAGTTTGTAACCCTCGTCCGCGTCCCCGGCGCCATCCGCGCCACGGTCCTGACCACGGCCGCCGCGCGGGGCGGCTTCGCCTTCCGTCAGGCGATGCTCGCCGGCATCGGCCTCGTCCGGGTCCTTCGCGGCCGCGCCTTCCCCCGCGGGGCCCAACTTGGCGACACGCGCCTTCTTCCTGGCGAGGGCGAGCAACGCAGGCTCCGGCTCGCGCCCCTCCCACTCCTCGCCCGCCGCCTCCCGCGCCTGCAGTCGCTCGATGACGGCGAGAAGCGTGTTCCTGCCGATCGGGAGGAGGCGGGACTCCGGACCGAAATTGCGCTCGCGACCCGGACCGGCAGGGTCCGGGTCCACCCGGCCCTGGCCGCGCTGCGGCGGAGGATTGAGGACAGGGTGCGCGCGGTAGTCGATGACGACCGGCATGCTGGTGTCGGTCACCGGCGGTGGACGGTCGCCGACGCATCCTGCCAGCGCAAGCGAGCCGGCCAGGAGAGCGCATTCACGCCATCGCACGAAAAACGGCACCCTCTACCCCGCACGCGACACTTCGGAACGGCGACCATCGCCCTCTCCGACGTTTCCATAAAGCCTGTCGCGGGGGCGAACCAGCAAGGCCATGGCCGGATCGTTGGACTGCACGGAGGTGTTACGACCATGGAATGACGCGGATCGTCTTTTCAGGGCAACACTTTGCTTTCTTGAGGAGCCGCATAGGACAATGCGAATGAGGCCCTTAGAGGGCGATCACGCGCCCCGCTCCGCATAGTCGCGAGCTTGCTGGTAGGCCCTCTCCGGCTTCGATCAGAGGCGCTACCGCGCCGGCAGGGGGGATGGCGCCTGTTGATCGCAGGACGTCATGTCTTGAGACGTCTTCCCGCCTTCGCCGCAACGACCTTGGCGCCGCAACGACCTTGGCGCCGCAACGACGTTGAAAGGAGGGGCGAGGCCGATCTCCGGTTCCGGTGGTGCAGTCGCAACATCGGAGGAGGTCGCCGCACTCCAGCCGCGGCCTTCTCGAAGGCCCAGGCCGCGTCTCCGCTGAGCGTCGCGGGAGGCACCTTGTCGTGATCTCGCCTACTTGTTAGCGCACTATCCGTCAGTTGGCGTGCCCCGAAGTTTCTCGGCGACCTCGGGCCCCTGCGCCGTCGACTTGAACGGCCCGGAAAGCCTCTCCCTGAAACCTCGCCATGGATCGCAGTAGAGTGAGCAGGGAAACCGGCCTGATTCTGCATATGGCGTCGCCGACACATTACGCCAATCTCATGATCCGTTATATGGTGGCACGAAGACTTTCTGAATATCTACCGGATCTTCAGATCTCGAACGTCGATCTGCCATACTGGAACATACGCGCGCCGACTCTGCAGCCCGGACCCCATGAGAGGATCTGCAGATTGACTGCCGAGCAACACGTTCCTTTCGAAAGGCTTCGCTACCTCGGCGAGTCGCGGATGATAACGCGCATCGACTGGTACGGTTATGGCCAGAGGCTCGAGAATTTTCCAGGGAAGTCCGTCTGTCGCGATCTGTTCCAGGCCGACGAGCGGATCGGCACGCGCTTGGCCGAGGACTGCCTGCTTTGCCCGATCAGAGCGGGAGAAATTCTCGACGCAATCCATCCCGGCTACACGATCGTTCCTGTTGAATTCTACGAGGAGATCGTGGAAGAGACAGGGCTGTCGCCGGTGTTCATGGGCCAGCTTTCCGATAACAGTTTCGTTCGCAGGCTGAAGTCCCGTTTCCCGAAGGCACAGTATCTCGCCCACCATAGTGCCCTGGACGACTTTCAAACGATCCGCAAGGCGAACAACATCGTGTTGCCAGTGAGCACGTTTGCCTGGCTTGCCGCCTGGCTGTCGGAGGCTGCTACGATCGTTCTTCCGATCTTCGGGATCTATGACCCACGCCTGTTTTCCTTGCACGATCTCCTGCCGTTCGCGGAAGAGCGGTATCGCTTCTATCAGTTCCCTGCTTGCCCCGCCGTTCCCCTGGTCGATCTCGAAGAAGCGCACAAGGGCATCAAGGGCAAATGGCATAGGGTCCAGGGCCACGAGCTTGCGCCCGTTACTGTTTAGGAAGTCAAGGCAAGCCGTTGCGACTCCGGTTGCCGAAACGGCGACCCTTGTGGCCATCGCGAAAAACGAAGGCCCGTACATTTTGGAGTGGGTCGCCCATCACCTCGCCGTCGGCTTCTCGAAGATCATAGTCTACGATTACGGCAGCACCGACGACACCTCAGCGGTGCTGGAGAAGATCGCGCGGCTTTGTCAAGCCGTCAGCGTCAAGGCCGTCGCTCCGCTTGACATCAACGACTCTCCGCAGACCGTGTCCTACAATGATGCCTTGCGGGACATCCGGACGGGCTGGACGATGTTCCTGGACATCGACGAATTCCTGATCCCGTATCGTGACTACTCCATCGAAGCCTATCTGAGGCGGGCTCCAAGCGACGTTGCGAGCGTGCATTTGAACTGGCGGTGTTTTGTTTAAAGTGGTCTGATAAAAAGCGACTACGGCCTCGTGGTCGAGGCGTTCACCAGATGCGCGCCGCCGAACTGGTCGAACCACTACCACTTCAAATCGATCGCGCGCACGACATTGATCGAGAGAGTCCACATCCACAACATTGAAACTCGGTCGGGGCGCAGAGTCCTATCGGACTTCAGTGATTTCGAAACGGTGCACAACGGGATCTCGAGCCGAGTCGTTTACGATGGCATCCAGATCAATCACTATCAGAGCAAGACCTACGAGGAATTCAAGATCCGAATGGCGCGGGGAGACGCGAATTATCATTCAACTCATGCAGCGAAGGGAAGGGATGGGTCGTACGATCGGTTCCTGCAGATCGACAGGAACGAGGAGGAGGATCACGCGGCAGCAGTCTTCAGGGCACGCTTCAAGAGGTTTCACCAACAGATTGGCGCGCGACCCGGCTGAGTCGAGGGCGTTCTTCAAGCCCCGGAAGAGGACCTCGTCGCGCAGGATGGCTGCGGATGCCGTCAAGTCTCTCGGTGGCGTCCTTGATGCTGTCGCGGAGCGCGCGCTCCTGCAGGGCTGTCTCGATGTGCATGAAATATGGCATGTCGTGTCGCGGCTCCGGCTTCGCGAGAACCTCGTCGTAGATCGCGGCGACCTCGATCGCTTGGTCGGCTGCGGTGCGAACCGCATGTCCCGATGCAGGCGGCGAAACGGTGAAGCGGTCGGGATCGCCGTTGATCTCCGCCAGCACTGCGAGAAGAGGCTGCAGCGTTTCCACACCGATGACCCAGCCGTTGAGGCCGTGCTCGACGCCCTCGCCGATCGCGCCCCTGTCCGAGGCGATCACCCATAGGCCAGCGGCCGTCGCCTCACGCGACACCAGGCCGAAGCTTTCGGGCCAAATGGAGGGAATGATCAGCACATCCTGCTGCGCGTAGAATTCATGCATGTCCTCAAGGCGCGTCTTGCCGACGATGCGGACCTCCGTATCGCCCCACGTGGTTCGATCGACCCGTCCGCCGAACCGTTGATGCTCCAGCAGCGTCAGCTCGACGTTGGGAAAGTGTCCGATCTTGAAGGCGGCCTGAACGTAGTGGAATCCCTTGTGGTGGGTGAAGCCGCTGACCTGCGCGATCCTCACCTTGCCGGAGGGGTGCCGCGTCCGGTCGGCC
>CALMGA010000282.1:0-1308 GCA_937863205.1 uncultured Beijerinckiaceae bacterium | reverse complement strand
CGGCCGCCTTCATCGGCGGCACGCCGTTGGGCACGGAGACCGCCCGGTCATAGGCGGCCTGCCGCATCAAGCGGGTGAAGGCGTCGGACACGACCAGGATGCGCTGCGACGCGTTCAGCATGAGGCGTTGGCGACGGCGACGCTCCAAGGCCTCGCCGGGCGTCACACCGAATGGAGGATCAAGCGGCATGTCCTCCTCGGGCAGGCGCGGGCGGCCCTTCAGGTCGGTCAGGAAGGTGTAGTCCGAAAGCCACCAGCCGTCATGAACGGTCGTGATGTAGGGAATGCTGCGCGCGAGGCTTTCTTCGAGGATCGCCAGCGTGAAGCGCTGGATGGAGTGCACGTGCAGGAGGTCGGGACGATAAGTGTCGAAAATGCTCTTGAACACCTCACGCAGCCGCTCGTTCCTGTAGTCCCAGTCCATGCGGGACGCGATAGGTATGCTGATGCGAAACACCGGCACGCCGCGATAGTCATCGACCCGCATCCTGAATGGATCGGGATTGCCGTCGTCGGTGGTGATGATTGCGAAGTCGTAGCGTTGCGCGACGTCGGATTGGAGGAAACTGTCGAGATTGTTCATGACGACGCGGGTCGAGCCGCCGACGGTCTGCGGCGGAAAGAAGATGTTGACAAGCAGCAGCCTCTTTTTCGCGGAGACGGCGACCGCATCTTTGACGCCGACGGCTTTCAGCACACCGTCAAGCCGTTTCGCATTCGCGTCGAGGGAGTACGAGGCCGAGGCCTTTCGCCGCGCCGCGACCACGAGGCGCCGCCGCAGCGTCACGTCGCCGATGAGTCTGTGCAGGGCAGTCCGCCACTCGTCGGTGTCGCCGGCCATCAAGCAGTCAACATCGCTTTCCAGTACCTCCCTGTAGCGATGAGTCGACGAGACGATCGACGGCAGGCCGAGGGCCGCCGCCTCGAGCCACTTGATCTCGCTTTTGCAGTCGGTCGTTGGAGCCGGAATCAGCACGGCCAAATTGATGTCGGCTTCGCGCAATACCGACCAGTACAACAGGACGTCCGGAGACCAGTCGAGGGTGGTGATCTGCCCTTTGACCTCGTCGAAGCGCTCGTCGAGCCAGAGATGGCCCATGATGATGAGCTTGATCGAGGGGTCCGCACGCATCATCTCGGTGAGCGGTGCGCCGACGAGGTCGAGGAAGTCTGGCACGGCCTGAAGCCGCCCTACATCGACCTACAAGATCGTGTCGTTGTTTCGTCGTGCCCTGGGTATTCGGTGAGCAAGGAAGAACTCGTTATTGCTGTCGAGCCCGTTGGGTAGCACGTAGGCTTGCCTGCGTC
>CALMGA010000281.1:1480-2163 GCA_937863205.1 uncultured Beijerinckiaceae bacterium | reverse complement strand
GGACAGGACTGCTCCAACCTCACCTGTCGAGGTCACCGCGGTGGCGGCCAGCGGCAAGACACAGGCGACTCTCGCGAACGTCTATCGCGAGGACCTTGAACGTTCGGGATACGGCGACGGTCGTCACGGCTTCACGCTCGACGTTTCGTCATGGTCGGAAAACGACGGCGCCATTGATATCTTCATCGCTGGCTCCAAGCGTGCGCTCAACGCGCGGTCGCTCACCGTAAACGGCTCGGTCGATCGACAGGGCGAGCGCGCGCGCAACGGCGATGCGACGCCGCGCTGGCGCGGCTGGATCGACTCCTTCGATCGCAACTTCGTCAAGGGCTGGGCGGTGGACGGCGACAACCCGTATCACCGAGTCCGGGTCGAGGCCGTATCGCGCACCGGCAAGAAGATCATCGGCCGGGCCGACAACTTCCGCGGAGACCTGAAGGACAATGGTTTCGGCGATGGCGGTCTGGGTACCAATGGCGTCGATGGTGACAAGCGCGCCCCTGAGGTCGAGCCGTTGCAGGAGCAGCGGAATGGCGGTGATCTCGTTGGACTTGGCGTTGACCGCCTCCTGGCCGAGCACGAGCCGTTGGCGGCTCGCCCAGGCCGAGAACACGTGCAAGGGCTCGCGGCCGCGGCCCCGGTTGTGGGTGCGGCGCACGGTTTTGCCGTCCACGGCGATGATC
>CALMGA010000281.1:0-1470 GCA_937863205.1 uncultured Beijerinckiaceae bacterium | reverse complement strand
CTTCCACGCCTTCGAGCTCGATCTTCGGGATTGGAGGCAAGCCGACTGCCCGATCGACATCGTCGTGGATCGCGGCCGGACCCGTATCAACCCGCAGCCACTCGACTTCGACATGATGACGATGGTGGCGGCCTTCGAACCACCCGTGGCCTTTCGCAGCCTTTTGGATGCGGCGGTGCAGGCGGTCCTGGACGAGAGGAGCATCGAGGCACCGGGCTCCACCGCCGACGTCGACAAAACGGGCGCGGGCGCTACCGCCCGGCCGCCCCGAACGCCTTGAGCAGGACCCTGTTCGAGACGGCGCAGCCC
Source organism: uncultured Beijerinckiaceae bacterium (assembly GCA_937863205.1). The sequence goes on along the minus strand of CALMGA010000281.1, from coordinate 1,161 downwards.
GGTATCGATCCGGAAGGCTTGATCAGCAAGTTCATGCGCTACGAGGCCTTCCGCTGCGAACGTGAGAAATACGAATCGGCGATGACCGGTGCCTTGCAGGACAGGCTCAGGGTCGTGATGTGGTACCTCGTCAAGTATCTGCGCGACCGACAGCACCGTTTTCTTCTCCCGCTCTCGGCGGCGCAGCAGTCCTATCTCAACGGTCCCGTTCCGCTCGCCGACTATCCCCCCGAGGTGACGATAGCGCTCTTCAACTTCGTGCGGGCGGAACGGCCGGACCTGAGCGCCCTCGACGATGCCGCCACCTTGCGTTCAGCGCTCTTCTGGTGGTGCTGCGTGCGCGCCCCGCGCGACAGGCTGGATGGCGGCCTGATCACGAAGGCGATGGCAACCGCCCTCATCCACGAGGAGCAGTGGATCGGCGAGAGCTTTCCCTTCAACGTCTTCATGTCGGAATACTTCAACAGTCATCCCGAACTGCACTGCCTCGACATGCGGAACGCCGCTCAACGGGCCATCTTCCTCGTCTACCTCGTCGTCAAAAGCTTCACCGAGCCGTTCATCGCTCGCTTTCTGCCGCGAGACCTGCTGCGCCTGATGCTGCAGAAGAAGGATGGCATCGTCCGTCTTGATGCCGCGATCACCCAGCTCGTCGGCAGGGCCGATATCGATGGGGCGGAGGTGCGCCGCAAGGGCGAAGCCCTGCTGGCCTTGCACGGCGGCAGCCTTCGCCAGCCGCCGACCTACGGGTCCTGCGACCTCGGCGAAGGCCTGATCCGCTACCGCGACCTGTCCGGCCCGTTGGAGCCCGGCGTCGCGCTGATCGGTCCCCTGCACAAGACCTCGGGGCTCGGTCAGGCGACGCGCCTGTCCTATGAGATGCTGAAGCTCTGCGAGGCGGAGACGCCGACGGTTCTGCCGTTCAATCTCGACAACCCGGCCCCCGTCGGTTTCGCGTCCGCGCTTTCCAGCAAGGCTTTCGACAGACCGCGCGAGATCAACCTCATCCATCTCAACGCGGAGTCGGTACCGCTCGCCTTCACGTTCGAGCAGCAGGACATTTTCGCGCAGAGCTACAACGTCGGCTACTTCTTCTGGGAACTCAACATGATCCCGAAGTGCCATCATCTCGCGCTCGAACTGCTCGACGAGATCTGGGTG
>CALMGA010000280.1 GCA_937863205.1 uncultured Beijerinckiaceae bacterium | reverse complement strand
GCCGCCGGCGGCGGGCACGTCGGCGGCGTCGAACTCCACCGCGCCGCCGCCCTTGGGCATCGCGATTTCTCGCATGCCGCGCAGCCCGCTGCCGCCGTCGAGCATGACGAGGCCGCGCCCGGCGAAGGACGGCTCCACCATTGCCCGGACCTTGCCGGCCGGCGGATGGGCGTCGAGCGACACAGGCATCACCTCGGGCTTGCGGTTCTCGTCCTCACCGCCGGTCGCCCACCAGCCGGCGGTGAAGCGCAGGCTGGTCGCCGTCTTGCCCGATGCGTCGTAGACGGCGAGCCGCCAGCGTCCGTCGCCGACGCGCCCCGACACCGTGGCCCGTCCCGCCCCGTCGAGAACCACCTCGCCGCCGTTGGTGCGCGTCTCGGTGATCGTCTCGTGCGACTGCCAGCGCCCGTCGCGATAGAAGTAGTTGTAGCTGTAGTCCTCCTTGATGAGGTCCCACTTCAGTCCTTCGCTGCTCAAGGGCTGCCCGTCGCCGTCGACCAGCGCGACCGTGAACTTGGCCGTGTCGCCGTCGGCGAGGCTCGTGGAGTCGGGGCGCAGGCCGATGAAGCGGTCGGCCGTGCGCAGCGGGCCGGTCACGTCCGCGCTCGCCGCGCGCCCGTCCACGTCGTTGACGCTGGCGCGCAGCGCCACCTGGAGCGGCCGCGTCGTGTCGGGCACCTCCTCGGCCTTCAGCTCGACATGGGCGCGGCCGGCATCGTCGGTGGTGAAGTCCTCGGCCTTCAATGCCTTGGGCAGGAACGGCTCCTCGGCGAGGCCAAAGCGGAAGCCGGGCAACCCCTTGAAGGGCTCGTCCGCTGCCTTCAGCGTTCCCTCGACCGAGCCGGTGAGGCCGGCGCCGGGGCTGCCGTAGAAGTAGTCGGCGGCGACGTCGAGCGGCACCGCTTCGGGGCCGATGCGGCCGGCCGGCATCGTGACCTTGGCCTCCAGCCGCGGCGGCACGAAGTCCTGCACGGAGACGCTCACCTCGCCCACGTTGGCCTTGCCGATCCCGGCCCAGAACCGCCACGAACCGGACACGGCATTGTCGGCGAGGGGCAGGTCGAGCGTGCCGCCGCCGGCCGCGCGCAGGGCGAGGGGCTTGCCGTCGACCTCGATGCCGTCGGGGCGCACCACGTGGATCACCAGCGGCACGTCGGCGACGGGGCGGGCGTCGCCGTCGCGCAGCAGGGCGCCGAGGTGGATCGTTTCGCCCGGCCGGTACACGCCGCGGTCGGTCCACAGGAAGGCGTCGTTGCCCAGCGGCGGCGCGCGCCCCTTGATGTCGAGGTCGCTGAGGTCGAGGGCTGGCGTGTCCAGGCGGATGGAGGTGAAGCCGCCGCTGCCGTCGGTGGCGGCGAGAAGGCTCGGCGCGTTGCCGTGCTCGCCGCGCAGAAGGCCGCCGGGCACGCTGGCGCGGCCGTCGGCGTCGGTGCGCAGCGTGGCCAGCACCTCGTTGGCCCGCGACAGCAGCCGCAGCTCGACGTTCGGCAGCGGCGCCGCGCTGGCGAGCGAGCGGGCGACGACAAGGGTCGCCACCTCGGTCTTCACGGTGGCGAGGCCGATGTCGGACACGCTGAACCATTGCGTCGCCTTGTCGATCTCGCGATCGCCCTTGGCGGCATCGCTGCTCGCCACGGCGACGTAGATGCCCGGCTCCAGCTTCTTCACCAGCTCGTCGATCGGCAGCGTGGTGGTGACCTGCCGGTTGCGCATGTCCCGGCCGCGCCCTTGCGCGATGTCGAGCGAGCCCTCGAAGAGCACCGTCGCGTGCTCAATGAACTGGTCGAGGTTGTAGCCGTTGAGCGCCTGGCCGAACCAGTCGGCGCCGAGCTGATCGACCAGCCCGCGCTCGCTCAGGCGGTAGAGCGCGACATGCGCCTTGTCGACGTTGACGCTGCGCACGGGCAGGCCGACGCCCTTGGTGTAGGGCAGCAGCGTTTTGCCCTTGTCGAAGGATACCTGCCGGTCGCGGTCGGGAACCTGCACGGCGACGATGACGTCCTTGGGCAGCGTCGTGCCGTCGGCGCCGGGCAGGCCGGCCTTGAGGCGGACGGAATAGGTCGCGCCATGCTGCAGGCCGCCGATGCACAGGTCCTTGCCGCGCGCGTCCAGTGAATGGTCCAACGCCGGCTCGATCGCGAGGTAGGGCTCCAGCGCGCCGGCCCGTCCGCGCGGCAGGAGGGTCGAGAAGGACAGGCAGGCGGCCGGCACGGCACGGTCGGGCTGCACGGTGACGTTGAGGTAGTCGAGCGCCCCGGCCGGCCCCGCCCACAGCAGCGGCAAGGCCGACAGGCGAAGCAGGCGGACGGCTGCTCCCGCACCACGGACCGCAAGCCTCACCGCAAGTCTCACCGCAAGTCTCACCGCAAGCCCCACTGCAAACCCCATGGGAACCTCCCGCATTGCGGGCGCAATGCGCCGCCTCCATCCCTTAAGGGTGGATGCCCGGCCGGCAAAGCCGAACCTTCGTGCTAATTTCCGGCCGATCTCGGCCCGCACCGGCTGCCGACCCTGGCTGAACCTCCCGCCTCCGCTATCTATTCCCCGCCGTCCACGGGAGGCTTCATGACCAGCTCCGCGCCCGATACCAAGATCGCCATCGCCAAGCCGAAAACGCCGGAGCCTTGCGCCATCGTCATCTTCGGCGCCTTCGGCGACCTCACCAAGCGGCTCGTGATGCCGGCGATCTACAATCTCGCCTGCGAAAAGGCGCTGCCGTCCAAGGTAGCGCTGATCGGCGTCGATCTGGCGGACGGCGATGCCAAGGGCTGGGCCGACCACCTGCACGCCATGCTGCTGTCCTTTGTCGGCAACACGTCATCCGAGTTCGACGTCGACCGCATCGACGAGGACATCTGGGGCTCGCTGGCCGCCAACATGGCCTACGTGCGCGGCGACATGACCAAGCCCGAGCTTTACGCCGACATCGGCAAGGCCCTGGAGGCGGCCGGCTTCGCCGCCGGCAACGCCATCTTCTATTTCGCCATCGCCGACCGCTTCTTTGGCACGGTGGCGACCGAACTCGGGCAAGCCGGGCTGACCAAGCAGGAGAAGGACAGGTTCTGGCGCCGGGTGGTGGTGGAAAAGCCTTTCGGCCATGACGTTTCCTCGGCGCAGGCCCTCAACGTCAGTCTGCTGAAGACGCTGGACGAGGACCAGATCTTCCGCATCGACCATTTCCTGGGCAAGGAAACGGTGCAGTCGATCATGGCCTTCCGTTTCGCCAACGGCCTGTTCGAACCCTTGTGGAACCGCGACCGCATCGACCACGTGCAGATCACCGCCTCCGAGGTGGTCGGGGTGGAGGGGCGCGGCAAGTTCTACGAGGCGACCGGCGCGCTGCGCGACATGGTGCCCAACCACCTCTTCACCCTGCTGGCGATGGTGGCGATGGAGCCCCCGACCACCTTCGACGCGGTCGGCATCCGCAACCGCAAGGCCGACGTGTTCACGGCCATGCCGCCCTTGAAGCCGGAGGATGCCGTGCGCGGACAATATGGCGCCGGCTCGGTCAAGGGCGTGGAAAGCAAGGCCTACCGCGCCGAGGCCGACGTGTCGCATGGTTCGAAGATCGAGACCTACGTGGCGATGCGCGTCGAGATCGACTCCTGGCGCTGGGCCGGCGTGCCCTTCTACCTGCGCACGGGCAAGCACATGCCCGAGCGGATGACGGAGATCGCCGTGCGCTTCAAGCCGGCGCCGCTGTCGCACTTCGCCGGCACCGCCATCGCCGAAACGGTGGCGAACTGGCTGGTGATCCGCATCCAGCCCGAAGAGGGCATCGCGCTGCAGTTCGACGTCAAGCAACCCGGGCCGGAGGTGAAGCTGGCCACCGTGCGCATGGACTTCATGTACAAGGATTGGTTCACCCACGAGCCCAACGTCGGCTACGAAACGCTGCTCTACGACGTGATGATCGGCGATGCGACCTTGTTCAACCGTGCCGACATGGTCGAGGACGCCTGGCGGGTGGTGCAGCCGATCCTGGACAACTGGGGTGCGGGCGGCGAGCCGGCGGCCTATGCCTCCGGGTCGGCCGGACCCAAGGAGGCCGACGACCTGCTAGCCAGGGACGGGCACAAATGGCGGCCGGTGAAGGTCAGCTGAAGGTCGCGGCCGCGGCGGAAGGCGATCTCTGCCCGCTTTAACAAGCGCGGCCGGGCCGGCGGGATTGGAACGCGATGGCCCCTCCACCGCCCGCTGGCGGATTTTGCCCGCTCCGCAGGGAAAAAAAGCCCCGCGTCGGCGGCTGCAAACCCGCGCTTCCCGCCGCAAGGTCACCGTCCGCTCGCCCGCGCGGCCGAGGTTTCGCCTTCACCGACGGTTCCCCTATAGGAATCCTATGGTGGTGCGACCCGTCCCCACTCGATACCCTATGCCGTTCGTCCTTTATTCAGACTGCGTGAAACCCAGCGCCTGATCCCAAGGCATCGCCATGCTCGACGTCGTCTTCCTGCTGGCCGGCGGGATCTTCTTCCTCGTCACCGCCGCCTATGCGCAGGGCTGCCAAAGGCTTTAAGATCCCGACCTGGAGGGGCCCGACTTGACCTTCGACCATCTGCTCGGCGCGATCGTGACCGCGTTGCTTCTCGTTTACCTGACCTACGCGCTGGTCCGCGCCGAAACCTTCGGGGAATAGCATGACCTTCAACGGTTGGGCGCAGATCCTTGTCTTCTGCCTCGTCGTGACGGCGCTTGTCCGGCCGCTCGGCGGCTACATGACCCGGGTCTTCGCCGGCGAGCGCACGCTGTTGTCGCCGGTGCTGGCCCCGGTCGAGCGCGCCCTTTATCGGCTCGCCGGCATCGAAGCCGGCCAGGAACAGTCCTGGTTGTCCTACCTCGGCGCCATCGTGCTGTTCCACTTCGCCGGTTTCGTCTTCCTCTACGCGGTGCTGCGGCTGCAGAGCGTGCTGCCCTTCAATCCGGCCGGCCAGGGAGCGGTGGAGCCGGGCCTCGCCTTCAACACGGCGGCAAGCTTCGTCACCAACACCAACTGGCAGAACTACGGCGGCGAGTCGACGCTGTCCTACCTCACCCAGATGCTCGGGTTGACCCACCAGAACTTCCTGTCGGCCGCCACCGGCATCGCCATCGCTGTGGCGGTGATCCGCGGTTTCTCGCGGGCGTCGGCGCGCACGGTCGGCTCGTTCTGGGTCGACGTCACCCGCTGCACGCTCTACGTGCTGCTGCCGATCTGCATCCCCTACGCGCTGTTCCTGGTGTGGCAGGGCATTCCGCAGACGCTGGGTGCCTACGTCGATGCGACCACGCTGGAAGGCGCCAAGCAGACCATCGCGCTCGGGCCGGTGGCGAGCCAGGTGGCGATCAAGATGCTCGGCACCAACGGCGGCGGTTTCTTCAACGCCAACGCCGCCCACCCCTTCGAGAACCCCACCGCGCTGTCGAACTTCGTGCAGATGGTCTCGATCTTCGCGATCGGGGCTGCGCTGACCAACGTCTTCGGTCGCACCGTCGGCTCCGAGCGCCAGGGCTGGGCGATCTTCGCGGCGATGGGCGTGCTGTTCCTGGCCGGTGTCTGCGTGCTTTATCCCGCCGAGGCCGGCGGCAACCCGCTGGTCCATGCGCTCGGCGTCGCCGGCGGCAACTTCGAGGGCAAGGAGGTGCGCTTCGGCATGGCCGCCTCGGCGCTCTTCGCCACGGTCACGACCGACGCGTCCTGCGGCGCCGTCAACGCCATGCACGACAGCCTCACCGCGCTCGGCGGCATGATCCCCCTCATAAACATGCAGCTCGGCGAGATCATCTTCGGCGGCGTCGGGTCCGGGCTCTACGGCATGATCGTCTTCATCATCATCGCCATCTTCGTGGCCGGTCTGATGGTTGGGCGCACGCCCGAATACCTCGGCAAGAAGATCGAGGCCAAGGAGGTCAAGATGGCGATGCTGGCCATCCTCTGCCTGCCGCTGGTGATGCTGGGCGGCACGGCGGTGGCGTTGGGCGTGCCCTCGGCCGTCGCGGCGACGAACAACGCCGGGCCGCACGGCTTCTCCGAAGTGCTCTACGCCTTCACTTCGGTCGCGGCCAACAACGGCTCCGCCTTCGCCGGCCTGTCGGGCAACACGATGTTCTACAACGTCATGCTGGCCGTCGGCATGCTGATCGGACGCTTCTTCGTGATCGTTCCGGCGATGGCGATCGCCGGCTCGCTCGCCGCCAAGAAGACCGTGCCGGCCTCGGCCGGCACCTTTCCGACGACGGGGCCGCTGTTCGTCGGCCTTCTCGTGGGCGTGATCCTGATCGTGGGTGGCCTCACCTTCTTTCCCGCCCTGGCGCTGGGCCCGATCGTCGAGCACCTCGCGATGGTCGCGAAGCAAACCTTCTGAATGCCGTCATCCCGGCCCCGGGTTGCCGAACGCGGCCCCGGGGCCTGTTCCGTTCTCCCGTCGCGGCCCGCACGACCGGGCTGGCGCCCATCCCGAGATCATCCATGGCCCGCTCCAGATCCTCCATCTTCGATCCCGCGCTTCTGGTCCCCGCGATCGGCGGCGCGTTCCGCAAGCTCGACCCGCGCGTCCTTTACACCAATCCGGTGATGTTCACGGTCGAGGTCGTCGCCGCGCTCGTCACGGTTCTGTTCGTGCGCGACGTCGTGACGGGGGCCGCGCATCTCGCCTTTTCCGCGCAGATCATCATCTGGCTGTGGTTCACCGTGCTGTTCGCCAACTTCGCCGAAGCGGTCGCGGAAGGGCGTGGTAAGGCGCAGGCCGACGATCTGCGCAAGACGCGCACGGAAACGCAGGCCAAGCTGTTGAAGGGCCGCGACCGAACGAAATACGAGATGGTGTCCGGCACCGTTCTCAAGGTCGATGATGTCGTTCTCGTCGAAGCCGGCGACATCATCCCGTCCGACGGCGAGGTCGTCGAAGGCATCGCCAGCGTCAACGAGGCGGCGATCACCGGCGAGTCCGCCCCGGTGATCCGCGAGTCGGGCGGCGACCGCTCGGCCGTGACGGGCGGCACGCAGGTGCTTTCCGACTGGATCCGCGTGCGCATCACGGCGGCGGCAGGTTCCACCTTCATCGATCGCATGATCGCGCTGGTCGAGGGGGCCGCGCGGCAGAAG
>CALMGA010000279.1 GCA_937863205.1 uncultured Beijerinckiaceae bacterium | reverse complement strand
GCACGTGGCTGACGGAGAACAGCGAGGGGCGCATCCATATCGTGCCCTGCGGGTCCAACTTCTGCGGCTATGCCGTCGATGCCAAATCGGCGCGCGACGGCGAGAAGGTCCTCATCGACATGAAGCCGGTCAAGGATAGGTTCTGGAAGGGGCGCGTCCGCGATCCCCGGGGCGGCGGCCTCTATGATGCGACCATGTCCCTCAAGGACTCCGGCACGCTGGGGATCCGAGGTTGCGCGATGGGCGGCTTCATCTGCCAGGGACAGACCTGGACGCGCGGATAGGGGCGGCGGTGCCGACGGGCGTCAGGACGTCGCCGGGGCCGCCTCGACCCGGATGCGGACCGAGCGCAGCGTCGCGGTTTCGGCGGAGGGACCGACCAGGATCTCGATCGCGCCCGGCTCCAGCACGGCGCCGTCCGCGCCGGCAAAGGCCATGTCGGCCGTTGTCAGCTCGAAGCCGACGGTGCCGCTCCGCCCCGCCTCGAGGGTGATCTTCCCAACCCCCCGCAGCTCCAGCGCCGGTCGCACCACGCTGGCGACGGGATCGCGCAGGAACAGGAACAGCGTCGCCTCGCCAGAGCGCCCGCCGGTGTTGGCGACCGAGATCGTGACGGCGAGCCGCCGACCCGGCGCGATCACCGCCGGCTCGGCCCGCGGGTCGCCCAGCTCGAAGCCCGTCGTCGCCAAGCCGTGACCGAACGCAAACAACGGCTGGTTGGAACAATCGAGGTACTTGCTGGTGTAATGGTCGTCGGGGTTGAACGGCCGGCCGTTGGGCGCCGCACCGGCAAAGATGGGGATCTGCCCCATGCGGCGCGGCCAGCTCATCGCCAGCCGCCCGCGCGGCGCCACCGCGCCCGAGATCACGTCGGCGAGCGCGTGTCCGGCCTCCGAGCCGAGCACCCCCGCGCAGATCAGGGCCCGCGCCCGCTCGGCCAGCCAGGGCACGACCGGGGGCCGGCCGCAGAACACGATCGCGATCACGGGGGTGCCGGTGTCGAGCACGGCTTCGGCGAGGCGGCGCTGCCAGCCGGGCAGGTCGAGGTCGCTGCGGCTGGTCGCTTCGCCGTGCAGCACCGCGCCCTCGCCCACGCACAGCACCACCGCATCGGCGTGCCCGGCGGCGGCGACCGCGGCGGCGATCCCCTCCGTGCCGCCGCCCTCGATGCTGACGCCGGCGTGGTGGTCGAGGATCGCGTCGGGATAGGCCGCGCGCAGGCCGGCCAGCACGCTTACCGATGCCGCAGGATCCGCCTTCGCCGCCCAGGAGCCGACCATCTCGCGGGGCGCGTCGGCCAGCGGGCCGAGCACGGCGATGCGTTGCCGCCCCGGCATCAGCGGCACCACGCCGCCACCGTTGGTGAGCAGCACGACCGAGCGCACGGCCGCCTCGCGCGCCAGCGGCCGGAACGAGCTGCGCGTGCCGGCCCGGCAGCGCCGGTAGGGATCGGCGAACAGTCCCAACCGCTCCTTGAAGGCCAGCACCCGGCGGACGCAGCGGTCGACGTCGGCCACGGTGCAGAGCCCGCGGGTGATCGCCCCGGCGAGGTGGCCGACATAGGTGTAACCCATCATGTCGATGTCGCAGCCGGCCTTGATCGCCAGGGCCGCCGCCTCGGCCTCGTCGCCGGCGACGCCGTGGTTCATTAGTTCGCGCACGGCCCCGTAGTCGCTGATGACCACGCCGGCGAAGCCAAGCCGGTCGCGCAGCCAATCCTGGAGCAGCGGTGCGTTGGCCGTCATCGGCACGCCGTTCAGCGCGTTCAGCGCCGGCATGATCGCGGCGACGCCGGCGCGCACCGCCGCCTCGAAGGGCGGCAGGTAGACGTCGCGCAGCGTCTGCTCGGACATCTCGCTCGGCGCATATTCGCGGCCGGCGAGAACGGCGCCGTAGCCGCAGAAATGCTTGGCGCAGCCGGCGATCGAGTCGGCCGCGTCGAGCGCCGGGCCCTGATAACCGCGCGTCTTGGCCTCGCCCAGGCGCGCCGCCACCCAGGGATCCTCGCCGGCCCCCTCGCAGGTGCGGCCCCAGCGGGGGTCGCGGGCCACGTCGATCATCGGCGAAAAGGTGAGGTCCTGGCCGTCCTCCGTCGCCTCGATCGCCGCCGCCCGCGCCGTGCGCGCCCACAGCTCGGGATCGAAGGCGCAGGCTTCCGCGATGGGAAGCGGAAACATCGTGCGGTGGCCGTGGATGACGTCGAAGCCGAAGAACAGCGGGATCTTGAGCCGCGTTTCCTCCACGGCGACCCGCTGCAGCCGCTCGACATCCGCCGCGCCGACGAGGTTGATGAGGCTGCCGACCCGGCCGGCCCGCACATCGGCCGTGGCATCGCCGGCCCCCGTCGAGCCGGTCAGCGCCAGCCCCCACGCCAGCATGTTGAGCTGCCCGGCCTTTTCCTCGATCGTCATGGCGGCGATCAGGGCGTCGATATCGGTCACGGCAGGCACTCCTCGCGGTGGATCAGATAGGCGCTTGCCTGCTCCGCTGCAGCGGCGGCTCGGTCCGCCGGCCTTTGCGCAGGACTGCTCAACTGCGATCCAGGGTCTTCGGCCAGAGTCTGCGGCGATGCGTTTCGCTTGCGACCTCTTGCTCGGCGCGCGACGCAGCCGATCTCCGCACCATGACCATCGCCCTGCATGTCGCCGCCCTGCTCGCCCTTGCCCTTCTGCTGGGCGGGATGGTGTTCTTCGCCGGGGTTGTCGCCCCCAAGGTGTTCACGCGCCTGCCGATGGAATACGCGGGGCCGTTCATCCGCGCGCTCTTTCCGCGCTACTACCTTTATCTCCTGGTGACCTCCGGCCTTTGCGCGGCCGCCCTGTCGATCGAGCGCCCGGGTGATGCCGCGATCATGGCAGTCGTCGCGCTCGTCATGCTCTGGCTGATGCTGGGCCTGATGCCTGCCATCAACCGTCGCAGCGACCGCGCGCAGGCCGGCAAGGACGGAGCGAAACAGGCGTTCGACCGGGCACACCGCTTGTCGGTCATCGTGAACGTGCTGCAGCTTGCCGCAGCCGCGAGCGTGTTCGTCCATCTCAACCTCTGATGCGCAGCCGTCCGTCCCACGCCGATTCGCTTGACGAGGTGCTGGCCGAGGCTTGGCGACTGCTCGGCCGAGGCGTTTCCGACCGCCGCAGCAGCTTTCACAACCCCACGCTGGCCAGCGTGGATGCGCAAGGACGTCCCCACCTGCGGACGGTCGTGCTGCGAGGCTTCGACCCAGCCACGCGCCGCTTGACGATCCACACTGACCGTCGTTCGACCAAGCTGCGCGAGATCGAAGCGCGGCCGTTCGTTTCGCTGCAGGTTTACGATCGGTCGGCGTCGCTGCAGGTCCGGCTCGACGCCGTCGCCGCCATTCATCTCGACGATGCCGTGACCCGCAGCGCCTGGATGCAAAGTCCGGCCATGAGCCGACTTGCCTACGCGATCAACCCGGCACCCGGAACGCCCATCCCGGCCCCGCTCGCCGCTCCCGACGACGCCGAAGCGGGCGCCGCGAACTTCGCGGTGTTGCAAGTCGTCTTCGATCGACTCGAATGGCTTTGGCTGAGCTGTGAAGGACACCGGCGGGCCGCCTTCACTTGGCGCGCGTACGGCGAACTCGAAGCGACGTGGCTGGTGCCGTAGTCGTGACGTGGCAGAAGCGCGCCCTTTGCGGGCCATGCACTGCATTCGACCGCAAGCAACTGGTCGAGCCTGCCTTTCCGTTGTATCCGGCATGATCGGGGCAATTGGGATACCAGTAGTTTGGTCAAGCGCTTCGTGCAGACGACCCAGGGCGTCGCATCGCGCGAGCGTTGGGATTACTGGAAGGATACGACGCTAGCGCCAGTGGATGCCAAGGCCGCCGGCGATCCCGCAGCCTTCGAGGCTCACCGCACGGTGTCCGAGACGGCGCATGGAACGCTGATCGAGACCACCAGCCACCCCATGTCGATGCATCGCCCGCAGAGCAAGATCACGCGCGACGGCATCGACCATGCCTGCCTCGTCGTCGCGCTGGCGGGAAGCGGCGTCATCAACCAGGTGAGCCGGCCCGAGGACCTCCTGCGGCCGGGCGACCTCATCCTTTACGATCTCGGACGGCCCTACACGGCCGCCTCGGTCGAACCTTATCGCGAACTGAGGCTCTACGTGCCGCGCGACACGTTCGCCAGGCGTGTCGGGCGCATCGAAATCCTGTCCGGTCTGCAGTTGCGGGGCGGGGACGGCCTCGTGGATTTGTTCACGTCCTACTTCCAGGGCTACGCGGCGTCGCTGCCGAGCCTCGATGCGCGGCAGGCCGACGTCGGCATGGACGGCGTGCTTCACCTGCTGTCGGGACTGGTCAACACGTCGTTGAGCGCGTCGGGCGACATCGGCGCCCCTCTCGCGCGCGACTCCCTGCTGACCTTGGCGTTGCGGCACATCGAGATGTTCTTCGGCGACCCGAAGCTCGACGTCGCCACGCTGGCGCGGGCGATCGGCGTTTCGCGCTCCCGCCTCTACGATGCCTTCGTCGCGCGCGGCGGTGTCGCCTCGGCGATCAGGGATACCAGGCTCGAACGCGCCCGCCTCCGGCTTGCGGCATCCGAAGAACGTCACCGCACGCTGGAGGAGATCGCCCGCTGCTGCGGATTCCTCGAATACACGACCTTTACCCGAGCCTTTCGGCGACGCTTCGGCACGTCACCCATCGATGTGCGGGCGCAAGCCGCCCTCGGCTACGCCGGAGATCGGGACAACAAACCAATCCCGCTTTTCAAAACACGGTGAGGAGGCCGACGAGCGCGTTAAGCGCATGGCCCTCGCCCGGGAAGGTCACGGTGCTGGGATGGTCGGTGTAGCCGATGCCAGCCGAAACGTAGGCGCCCGGTGCGAGATGGGCGAGGTAGGAGAGCGTGCAGGCGTTGGAAGCGTGAACCGCCGTCGGCACGGCGATGCCGAACCGCGCCGCGACCGCTGAGGCGGGGTTGAGGGTGTCGGGGATGTAGCGGCTGAACACCTGGTGATCGTAGACCAACGACACGAGGTCGGTCGGCCGCGCGTCGAAGGGGCCGATCGCGTAGATTCGGGCTTCTTCGTACTGCGAGATCGGCGTCGTGCGCTGCGGCGCGTACTCGAACGTCGCGCCGACGTAGAGGCCGCGATAGGCGCTCGGCGCCGAGCCGGGCGCCAACTGCAGGATCTGCCGATCGGCGAGCACATAGGTGCCCGCGTTGCCTTTGAGCGTCGCGTCGGGGTCGCTCGCGAGGCGGCTGAAGTCGGTGAAGCGCGCGTCGTTGTACATGCCGGCGGCACGGATCCACGTTTCCGGGACGCCCGGCGCCGCCTCGCGCCGGTAGCCGACCTCGTTGACGAGGAAGACGCCGTCGCCGGGCGCGCTGAAGCGCACGCCGGCCGGGTTCTGCTTGGCGCCGTCGAAGATCGGATTGCCGGTCGGTCCGTGCACGGGATCGCTGCGCTGCACGCTGGCTTGCGAGTAGAGGTGCTCGCCAAGGTGGTACTTCAGGACCACGGCGGGCGATTGGACGAAGGACATGCCCAGCAGCACGTGGACCGCCGCCGCCGGCCCGAACGTCGTCGCGAAGGTGCCGCCGATGTTGGTGCCGACGAAGTTCGAGGTGTTCGACAGCAGGCCGGCCTCAAGCTCGAGCTTGCCGCCGAGCAGCGTCTGATAGTAGGTGAACTGCTGCAGCGAGAACTGATTGGGCAGGAACGGCTGCCACGTCGAGTTCAGCTTCGATGCGCCGACGACGACCTGCCCGTCGGGAACGCCGAGGCGGGACGTGTCGGCGATGGCGTAAAGCAGGCTGATGTTGGCCAGCGTCGGGCGCTCGCCGTTGTAAACCTGGTTGCCGGCGGCGACCGCTCCCCTGTTGGGGCTCGGCGCATAGGCCTCGGGCACCTTCGGCGGCGTCGCCAGCGTGTTGTCCGTGAACTGCGTGATGTTGTATTGGATGATGCCGAGCCCGTAGCGGTCGAGCGTGGTGCGCAGGCCGCCGGCGTCGCCGAGCAGGGTATCGGCTTGGGACGGGGAGCGGAAATCCCACATCCTGATCGCGTAGGCCTTGTCCAGGCGCTGGAGGTCCGGCGCGGCGGCGGTCGCCTCGGGCGCTTGCGCATCGGCGCGCGCCGTTGCGCGCCGCGACAGATCTTTCTTCGTCTTGGCCTTCGTCGTGTTGGCCTTGACCTGCCGTTTCGGTTGAACCGGAGATGCGCCCTCTTCGGCCATCGTGGGCGAGGGCAGCCCGAGCCAAGGTCCGGCAAACGAGGGCGCGGCGACCGCAATCACGTAGCAGGACGCGTATCGTTGCGCGCGGGCCCTCAGGGATGATCCCGCGCCGACACTTGCGGGCTTTGGAGCATATGCGAGCATAGCGGTCGCCATTATGACCGACGAAGCCGCATTGGGGAAGACGCGCGAGCAACTCGTCTGCCGGCGAGAAATCCAGGATCAACGCGAGGGAGATCGGCCCGAACAGTCCGATGCGCTTCCGGGCGGGTCGTGCGGCGACATGGCGTGCAGCAGGTCCTGATGGCGTGCAGCAGGTCCTGCCGTCAGCCGAGCCCCCGGAGGCTTAAACGTCGGACCGGAACGCGCGCGGCGGTTTTCGCCCAGGCCCAATGCTTTGAGATGAGCGATGATCCCGGTCGAAGCCGTCGGTTCGGCGCGAACACCGGGCGGAGGATGATGGGCCATGCGCGCTGCCGATACCCCATGCGAAGGCGGCGCCATGCCGGGATCGGCGGTCGCGATGGTTCTGGCTCTGACGCTGGCCATGACCATGTCCTTTGCGACCGCTACGCGCTCAATCTCGTGATCGAGCCGATCAAGCGGGATTTCCCGCTGTCGGACACTGCGGTGGCTCTGATCCAGGGTTTCGCCTTCTCGATGTTCTTCGTCGTGAGCGGTCTGCCGCTCGGGAACCTTGTCGACCGCACGCGTCGCCTGACGGTCATCGCCGCGGGCGTCCTGCTGTGGAGCCTGGCGACCTGCGCCTTCGGACTGGTGAGCGGTTTCGGCGGACGTCTTGCCTGCCGGATCGCGGTGGCCGTCGGCGAGGCGTCGCCCTCGCCGGCCACCTTCTGTCGATGGTGGCTGCGGTGCTGACCGGATGGTCGGCGTTGAGGCCCTACGCCGCGACGCCTTCGAAGCGGGGATGATTGGCATGGACGCCAAGCCTTGCGACTTGTGGATGGTGGTCGCGTCGGCCGGGACATTCGGCCATCCCTTGCTGCGTTTCAGAACCTGTTGCGGAACGGCACCGCTGGTGCCGACGCGGGAGCGGTATAGAGCGGCACGATCAGCCGGGTCCAGCCGCGCGTCTCCTTGCCGGCATAGTTGTGCACGGTGACGTCGCCTGCCACCATCGCTTGCAACACGAATGGGCCGAAGTTGGTGCCGACGAGCCCGCCGGCGGCGAACTGCCCGACGCGCTTGTCGTTCGCCGCCGGCGAATCCGAAAACCGCTGCGCACTTTTCGGTCCGATGCTCCAGAGCCTCGGACCGGATCCGGTCCAGGGTTCGATGCTCCAGGCAGCTAATTCATGAGGGTCACAAACTGCGCGACGGGCTTGCCCTCACGAACGAGCACATATCCCGCCCGTCCCGCCAACGCCGCCCATGACTCGGGAGCGCTGCTGAACGCATAAAGGCGATCGCCCGGCTGCATCGCGGCCTTGAACCGCTGCCACTTGTCGTTGCCGAATCCGAAGGGTACATGCGGAACCCGGCCGTCATACGGGTACAGGTTCGCGGCTTCGACCGCGTCGACCGTCAGCGGCTCGCCCTTCATCTCATCATCGGTCATCGGCGCACCAAGCAACGGGCTTCAAACGGGCGGCTCGTTATGTTGGCGCAGCGGCGACGAGCGGCGCAAAGATTGCGGAAAGTCCTTCAGATCGCCACCTTGCCTTCATGATCTTTTCTGCGCGGTGAGATTGCCCTTGCAGCCGTCAGGAGAATATCCGCAAAAGGACTAAGCTGGGCTGGGATCGATCAAGAAGCAGCCTCACTCCACCTGCGAACGCCAATCCAGGGGCCGAGTGGATCACTGCGAAGACATCCGTGACCGGCCCGAGCCGCTTTCTTCGCCAGCAGTTCGCGCCCGGCGCTGACCGCTTCGTCCCTTCCTTCGACCTGACATGCGCCGTTGCCACAACTCGGTCGCGCCGGTGAGCGCAACGAGCGTCGCTGGTCGTTGCGCAGCGAAGGGACATGGCTGCTTCAACGGCGGAGCGGTCGAGAAACGCCATCAGCCGCCGCTGCGACTTGCCTTTGTCGCTCGTGACCTCGGCCGTTGAGCCCCAAGAGCCCGCGAGGGCAGACGCCGTCCTGGCGATACCAGGCCGAGCGAGGTTCTTTCTTGTCGGCCTCGTCGCCGCAACCATTTTGAGCCAGGAGCCGAGCGTCACCTCGGGCACCTTGCCCCAAGACCGACGTGTCATCAGCTGTCACCGACCCAGCGGCTGCGGGCGCCGCAACTCGCTCGCGGCTATAG
>CALMGA010000278.1 GCA_937863205.1 uncultured Beijerinckiaceae bacterium | reverse complement strand
AGCGTCTCGTTGTACATGTAGCCCGACATCTTCGGGAACCAGTAGTAGAAGCCGGCGAATAAGGCGAACACCGCGCCCAGCGAAAGCACGTAGTGGAAGTGCGCCACCACGTAGTAGGTTTCGTGGAGATAGCGATCGATGCCGGCGTTGGCGAGAACGACGCCGGTCACGCCGCCAACGGTGAACAGGAAGATGAACCCGACCGCCCACAGCATCGGCGTGCGGAAGGAAATGGAGCCGCCCCACATGGTGGCGATCCAGGAGAAGATCTTCACGCCGGTTGGAACCGCGATCACCATCGTCGCGAAGACGAAGTATCGCTGGGTCGAGAGCGACAGGCCGACCGTGTACATGTGGTGGGCCCATACCACGAAGCCGACCACGCCGATCGCCACCATGGCGTAGGCCATGCCGAGGTAACCGAACACCGGCTTGCGCGAGAATGTCGAGATGATGTGGCTGACGATGCCGAAACCCGGCAGGATCAGGATGTAAACCTCGGGGTGGCCGAAGAACCAGAACAGGTGCTGGAAGAGGATGGGGTCGCCGCCGTTGGCCGGATCGAAGAAGGTCGTGCCGAAGTTGCGGTCGGTCAGCAGCATGGTGATCGCGCCGGCGAGCACCGGCAGGGACAGCACCAGCAGGAACGCCGTCACCAGCACCGACCACGCAAACAGCGGCATCTTGTGCAGCGTCATGCCCGGCGCACGCATGTTGAAGATGGTGGTGATGAAGTTGATCGCACCCAGGATCGACGAGGCGCCGGCGAGATGCAGCGACAGGATCACGAAATCCATCGCCGGACCGGGATGGCCGACGTTGCTCGACAGCGGCGGATACATCACCCAGCCGCCGCCGAAGCCCTTCATGCCCGGCGCGCCTTCGACCCACGCCGAGATGCACAGCAGCGCGAAGGAGGACGGCAGCAGCCAGAACGAGATGTTGTTCATCCGCGGAAAGGCCATGTCCGGCGCGCCGATCATGATCGGTACGAACCAGTTGCCGAAGCCGCCGATGAGCGCCGGCATCACCATGAAGAAGATCATGATGAGGCCGTGGCTGGTGATGATGACGTTGTAGAGGTTCTTCGCCGCCTCTTCGGCCAGCTCCGGCGGGTAGCCCTGCAAGGTGGCGAGATGGTTCATCACCTGGATGCCGGGGGCCTGCAGCTCCATCCGCATCAGGATGGAGAAGAAGCCGCCGATCACGCCGGCCGTGATCGCGAAGATCAGGTAAAGCGTGCCGATGTCCTTGTGGTTTGTCGAGTACAGGTATCGGCGCCAGCCGTGAGGTATGGCGTGGTCGTCGTGGGCGTCAGCGACTGCGGTGGCCATTTCGATCGTCCCTGTCGATGGGATTCTTTACTGCGCGCCGGCGAGGCGCACGGGATTAGGCGAGACGGCCGGAGCTGCGGCCGTTCGAGTGCGCTCCGGCGAGGCGGCGAACTGCTTCTTGGCGTCGGCGAGCCAAGCCTGATAGGCGACCTCGCTCACCACCCTCACTTCCATCGGCATGTTGGAGTGGTCCTTGCCGCACAGCTTGGAGCACTGGCCGTAGTACACGCCCTCCTTTTCCGCGCGGAACCAGCTTTCGTTCATGCGGCCGGGTACGGCGTCGATGCGCACGCCGAAGGCGGGGATCATGAACGAATGGATCACGTCGGCACCGGTGACGAGCAGGTGAACGGTCTTGTTGACCGGCACCACGGCGGCATTGTCGACGGCGAGCTGGCGCAGCATGCCGGGCTTCAGGTCGTCGCCCTTCAGCATGTAGGAGTCGAAGGCGAAGCCGCCGTTCTGATCCTTGGGATATTCATAGTTCCAGAACCACTGCTTGCCCGTCACCTTGAGCGTGATGTCCGACTTCGGCACGGTCAGCTCGTTGGTGAGCAGCTTCATCGACGGAATCGCGATGATGAAGAGCAGCAGCACCGGCGTCACCGTCCAGGCGATCTCCAGGAAGGTGTGATGCGTCGTCCGCGAGGGAACGGGGTTGTTCTTCTCGTTGAAGCGGATCAGCACGATCGCCAGCAGCACCGCTACGAAGAGGGAAATGCCGATGATGATCGGCAGCAGGATGTCGTTGTGGAAGAAGTGCATTTCCCGCGCGATCGGCGTCACCGCTTCCTGCATGCCGATCTGGCCGGGCTGCGGGATGCCATCGGCGAGAGCGGTACCTGGGACGAGCCCGGCCAGGAAAGTCGCGAGACCTGCCGCCCCGGGCAGTCCAGCCCCGATCAGCTTCATCATTCTCCACCCATCATCGTGTCGGCTCTTGCTCATCCGCGGCACGCCCGAAGCCGGGACGCAAAAGCGATCCCAGCCACGGCGAGCCAATGAACGAACCATTTGGCGGACTATCCGGCGCGTCCGGGTCAAACCATAAACACCGGCGAAGCGCAACGTGCGCGCCCGGGCAACTTCGCGGCATAAAAGCGCTGAGTTCGGCCGGCTTCGTCTCGTTTTCGCCTTAGCCGTCCCGCTTAAAAAAGGAAGATCGGTTTCGGGGCGCGTGCGGGTGGTGGAACTGTTAGGATCGGATCGCGAAGGGCGGGCGGGTTTACGGCGCGCGATCCCGGCCGGCCGGGATCGCGCGTTTCGTGGACGGCGCTCCTCGCCGGCATTTGCAGGAGCATGTCGTCTGGCCTTCACCATGCTCGCAGCCTGCGCGATGCCGTCGTTCGCTCCACCGGCTGCGGCGCAGGGCGTGGTGAAGTCGAAGCACGGCGACTGGCAGGTCCGCTGCGAAACCCCGCCGGGCGCGCAGAAAGAGATGTGCGCGCTGATCCAGAGCATCGTCGCCGACGATCGGCCCAACATCGGGCTGGTGGTGATCGTGCTGAAAACAGCCGACGGCAAGAACAGGCTGCTACGGGTCATCGCGCCGCTCGGCGTGCTGCTGCCGTCCGGTCTCGGACTCAAGGTCGATACCGTGGACATCGGCCACGCCGGCTTCGTTCGCTGCCAGCCGTCGGGCTGCATCGCCGAGGTGGTGATGGACGACAAGCTCCTCGATCAATTCAGAACCGCCAAAACGGCCGTGTTCATTATTTCGCAGACGCCCGAGGAAGGGATCGGCATTCCGCTGACCCTGTCGGGATTCAAGGAGGCCTTCGATGATCTGCCGTGAGGTTGTGCGCGGCACGGCGCCGCTGGGACAAGGGTTGGGGAGCGCGACGCGGGAGGAGGGCCGCTCATCCGGCCGCACAGGACGTCGCGCACTCGCGATGGGACTGGCCGCCCTGGCGATGCTGGCCTCGACCGGCATCCAGGCGGCCGACGACGACGACGGATCGCTCGAAGGCGATTGGAGTCAGAAGTTCACCGACAAGATGAAGGACAGCTTCGGCAGCGCCGCCAGCAAGATCGGCCTCGGACGGCCGCCGGGACCGCCGCCGGCCGAAGCCCCTTCGGGCTGCCCGACCATCTCGCTTCTGCCGGGCACGGAAGTGCAGCGGGTGATGGCGCCCGGACAAAGCGACAACCAGGGCGTACGCTACCAGTACTCCCTGTTCACCGTTGGCCGGGAGTGCGCCCTCTCGGGCGGACGCGTGACCCTGAGGATCGGTGCCAACGGCCGCGTGCTGCTGGGACCGGCCGGCGCGGCCGGGCGGTTCGACATCCCGATCCGCGTCGCCGTCTTCGACGAACTGCAGCACAAGGTCGTCGAGAGCCGGCTCTTCAAGATCGCGGCCACCATTCCCGCCGGCCAGTCCGGCGCGCCCTTCGCCTTCGTGTCCGACGCGATGACGCTGAGCATCGCCAGCGGACGCTCGCGCGATTACAGCATCAAGGTCGGCATCGATACCAACGCCAAGGGCGGCACCTCGGAAGGGACAAAGCCGAAGCGCGCGAGCCGACGCACACCCGCAGCGACGGAAAGCGCGAGCCGCTAGAGCACCGACCCTAAAACGGGTCCGGTCCGATGCTCTAACTTATTGTGCTGCATCGGATCAATCCGAAAACCGCTGCGCACTTTTCGGTCCGATGCTCAAGGCTGGCTTGCAAAAGCCGCGTAAGGCGGTTCCGCATCGCGCGAAAGGTGAGCGCGTCCGTCGGCGGTGACGTCGCCGCCTCAGTGCGCGAGCCGCCTGACGTCCCGGATCCCTTCGTCAATCAGCTTATCGGCGAGGCTCGACTTGGCCTGCCCGGTTTCGCCCTGCAGCACGATGCGGGCGGTGGCGGTGGCGACGTCGGCGGCGGTTGCGCGAACCTGCGCGATCGCCTGGACCTCGGCATTGGCGATCTTGGCTTCGGCCTGGGCGGTGCGCCGCTTGACGAACTCGGCCATGCGCTCCCCAGCCTGCTCGGCGATGAGCCTGGCCTCGGCGCGGGCCTGCTCGACGATGTCGGCCGCGTCCTTCTCGGCCTGAGCCCGCTTGCCTTCGAAGGAGTGCAGCAGGTCGGCCGCCTCCTTGCGCAGGCGCTCGGCCTCGTCAAGCTCGGCGCGGACCCGCCGCCCGCGGGCATCGAGCGCGACCGTGATCCGGGAATGAGCGCCGAGGTAGACGGCGCCCGCCACGAAGCAGACGAAACCGACGGCGACCCAGGCTTCCGCGTCCATGAACTGCGATCCTTTTCCGGTTGGCGCCCGCGGTGGCGGGCTGCGGTACGCTCAGGCGCGCGCCGCGACCAACGCTTTGGCGATCGCGTCGGCGTCGGCCGGCTGGCCGGTGAAGTGCTGCACGATCGCGCCGGCGGCGTCGGCCGCGATCTGCCCGACGTTGCCCATAGCCGCCGCCTTGGTTTCGGCGATGCTCTTCTCGGCCGCGGCGAGCTTGCCGCTCAGCTCAAGTTCCAAGGCGCTGCGTTTGCCGTCCTGTTCGAGCTTGACGGCGTTGCGGGTTTCGGCGGCAAGCTGCTGCGAGCGGGCATGGGCCTCGCCCAGGGTCTTGTCATAGGCGGCGGCGGCGGCCCGCGCCTCGTCGCGCAGGCGGTTGGCGGCGGCAAGGTCGTCGCAGATGTGCCGCGAGCGCGTCCTCAGGATGCTGCCGACGCGCGGCAGGGCATAGCGCGACATCATCAGGTAGAGGAGGCCGAAGGTGACGGCCAGCCAGAGGATGGTGGAAGGATAGGTGTGCGGATCGAAGGGCGGGAAGGCGCCGGGCGCTTCCGTTCCCGCCGCGTGCTGCCCGTCCGCCGCCGATGCGGGCTGATGTTCCATGCGCGTGATCCGACTTCAGCGATGACGAGAACAGGAGACGAGAGCGGCGCCCCCGCTTGGCACGGGGGCGCCGGAGTGACGTTACAATGCGCTCACTTCACGAAGAGCAGCAGGATCGCGACGAGAAAGGCGAAGATGCCCAGGCCTTCCGCCAGCGCCGCGCCGATGAAGGCGCGGCCGAACTGCGCATCCGAGGCCGACGGGTTGCGCAGCGCACCCGACAGGAACGGGCCGAAGATCTGACCGACGCCGATGGCGGCGGCCCCCATGCCGATGGCGGCGAGGCCCGCGCCGATGTATTTGGCTGCTTCGGGATTCATTCAAAACTCCAGGGGGATGTCGAACGGGCGCTGATCTGTTGTTGGATGTTTATTCAGTGGCCCGGATGGATTGCGTCGTTGAG
>CALMGA010000277.1 GCA_937863205.1 uncultured Beijerinckiaceae bacterium | reverse complement strand
GGTCATGTACCGCTCACCATCACTGTTGCTCAAGCAGATCAGCCGATTGAGCTGGCGTCAGCAATCCTACTGCGCACCAGGCGCGACGATGTCGAGCGCGCCAAGATTATAGCTGGATACGACTACGGCTACCTATTATTTGCGCAGCTGAAGGAGTTTCGCGAGGCAAGCTGGTTCGGACTTTCGTTCGGTTTCGCCGATCGCCGATGCGTCCTTGATATCATCCCCGAGATCACTACGGACAAGAGGCTGCTCGACGATGTGCTGGCGGTTCTCGGCGATTTTCGGGCTCACCTCGGCCGCGAGGTCGTACTAGACTCTTTCATGAAGCATGGCGGCCGCACCCTGCTGGCGGCGCTGCACGAGGCGCACGTGTGCCGCGCCGCGCGTATCCAGCAGTGCGTCCGCTTCGGTACGCCGCGCCGCGGTCCGACTTTTCAGACCGTGCTCTTCGGCACCATGAGTGCCGTGCTGTTCCAGCCGCTCCTGTTCGCCCAGGCTGGGATCCGCTACGGCGAGTGGTGCTACGTCTGCAACTCTCCGGACAGCGCCGATGAGTTGCTTCGACTCGCACATCTCGCGTCGCGCCTGCACGATCTCGCCGTGAGGGTCGTGATCTTGAGCGACAACGCAGGCTTCGGTGCCGCCAACAACGCCGCAGCTCCCTCCGCTGCGGCCGAACTCGTGCTGATCAATCCTGACGTCCACGTGATGCCGCAGCATGCGGAGATGCTGAACACAGCGATCGAGCCCGGAAGCTTCGGCGATGCCCTGCGTGGCGGGCTGCTGTTCTACGACGACGAAACCTTGATGCACGGGGGGATGTTTCTCGCGGAGGACCTGCACGTTGGGCCGCTCGCTGGAGCCGAGGCACAGCACAGCGCTTTGCTCCTGCGCGTCGAGCATTACGATAAGGGGGTCCCGTTCGCCGCCGAGGCTTGGACGAGGCCGCGGCAGGTGCCGGCCGTCACCGGTGCCCTGATGGCGTTCTCGCGCGACCGTTTCACGACGATCGGAGGCTTCAGCAGCGATTATCTCTTCGGCCACTACGAAGATGCCGATCTTTGCCTGCGCTGGGCCGAGAATGGCAGTCGGGTCGAGGTCGATCCTCGCCTGAAGCTCGTCCACCTCGAAGGACAAGGTTCCAAGAGCCGCCTGCCGCATCTCCACGGCGCCTCGCTCGTCAACCGCTACATCTTCACCGACCGGGTGCGCGACCTCGCAGGCACCGAGCGCGCCATCCGGCGTGACGCCGCGCTTCTGTCGGCCTGACCCGGTGCGCCTCGTCTTCATCAGCTATCTTCACCCAGATATCGCCCCCGGTGGCGAGCAGCAGGTCGCACTCGAGTTGTTCGATGCCGCGCTCGAGCAGGGTCACGAAGCCTTCTTGATCTGCGCGCTGGAGCATTCGCATGAGGAACGCTTCGGCAAGCCGGGGGCGCCAATCGTGCCTTTTCCGGGCAAAAGCCGAACGTACCTCTTCTTTCCGCAATTCTACGACCACCTGAACCTGTCGGTGACGGATTGGCGTTCGCTCGACGTGCTGCGTGACCTCATCGCCCGGTTGCGTCCGGACATGGTCCACTTCCACCACTATCACCGCATCGGGCTGGAGGCCTTCCGCGTGGCTCGACTGGCCGCTCCGGCGGCGCACATCTGCCTTACCTTGCACGAGATGATGGCCATCTGCCACGCCGATGGGCAAATGCTGACCCGGCCGGAACGACAGCTATGTCGTCAGGCGACGCCTGCCGCTTGCAACGCCTGCTTCCCAGCGATCCGACCGGAGTTCTTCAACCTACGTCGCAGCCGCATTCTGGCGCTGATGGACGAAATCGACCACTATATATTTCCTTCCGTGTTTCTTGCCGAGCGCTATGTAACCTTGGGACTGCCGGAGGAACGCTGCGCCGTCATCCCGAACGGACAGAGGGATTTGTCCCCCGGATTTGACCGCGCCCGCTGCTCCGTCGCGCTCAACCGGTTCGGCTTCTTCGGACAATTCATCGATAATAAGGGCGTCGACGTCCTCCTCGAAGCGCTTCTGGTGCTGGCCCGCGAGAACCGTGTACCGCCTGAGGGGCTGGTGCTGGAGATCAACGCCGCCAACAAGCATTTCGCTTCCACCGACTACATCCGAAAGGTCACGGGTCTCCTCGGCGATTTGTCCACCACGGGGGCGCGCGTGCAGATCATCGACCGCGGTGGCTATGGGCGGGAAGAACTCGGCGCTCGTATGGGTGCAGTGGACTGGGTGGTGGTGCCCTCAACTTGGTGGGAAGTGTTCGGCCTCGTGGTGACGGAGGCGTGGATGTTCGGCCGTCCCGTGCTGGCCTCCCGCATCGGCGGGCTGGCGGAACGCGTCCAGGAGGGGCGCACCGGCCTCACGATGCCCGTGCGCGACCCACGCGCGCTCGCCGACCTTGTCGCCC
>CALMGA010000276.1 GCA_937863205.1 uncultured Beijerinckiaceae bacterium | reverse complement strand
CCTCGCCTTGGCGGTCCTGCCGATGCTGCCCCCGGGCTACCCAGGCCGAAGGCTTCAGCTTGTCCATAATATCGAGGCTAACGCAGGGCTTCAGCATCCGCTGTCTACGCTTCACGACCAGCGTCGCCGCTGCCCGTGCAAGACTCGCTTCCGGCTGGCGGGCTGCGCCTTTGCCGGGAGGGGGTTGAACCCTCTGGATCGCTGCGAAAGGTTTCAGGTCACATCACCGTCCTCCTTTCCAGGACTTCGCCTGTCGCAAGGGTGGTCTACGCCAAGCGCCCGTTCGGCGGTCCCGAGGCGGTGCTCGCCTATCTGTCGCGCTACACCCACCGCGTCGCGATCAGCAACAGGCGGCTCGTCGCCTGCGACGAGGATGGCGTGACGTTCCGCTGGAAAGACTACCGGGCCCGGGGCAAGGGTGCGCCATGGCTGAAGACCATGACGCTGGCCGCCGACGAGTTCATCCGCCGCTTCCTGATCCACGTGCTGCCGAGCGGCTTCCACCGCATCCGGCACTACGGCCTGTTCGCCAGCGGTGTGCGTGCCGCCAGCATCACCCGGATCAGGAGCCTGCTCGCGTCAGCCTCGGCGCCGGCAGGTCCTGAAACTAACACCGCCGATCCGTCGGCACCACCCTGTCCATGCTGCGGCGGACGGCTCGTCGTCATCGAGCGCTTCAACCGGGGCGAGGTTCCCCGGACACGTCCAACCGCCGCTTGGGCCGACACCTCATGATGATCATGCGCCTGAACACGATCGCACTCGACGAGCGTTTGTTGCGGGTCAACCGACCTGCCACGACCAGGCTCGCGCCGTGACGAGCAAACCGGCCATGACGAGCCGAGCCGAGCGTCCCCACGATCCCGGTCACGACGGCAATGCTTGCCTCCGACGATCAAGTGGAACACCCTTGCTGTCGTGGATCCCGACAGCAAGGGTCGCGACCATGCCCGCGCACTACCTCAAATCGCCATAGGTCGGTCCCGCGGGCTCCGCGAGGCTAACCGGCCCGCGGTTTCGTCCCCTGGAGGCTTTCGGACGCCGGCCGCACACCCGGTCGATCCATCGCGATCGGCCGCCATCCGAAACCCTTCACAACTCCGGTCCTGGAAGTCGGCAAAGCGCGCAGTCACGCGGTCGCAATTTGGCCGATTGCATAGCGCACATGCCCTTCCGGAAGGGGAGATCAAATATTTACTCTCGTTAGCGTGACCTGCGGTCGGCGGTGGTCCAGCAAATATTTAGTAGTCCCTTTCGGATCATGTGGTCCGCTGTAAGCGAAGCCGCGGTGCGTACTGCTGTAGCAACGGCGTGAAACTCGCCTCGAGAGCAAACCCCTTCGGCATCGTGCATTCCACCATCGGTATCCGACAGTACGCATCCAACCCGCCTACCTCTGGCGGTCGTTGAATGCGAGATGATAACGTCGGAAAGCGGAAGACCCTGTCCTGAGCTGTTGCATCGGATGTGGAAAGCGCGGTTGGAACTCTTAATCATAATGTAATCGAGCAAGCTGCACTTGGCACATTCTGCTTGCGCTGCCTGGCAGGCTCTCTAGCTTTTCTCCTGCGAGACGAATCTCTCGTCAGGTCCCGGCGCTCGCCTTTTCCCGAAGGCGGTCGCCAACGCGGTTCCCGCCGCGCCAGCGACCTGGCCACCTTACCCCTGCAGACACAGGAGCTCCGATGGTTGACGCCATCTATCGCGAGGCCGCGCGCCCGCGCAATCACGACCGCCGCCACTCTCTCGTCGCCGCTCCGGCCCGCCGCCGTGCCTGCCGCCAGTCGCAATCCTGGCACCCCGACCTCGTCGATCACCCCCTCGTCAGCCCCGACGACCAGCTGAGGCTGGTTGCCGCCGCCGAGCGCGAGGGCCGGATCGCGCTGGGCGACCTCGTGACCCGCATCTCCGACCACCCCGCCCCGATCTCCGCCGTGCTGGTGCTGGTCGACGCCGGCGTGCTGGCTATCGACCAGTACAGCGCCTTTGACGCCGCCGTGCAGCTGTGGCGTCCGGAGCCGACGCGGCGCTGAGCGCCGCACGCGTCCAGCCCTCTCCCTCCTTCCTTTCCCGTTCCTCCTGCAACGGCGTCGCGCGCCCAGCGCCGCGCGCCGGGAGCTTGCCCCCATGCCGATCCATCGCTGCTTCGTGACGCGGCCCAACTCTTCATCGACGTTCCGCATTTTGCACGCGCCCGGCTACGCGCTGCGGCTGCTCGCCTGCGACTGGTGCGACCTCGCCGAACTCCGCGCCTGGCTGAAGTGTCACGAGGGCAGTGGCGCCTACGTGCTCTCCGGCCTGGAGGGCACGCGACCGGTGGCCTATGTCGGCGAAGGTTCGCGACTGTGGGACCGTTTGCCCAAGCACCGGTCGGACGCGCCGTTCAGCCTGGTGCAGGCCATCCATTGCCTCGCCTCGCCGGACGATTTTGACAAAAGCGCAGCCTTGTTCTTCCAGGAGCACTTATCCGACCGTCTCAAGGCGTGCGGCCGGGTGGAGCGCATCGACGCCGAGCCGCCCCGCCTCGGCCTGCCGCCGGGCCGGCTGGAGGAGCTGCAGCGGCAGCTTGAGCCGGCGCTGGCCTTGTTCGGCTTCGCTGGCTGCTCGGCTTTCGTGCCGGCCCGGGTCGCCCCCGTCGCCAGCGAGGGAGACCTCGCATGAGCAGCCGCACTCTCACCAGCTCGGCCAAGCCGCAGGTCCAGCCGCTGTCGTCCGCGTGCGGCAGCGATCCGCAGCCCGGCTCCGTCGCGATTACCTCGTCGCCATCCCGCGTGCGTCTTCAGGTGTTCAGCGACCTGCACCACGATGTCACCCCGGCACCGCTGCCGACGCTGGCGCCCCGCGTCGATTTGGTGGTGGTGCCGGGCGATACCTGCGAGGGGCCGCAGCGCACCTTCGCCTTGCTTCGCCAAGCAGTCCCCGCGCCGACGCCAATCGTTGCCGTGCTCGGCAATCATGAGCACTACCGGGCATTCTATTCCGAGACGCTCGACGAAGCGCGCCGCCTCGCGCCGGCCCACGGCATCACGCTGCTGGAGAACGAGGCAGCAATGTTCGCCGGCGTGCGCCTGCTCGGCTGCACGTTGTGGACGGACTACCGCCTCGACGGCGCCGACCAGCAAGCGGCGGCGATGGCGCAGGCACGCCACGGCATGAACGACCACCGCATGATCGGCTGGCGCAAGCGACCGTGGCAGCGCTTCCGTCCGGAGGAGACACTGGCGCTGCACCTCGTCTCGCGCCGCTTCCTCGCCGATGCGTTGGCCGAGCCATACGCCGGACCGACGGTGGTAGTCACCCATCACGCCCCGCACCCCGGCTCGGTGCACCCCCGCTACGCCGGCGATCTGCTCAACCCGGCCTTCGCCAGCGATCTCACCGATCTGATCACCGCCGCGCAACCGGCGCTGTGGCTGCACGGACACGTGCACTCCTCGATCGACTACCGCGTCGGCGTCACCCGGATCCTCTGCAACCCGCACGGCTACGGTCGGGAGAACCCCGCCTTTGACCCGCAGCTCGTCGTGGAGGTCGCCCGATGAGCGAGGAGCGGGACGACGACGGGCGCGACTCTGGTGGAGTGGTGCGCGACGGCGCGGCGGCGGACGGCGCCGAGGCGGAAGGCGAGGTCGGCGCACTGCCGCGCCTGCTGCGCCTTGCCCACCACGCTATCGGCGGACATGCCAAGCCACGCGTCGTGGCCGAACTTGCCGAACTGCTGCCGGAGGAGACCGCCGCCGCGGCGGCGTGGAGCGACAACCATCAAAACCGTGGCTGGCAGCCGCTCGCCACCCGCCTGGACGGCGCCGCGGTGCGACTCGACCGCCCGGCGCTGCGCAGCCTCGCCGACGCGGTGCGGCTGAGCTCGATGACGGTGGGCGAGGTCAGGGCGCACCCGGCCGAGGCCCTTCGCGTCATCGCCGCTTTGGACGCGGCCTTGCGGGAAGCCGACATCAAGCCCACCATCGCGACGCGGTTGCTCGCTTTGGGCGAGCAGATGGTGATCGGCTGGTCGGCCCTCGCCGGCGGCGACCGGGGGCGCTTCATCGATGCTGGTACGCATGCGCACCGCCATGCCTACGAGCTGGGTCGGGCCGCGACGCACCATGTCCGCATCCACGAGGCGGACAAGGTCAGCGAGCGCGAGCAGCACGGCCGGCGCGCGGCGGACGCCAAGGCCAAGGAGCAGACCGCGGACGCGGCTCATCTTCGAGTTTCCCTATGCCGTTGCCGCGATCGACACCCTGCTGGCGCCGCTCGTCGGCCGCGCCACCGTGCGCTTCCCGCCGGTGTGCCTCGTCGGCGCGCCCGGCGCCGGCAAGAGCCGGTTGGCGCGCCGCCTCAGTGAGTGCCTGGGCGTCGGCCTGTGGCGCACGGACGGCGCGCGCGCCGACGGCGCCACCTTCGGCGGCACCGATCGGCGGTGGTACTCGGCCGAGCCCTGCCATCCCTTTCTCGCCGCGTCGCGGGCGCGCGTCGCCAACCCGCTGATCCTCGTCGACGAGGTCGATAAGGCTGCGAGCAGGTCGGACTACGGCAGGTTGTGGGACAGCCTGCTTGCCTTCCTGGAACCAGAAACGGTGCGGGCGTACCCGGATCCTTGCCTGCAGGTCGACCTCGACCTGTCGCAGCTGTCGCTGATCGCCACGGCGAACAGCCTGACGCCGCTACCGGCGCCGCTGCTCGACCGGCTGCGCATCGTCGAGGTCCCCGAGCCGCGCGCGAGCGACCTCGCCAGCCTCGTCACCCCGCTCGCCTGCGACCTCCTTGCCGAGCAGAGCCTCGACGAACGCTGGTGGCAGCCGCTCGACGCCGACGAACTGGCGCTGCTCGCGGCCAAATGGCGGGGCGGCTCCGTCCGGCGGCTCCGGGCCTATCTCGCGGTGGTGCTCCGGGCGCGCGACCGCGGGCGCGGCCTGAACTGACCGCGGTACGCCGAAGCCGCGGCGATGAGCCATCGCTGCGGCCGATGCCACGCCGTCCGGAACGTCTCCGGGCGGCATCGTCAAGCCTGCCCTCGCCGACCCTTGCTCGCTGACACCAAGCCTCGTGGCTTCGCCGCCGGTCGCTCCAGCGACCGACATCACACCAGCATTATCAGGAGAACACCTGTGCACCCTCATCATCTCGGCCGCCGCCCCGATCGCCTGCTGGTGCTCGACATCGAGACCACGCCCGACCGCGAGCGGCTGCCGGCCGATCATGGCAGCCGCTTCCCCAAGCCGATCTACCACCGCATCGCCTGCCTCAGCTTCGTCGAGGCGACGATCACGATCGATGCCGACGGCGGCGAGCGCTACGCCTTGACGAGCTGCCGCTCCGGCGGCGAGGCGGACTGGGACGAACGGCGCATTCTTGCTGCGTTCTGGTCCTTCTTCGCCCGCCGGCCGACGCGCGTCTGCGGCTGGAACTCTCGAGCCTTCGACATGCCCGTCATCCTGCAGCGAAGCATGCTGCACGGGCTCGCCGCGGCGCCGTGGTTCCGTGCCGGCCCGCGCCTGGAAGGCTACGGCTATCGCTACAGCGACGCGTGGCACTGCGACCTGATGGACGTCATCGCCGACCACGGCGCCTGCGCCAAGCTCGGGCTGGACGAGGCGGCCGCCGCCTGTGGGCTGCCCGGCAAGATGGTCAGCCACGGTTCCGAGGTCGAGACCCTCGTCGCCGCGGGCCGCATCGCCGAGGTGCGGGCATACTGCGAGGTCGACACGCTGAACACCTATGGGCTCTACCTGCGCCACGCTCTGCTCACCGGCCGCACCAGCCAGCAGGGCCATGCCGAAGCGGTCGCCAGCCTCGTCAGCTACCTGGATCGCGAGCGCGGCGGTCGCCCGCACCTCGGCGCATTCCAGGACCGTTGGTCCGAGGCGACGGCAGGACACGGCGCCAACGATTGCGATCCGCGTCTGCCGCGAATTGTGCCTGATCCCACTAGTGGCTCTGCACAGAGTTTATGACTCTTTGACAGGCTGGGGATAGCTCTT
>CALMGA010000275.1 GCA_937863205.1 uncultured Beijerinckiaceae bacterium | reverse complement strand
GCGACTCCCCTGCACATCGGCCCAGGCTCGCAAGCGCCCCCGAGCGCGCCCCCGAGCGCGCCCCTTGAGAGCAACGCCCGGCGGGGGCGAACCCTACGATCGTTCATGCTGCGATCATGCAGGCTCCGCCATACACAGCGGGCGACCGGACGTAGGGTCGCCCCGCGGGACGCGTTCATCCCGGCGGACAAACAACAGGAGTCGTCCGATGCGAAGCAACCTGATCACGGCACTGGCCGCCGCGGCGCTGGCCGCGAGCGCCCTCCCCGCCCTCTCCATCGAGGCCTCGGCCATGCCGGGGGCGCAGCCGCTGCCCCTCGCCGGCGCGGCACCCGACATCACGCTCGCCTCCGGCGGCTGCGGCCCGTACCGCCACCGTGGCGGCAACGGATTCTGCTATCCCAACGGTGGCGGGTTCTATCGCGGCGGCTACGGCTACGGCCGCCCCTACGGCTACGGCGGCGGTTACGGCTACGGCCGCCCCTACGGCTACGGCGGCGGTTTCTTCCGCTAAGCAGGTTTCGCAAAAGCGCTCCGCGGTTCTGCGATCAAAACCGGCGGCATATCAAGCTGAGCGGGTGAAGCGCGGGCCTGCCAACGCGAACCTGCTTAGAAGCGGACGGAAACGGCGGGGGCCGCTCCCG
Source organism: uncultured Beijerinckiaceae bacterium (assembly GCA_937863205.1). The sequence goes on along the minus strand of CALMGA010000275.1, from coordinate 3,472 downwards.
CGTCAAGCCGGGACGGTGGCCGCCAGCGCCACGCCCGACAGCTGCTCGCAGCGGGCGAGCAGCTTGTCCTGCACGGCCGGGTCGCGGGCCTGCCCGTGCACCTTCTGCGGCCCGAGATGGAAGAAGTACCCGCCGCTGCTGGTCGGGGCCGGCTGGCCCTCGGCCGGTTCGCCGCCGGCGAGCCAGACCTGGGTGCGGTGCCCCCTGTCGAGGTCGCCGGTGGCGCGCGGGCCGCTCATCTTGGTGGCGACCCAGCCCGGCTCGACGGCGTTGCTGAGGGTGCCCGGCCGGCGTCGCGCCACCGCGAAGGCGAGCAGGGCATCGTGCAGCTTGCTGTCGGAATAGGCTTGGTTGCCGCGCCACGGCCGGCGCTCCCATTGCAGGTCGTCGAGCCCGGCGTCGCCGCGCCGGTGCAACTCGGAGCTGACAAAGACGAGCCGCTGGGGCGGCGCCATCAGCGCGGTCAGCAGGTAAGGCGCCAGCGTGTTGACGGCGAACACGTGGGCGAGGCCGTCGACCGTCTCGATGCGCCGCTTCTCCTTGTAGCCGACCGCCGCATTGTGGATCACCGCGTCGAAGGCGCGGCGGCCGGCTGGTTGGCCGGGCGAAAGCTTGGCGGCCAAGTCGGCAGCCAAGTCGTTCGCCATGTCGGCGAGCCGGCGAGTTGCGGCGATCGAGGCGAGATCGGCGACAAGCACGGCCTCGGCGCCGGGCACGGCGGCGCGCGCGTCGCGCGCCCTCGCCTCGTTGCGGGCGTGAAGAACCACGGTGTGGCCGCGTCCGACCAGCAGGCTCGCGGCCATGCGCCCGAGCCCGTCGCTTGAGCCGGTGATGAAGATGCTGGCCATGGCTGCCGATCGGGTTGGTGGGGACCGGCTGGCAACCTGGGGCCGGGCGCGAGGGTTCGCGCGGCCTGAGCGCGCGGCCTGCCGTTCTGCCGCCTGCGACCTCCTCGCCGTGGCGCGGCGGCGGTGCGCGTGCGATGCCCGCAGCCGGCAAGGGAGCGGGAGATCGCGGTGACGGGACCACAGGACGACGGCCTGCCCGAGCTGCCGCCGGCCGCCTTCGGCAAGGTGGACGATGGCGACGACCTGCTGTTCTACGAGCCGGTGCGCCTCGTCACCCACATCGACGAGGCGGCGACGGCGGCGCTGACCGCCTTCTACGCGACGCTGCTGCGGCCGGGCGACCGCGTGCTCGACCTGATGTCGAGCTGGGTCAGCCATCTCCCCGCGACCCTGCCCCTCGCCGCCGTGATCGGCCAAGGCATGAACGCGGACGAACTCGACGCCAATCCCCGGCTGACCCGACGCTTCGTGCAGAACCTCAACCGAACCCAGGCCCTGCCGCTCGCCCCCGGCAGCCTGGATGCGGCCCTGTGCTGCGTCGGCGTGCAATACCTGCAATCGCCGGTGGCGGTGTTCGCCGACGTCCTTCGCGCGCTCGCGCCCGGCGCGCCGCTCGTGGTCAGCTTCTCCAACCGCTGCTTCCCGACCAAGGCGGTGGCGATCTGGCGGGCCCTCGACGCCGACGGGCAGGCCGGGCTGGTGCGGCTCTACCTGGAGCGCGCCGGCTTCGGCGCCATCGAGGCATACGTCCTCGCCGACGGCCGGCGCGGCGATCCGCTGTGGGCGGTGGTCGGCCGCAAGCCGGCGGGGTGACCGGCCGCCCCATCACCTTTCCGGCCGCCGGCGCGGCGGGTGCTGCCTGCCGTCGCAGGCGCGAGCCGGCCGGGAACTTCGGCGAGCCGGCCGGCGCTTGGCCCCCGCCATCCAGCCAGCAGGTGCCGCCATGTCCGACGATCCCCGCACCAGCCAGCCGCAGCCGCCCTACGCCGACGCGCGGCCGCAGCCCCGCCCCGGCCTCGATTCGGCGATGTCGCCGAAGGCCGACCACGGCGAGGACTCCTATCGCGGCAAGGGCCTGCTCACCGGTCAGGCCGCGCTGATCACCGGCGGCGATTCCGGCATCGGCCGGGCGGTGGCCATCGCCTTCGCCCGCGAAGGAGCCGACGTGGCGATCTCCTACCTCGCCGCCGAGCAGGGCGATGCCGAGAACACCGCGCTGTGGGTGCGCCAGGCCGGGCGCCGCGTCCTGCTGCTGCCGGGCGACCTGCGCGAGGAGGCGCACTGCCGCGAGCTGGTGGCGCGCACGGTGGCGGAATTCGGCCGCCTCGACGTGCTGGTCAACAACGCCGCCGCCCAGGTCGTCAACGAAGGGCTCGACGACGTCACCGCCGCCGACCTCGAAGGCTCGTTCCGCGCCAACGTCTTCGCGATGGTCTACCTCGCCCAGGCGGCGGCGGCGCAGATGAAGCCGGGGGCCGCCATCATCAACACCACCAGCCAGCAGTCCAAGGTGGCGAGCGCCGGCATGCTGGTTTATTCCGCCACCAAGGGCGCGATCAACAGCCTCACCGTGGCGCTCTCGAACCTGCTGGCGCCCAAGGGCATCCGGGTCAACTGCGTCGCGCCGGGGCCGATCTGGACGCCGATCCAGCCCATCGTGAAGAGCGCCGAGAAGCTTGCCGAACTCGGCAAGGACACGCCGCTCGGGCGCGCCGGCCAGCCGGCCGAGCTGGCCCCGGCCTACGTGCTGCTGGCTTCGCGCGAAGGCAGCTACATGACCGGGGCGCTGATACCCGTCACCGGCGGACAGGAGATGCTCTGACGGCGGGACGCTGCCGGCGCGGCTCGCGATCCTATTTGCAGTATTTCGCGTCGCCGCTGCGCCCGCGCACTTCGAGGTCGAAGTGCCAGTGCGTGCGGTGATAGCTGTCCGAGCCCGGGCCGAGAACGGTGTGGAAGTAGCCGCAGGCGCCGGCGCGCGCCGCCGTTTCGAAGGTCGCCTCGGCCTCGCTCGCCGGCGCGCCCACGGGGATGACCCGCCCGTCGGCGAGCTTGATCTGCGCGATGTCCACGGCGAGGCCCTGGCCGTGCGCCGACAATTTGGCGCCGAAGATGTGGTCGCGCGACCGGCATTCGAGGCCGGGTCCGGTCCACACGGCGGCGAGGCCTGGTGCGTTCCCGACCTGGCCGCCGCCGCTCCCGGCGCCGCTTGCGCCGACCGGGCCGAAGCTGCCTTTGGCGAGGGGCGCCAACAGTTCGCGAATGTAGGCGGCGAAGGTCGCGGCGGTTGTGCAACTGATCGTCGGACGGTCGGGAAACAGCACGCTGCCGCCGTCGGGCAGGGCGAGGCGATCAAGCCTGACGGGATCAACAACCGTGCAGCGGGCGTCGGGCTGGGGACCGATGGCGATCGGCTCGGCCTCGACCTTCGCGCTCTTCAACCGCTGGAGGCAGCCGGGATCGGCATCGGGCAGGCGCGGCGCTTCGGCGGTGGTCGCTCCGCTCGGCGCCACGGCTGCGGGCGGTGCCGGGAGGGACCGTGATGGGATCGGCGGTGTCGGCTGGGGCGCTGCCGGCTGGGCTGTCTGCGCCGGCGGCGACGCTGGAGGCACCGGGGGCGGCAC
>CALMGA010000274.1 GCA_937863205.1 uncultured Beijerinckiaceae bacterium | reverse complement strand
CATCCTGGGCACCGTCTGCGCCTGAACACCCCGGAATGGGCGTGGGTAATTACGCACGAAACTCTATGAGGCGCGGCACGAGGCCGATGGTCTCAAGATCGTGGCCGGCCTTTCGACGGGCGTCGTCGATGAAGGTGAGCTGTCCATCGAGTATATCTTCAACAACACGAATATCTATACCCTCGCCTTCTCCTTCGTACCGGGATATCTGCTCGGGATCGCAGAGGACGACGTGATCTTCGTATCCCGCATGCAAGGTCAGAGCGGAACGATGAATGAGATGAGGAGCGCGACGAAACTGATGCGCGATGTCGCGCCTCAAGCCGTCTTGTTCGCCGTTCTGCAAGGCATCGCGGACGCCAGTGGCATCGGCACGATCATCGGGACATCGGCGAGCACGCACATTTCCTTCCGCGAAGAGAACGCGAAGGTCCTCGAGAAGGCATATGACGATTTCTACGCGTCCCTTGCGGCGGATCGTGCCGACAGCGGTCTCTATATCGTCAAGCTGCCGCTGGTGCCGAAGCCTGTGAGCGAGATTGCGCCCGGCCATCGCTTGCGAACGAAAGCAAAGCGCGAGCTGAAGAGAGACATTTCCCTGACGGCGGCGCAAAGCTGGCAGGATCTTCGGTTTTAAAGCATCGGACGGGAGTGTGCGCGGCGGTTTTCCGGCAAATCCGGGTGCGGCACCATCGGTTGAAGCATCGTGGGGTGCGCGCAACAGGCCTGCGCCGCCAGGGGTATGGCCGCCAGGGGTATGCGGGAACGGTCGGGCAAGGCGCCGGCCCCGACCGTACGACCTGCCGATCAGCCCTCTCGCGTCCGCGCCGCCCGCTCCCGTTCAGGCCGTGCGGTTATGAAGCCGGCGCTCCCAATCCAATGCCTGGGCGACGATGCCGCGGACGTCGTCGGTGAAGCGTGGCTGCCAGCCGAGCACCTCGCGGACGCGGCCCGCCCCAGCCACCAGGGCGGCGGGATCACCGGCGCGACGGCCGGCGAAGCGCACGGGGAAGTCGACGCCCGAAACCTCCTTGACCTGGGCGATGATCTCCTTGACCGAAAGGCCGCGGCCGTAGCCGCAGTTGCACGTCAGGCTGCCGCCGCCGCCGCGCAGGTGCTTGAGCGCCCGCATGTGCGCGTCGATGAGGTCCGATACTTGGATGTAGTCGCGCACGCAGGTGCCGTCAGGGGTGGGATAGTCCGTGCCGAACACATCCATGCCCCGGCGATGGCCGAGCGCGGCCTGTACAGCGATCTTGATGAGATGGGTGGCATTGGGCGTGGACTGGCCGAGCCGCCCCTTGGGATCGGCTCCGGCGACGTTGAAGTAGCGCAGCACCACCGCCTTGAGGTCGTGCGCCTTCACCGTGTCGGCGAGCATCCACTCGACCATCAGCTTGGATCGGCCGTAGGGATTGATCGGCGCCAGCGCGACGTCCTCGACGACGGGGCTCGCCGCCGGCTCGCCGTAGACGGCGGCGGTCGAGGAGAAGACGAAGTGTGGCACGCCGGCGCGCACCGCCGAGTCGATCAGCGTGCGGGCCTTGGCCGTGTTGTTGCCGTAATAGCCCAGCGGGTCGGCGACCGAGTCCGGCACCACGATCCTGGCGGCGAAATGGGCGATCGCCTCGACGCGGTGCTCGCGCAGCAGTTGACCGACCAGCGCCTCGTCGCCGAAGTCACCCTGCACGAAGTGCGCCCCCGGCGGCACCGCCCAGCGGAAGCCGGTGCTGAGGTCATCGATCACCACGACCTCCTCGCCGGCGTCGAGAAGCGCCAGCACCATGTGCCCGCCGATGTATCCCGCGCCGCCCGTGACGAGAACGCTCATCGCACCCTTTCCGGCGCCGCCGGCGCCGCATTCCCTGCCAAGCGACAGGGTTAGATGGTCAGGGTTGAAAAATCACGAAGGCCGCGCGGTGCGTGAGTGGCGGCAAGGCCGCGGGCGTCGTATTCTCCTCTCTGTCGACACAGGAACGATACCCATGGGCTTCCGCTACCATCGCTCCGTGCGGATCCTGCCGGGCGTTCACCTCAACTTCTCGAAATCGGGGATGAGCGTGTCGATCGGCGGGGCGCCGTTCACCTTCAACTTCAGCGATCGTGCCAAGCGGATCACCGCCTCGCTGCCGGGTACGGGTTGGTCCTGGTCGAAGCGGCTGGGCAGCGAAAAACGCGAGCGCGAGCGGTAGGCGCCGGCCAGGCTGGACGGGGCAAGTCGGATCTGCCATCGACGCCACCGCCGTTCCCGAGATCGCGCCATGACAAAGATGATTCGCAAGGCCGTGTTCCCCGTCGCCGGTCTCGGCACGCGTTTCCTGCCGGCCACCAAGAACGTTCCCAAGGAGATGCTGACCGTCGTCGATGCGCCGGTGCTGCAGCACGTCGTCGATGAGGCAAGGGAAGCCGGCATCGAGCACTTCATCTTCGTGACCGGGCGGGGCAAGGCGGTCATCGAAGACTATTTCGACATCAACTACGAGCTTGAGGATACGCTGCGCCAGCGCAACAAGGCGCCGCAGCTCGAACTGCTGAGGAAACAAACGCCGCCCGCCGGCGCGACCAGCTTCACCCGCCAGCAGGCACCTCTCGGCCTCGGCCATGCCGTCTGGTGCGCCCGCGAGATCGTCGGCGACGAGCCCTTCGCCGTTCTGCTGCCCGACATGGTGACGCTTGGCAAGCCGACACACCAAGCGCGCGGCACCCGCTGCCTCCGGCAGTGCGTCGCCGCCTATGAAAAGCACGGCGGCAACATCATCGCCGTCGAGGAGGTGCCGGCGAGCGAAACGCACAAGTACGGCGTGGTGTCCATCGGCGCGGACGAGGGCGCCAGCTTCGAGATCACCGGCATGGTCGAGAAGCCGCCGCAGGGGAGCGCCCCCTCCAACGAGATCATCTCCGGCCGATACATCCTGCAGCCCGAGATCTTCGACATCCTCGGCAAGATCGGCAAGGGCGCGGGCGGCGAGATCCAGCTCACCGACGGCATGAAGGTTTTGGCCGAACGGCAGGACTTCCACGGCGTCCGTTTCGACGGACGCACCTATGATTGCGGATCCAAGCTGGGCTTCCTCGTCGCCAACGCGGCTTTCGCCCTGGCCGATGCGGAAATCGCCGACGACTTCGCCCGCGAAGTGCAGGCGCTGATCGGCGGCTGAACGTTCGCTCACCCGGTGCCGAAGGTCCGCGGGTCCGGACCGAGGCGCCCATCCGGCCGATCGAGCGTAGCGATGGCGGCGTGGTCCTCCGCGTCGAGATGGAAGCCGAAGACGTCGATGTTCTCGGCGATGCGCGCCGGCGTGGACGACTTCGGGATCACCATGAGGCCGAGATCGAGATGCCAGCGCAGCACGACCTGTGCCGGCGTTCGCCCGTGCTTGGCGGCGATGCGCCGGAGTTCGTCATCATCCAGTCCGCCGCCCTGCCCCAGCGGGCCCCAAGATTGCGTGATGATGCCGTGGTCGGCGTGGAACGCGCGCAGTTCGCGTTGCTGAAAGGCCGGATGCAGTTCGATCTGGTTGACCGCCGGCGCGACCCCGGTCGCCTCGATGATCGCCTTGAGGTGATCGACCGTGAAGTTCGACACGCCGACCGAGGTGGCGAGCCCGGCGTCGCGGAAGCCGACCATCGCCCGCCATGTCGCGACGAAGTCGCTGGTCGCGACCGGCCAGTGCACGAGGTAAAGATCGACGCTCGGGCGCCCCAGCTTGCGCAGGCTTTCGCCGAGCGCTGACGTGGCGGCTGCCGGCTCGTGCTTGTTGTTCCAAAGTTTGGTCGTGACAGCAATTGGACGCGCGGCCTTGGCGAGCGCCGCCCCCACACCCTCCTCGTTGCCGTAGATCGCCGCCGTGTCGATCCCGAGATAGCCGGCTTCGATCGCGGTCGCGACCGTGCGTTCGGCCTCGCCGCCGGGAACCTTGAACACGCCGAAGCCGAGCTGCGGCATGACCCGTCCGTCGTTGAGCGTCAGGAAAGGCTGGGTCGCTTCGTCGAGCATTCGCATCTCCGGTCTGAGCGGCCCGGCTGCGGCCAATTGGCCGCATTCGCGGGAGGGAGGCGGGCAGGCCCTGCCGTCGGCGCTTGCCGCCGCCGTTCGATATAGTCGGCCGATGGAACATCCCAAGCCGGCGATCGCCGCGCAGGTCGCCCATGGATGTCGATCGGATCAGGTCGCTTGGAAAGGAAGCCTTAACCAGCTTGTGGCGGAATTGTCATAAGGACAGCCAATCGCCGAAGGAGCGTGTCGCGGTCCTATTCCGCCGGAATCGCCCCCTATAGCCTGAGCACATCAGGATTCGAAGCGAGGATCACATGACTGGTCTTGAAGCCAAGCTGGCAAACATCACCGCCATCGAACAGTACGGCAACGTGATGAAGAGCAAGGGGCTGCACAGCCGCGCCAAATGGGCCTACGAGCAGGCGCGCCGTTTGCGCCGTGAAATCGAACTCGCCTCCGGCTTCGTCCTGCCGAAAGCGGCCTGATCCCCGCTCGTCGGCCGTTTCATCGGCCGGCGCCCATCTTCTTGGTTGGCGTCGTGTCGCGGACAACGGGTCTTCTCGGGACATCCCCGCCGTGACCAAGCGCCCTGGACATGTCGCCGATCGGACTCAGTCTGCGGCGAAGGGTGAAGGCTCTTCCACCTCGTCGCTCCAGGCGTTGGACGAAGGTCCGGCGATCGCGCGGCAGGCGAGACGCCGGCCTTTGCCGTCGGCGACCTCGAACGTGTCGGCGTCGCTCCATCCTTCGGTCGGAGTTCGGTCGACGAAGGCCTTGGCTTCGCTCAGGTCGGCAGCGTCGTAAGGCCATCGGCTCGCGATATGAGCGGCTTTCTTGCCGTCCGCGCTTCGCCGCACGGCTCTCAGGATGAAGATCGTCACGGGTGTTCTCCTGCTGCGAGGCGCCGAGTCCTCGCCCAAGAAGGCGACCGCATCAAGGTGAACAAGTCCACGCCGTCCGCGTCCGCGCGCATTACGTAAAGGCCGAGCGGCTCATCTCTCGGCGTATCCTCGTCGCCGCTTACTCATCGACACGTCGGCGGCGATCTGACACCATCGTCGCGATGGACGGCGAGCGCAGACCTGAAAACGTGCGATGACGGATGTCGACCTGTTGCGCCGCCTCATGCTCATGCTCGAAGAGCGCCAGTTGTCGCCGCGCCAAAATGTCGTGATCGACTCTGTTAAGGAGGCGGCCGACCTCCATTGTTCGGAGCAGGTCATGGCCGAGGCTTTGGATCGTCTGCTCGCCATCGACTACATCGAAGGTCCCGGCATCGACGACGAAGGCTTCTTCCTGTTCCGCAAGGTCACCCGCCGCGGCGTGCAGTTCCTGAGGGAAGCGCGAAGCCCCCGTGATTGGGATCGGATCAAGAAACGTTATGCTCGTCCGGACGCGGAGCCGTGAACCCTGGGGAACAAGGCCAGCTGTTCGCGGATGCCGCCTGGTATGAGGCGTCGGACCGGCTCGGGCTCGGCAAGTCACATCCGATGCCGGCCGCCCTTCCAAGCTTCGGCTTGACAATGACGTCGGCTTCGGGCGCATCCACCTCGCGCGAACGTCGGGCTCGGCGCGCGAGGAGGGCAGCGGGTGTCGTCGAAACCGGTCGTGCGGCTCGTCTGCGCGCTGCTGTTGTCCGCGTCGACGCAAATCGGGGGGCAAGTCCGGGGACAAACGTCCGCGCAACCCTCGTCGGCGCAGCAGACGCCCCTTTCCGCGACTGGCGCGACGGCGGTGCCGAGCGGCCGGGGCTCGACTCTGGCGGCAATCAAGGCGCGAGGGCATTTGCGGTGCGGGTCCAGCGCCGCCCTGCCCGGCTTCGGCCAGATCGACGGCAAGGGTCAGTGGTCGGGGTTCGACATCGACTTCTGCCGGGCCGTCGCGGCGGCGGTCTTCGGCGAGCCGACCAGGGTCGAATTCGTGCCCCTGACGACCAAGGAGCGCTTCGCCGCGCTGCGGCAGGGCCAAGTCGATCTGCTGAGCCGTGACACAACCTGGACGCTGAGCCGGGAGTCGGGACAAGACCTGCTGTTTGCTGGGGTCACCTACTACGATGGCCAGGGTTTCCTGGTACGGCGTAGCCTCGGCGTCACCGATGCGCTCGCCCTGCCGAGCAAAGGCATCTGCGTGCAGCAGGACACCACGACGGAGCTGAACCTGAGCGATTTCTTCCGGCAGCGCGGCCTGAAGTACGAGGCCACCGCCTTTCCCAACTCGGAGGAGGCGGAGAACGCCTACCGCGCCGGGCATTGCGCGGCCTACACCACCGACGCGTCGGCCCTGTTCGTCCTGCGCGCCAGCCTGCCCGACCCCGAAAACAACGTCATCCTACCGCAGATCATCTCCAAGGAGCCGCTCGGGCCGGCTGTCCGGCAAGGTGACGACCAATGGTTCCTGATCGTGAGGTGGACCCTGACGGCAATGATCGACGCGGATGAGATGGGCGTCAATCAACGCAACGTCGACGTGATGGCGCGTGGAGACAATCCCGGCATCAAGCGATTGCTCGGCATCGAAGGCAACTACGGCATGGGATTGGGTTTGAGTGCCGATTGGGCCTATCGCGTCATCAAATACGTCGGCAACTACGCGGACGTCTTCCAGCGCAACCTGGGCGACGGATCGAGCCTCAGGATCAGGCGCGGTCTCAACGAACTGTGGACGCGCGGCGGCCTGCTCTACGCCGCCCCGATCCAATAAAGGACCCCAGGAGGCCGGTCCGCCCAAAGTACCGGGCGGGAGAAACGAAGATCGCGGGGAAAGACCGATCGAGATGCACAAACGGCGGAGCGCGGCGACAATGTCGGCCGCGCGTCGTTGTTGTCAGGCAGCGCGAAGGTTGGCAGCCGCAGACTTGCCCGATCGCCGATCGGCCACGATCTCGAAGTTGATCTTCTGACCTTCCTGCAGGTTGCGCAGCCCGGCCTGCTCGACCGCGCTGATGTGCACGAATACGTCCTTGCCGCCCTCGTCGGGCTGGATGAAGCCGTATCCCTTCTCGGCGTTGAACCACTTTACCGTACCAGTCGCCATTGCGGCATGTCCTTGATCGTGACGTCATGCGCCGCGTTGCGACGCGGCAGGGTATCTCGATTGGTGAGAAAGATCGTTCGCAGGCATCATACGATGCCGGATGACGATGTCAGAGTGCGAGAGCGTTCTTCCGGCTGGGCCGGCCTCGATCGATTGATCTTCAGGTAGGCCGGAAAAGCGGTACTTACAAGGCGTCGACCGCGCGGCGAAGACGGGTTCGCAACCTTCGGCGGGCGGCGCAGACCCGTGGAATCACAGGATCTTAGCGGATGAAGCGCTTGACGGCAGCGGGCAGCGCACCGGTGCTGGCCGCGATGCGCGTTTGGGCCGCATGCAGGCTTTCCCGCATCACAAGCATGTGATGGCCATTGGCGTGAAGGAGATCGTCCGCATCGATCATGATGCCGACGTGACCCTTCCAGAACACGAGGTCGCCGCGTCGGTATCCCGCCGCCCGGTCGACCGACGACAGGGCCGGATCGCTTTGCTGCAGATCGGTGTCCCGCGCCATCCGACGTCCGGCGAGGCTGGTGGCCAGTTGCACCAGGCCCGAACAGTCGATGCCGCCGGCCGACTTGCCGCCCCACAGGTAGGGCGATCCGGTCAGGGCTTCGGCGACCGCGACATAGTCCGGTGCCGCTTCGTCGAGCTCGGCGAGATGGGCGGCGATGACGTAGCCGCCCTGCCGCAGCTTGGCGAAGCCGGTGCCGCTCGCACCGTGCACGGCGACGCGCCCGTCGAGCGGCAGGGCTGCCATGATGGGCTGCTTCATGTCCGGCGCGGGATAGATGAAGGTGCGGTTCACCACCACGCGATGGCTGGCCGCCGCCTCGGCCGCTGCGAGCCCGCAGGCGGCGACATACCCGACATAGCCGTCGCGCTCGGCCTGCACCCAGCCCCAGCCCTCCGTCTCGTCGAAGACCGTCACCGCTTCGCCGTGGAGCAGCTGCGTCGACAGCGGCGAATCGGCTCGGGGGCGCAGCTTCATGTCGAGCAGTTCAGCGGCCACGCTCGCCGGGCGCCCGGTGACGAACCGCTCGGCTTCGACGCGCCCGCGAAGGTGCGCCGCCGCGAGATCCGGTCGCGCCGGGGTGAGGCGCGGATCGAGACGGTGCGTCGTCAAACCGATTGGCCGCCCGGCGGAACGCGGTAGCGCTCGCGCAGCAATTCGAACAGCGCGAGCGCCGTCTGGATCTCGCCGCCCTCGGGATGGCCCGGTCGCGACGAGGGATTCCAGCCGTAGACGTCGAAATGCGCCCAGCTCTTCGCCCGACCAACGAAGCGTCGCAGGAAAAGCGCCGCCGTGATCGCGCCGGCGAAAGGACCGCTCGACATGTTGTTGAGATCGGCGACCTTGCTCTTCAGCGTGGCGTCGTAGGGATCCCACAGCGGCAGGCGCCAGCAGGGATCGTTGGCGGACTCGGCGTGGCGCGCGATCGCCGCCGCCAACTCTTCGTCGTCGGTGAAGAAGGGCGGCAGCTCCGGTCCCAGCGCCACCCGTGCGGCGCCGGTCAGCGTCGCGAAGTCGAGCAGCAGATCGGGCGCCTCCTCGTCGGCGAGCACCAGCGCGTCGGCCAGGATGAGGCGGCCCTCCGCGTCGGTGTTGCCGACCTCGACCGTGAGGCCCTTGCGGCTGGCAAGCACGTCGCCCGGCCGGAAGGCGTCGCCGGCGACCGCGTTCTCCACCACCGGCACGATCACGCGCAGCGCCACGCGCAGGTGCGCGCCCATCACCATGTCGGCCAAGGCGAGGGCAGTGGCGGCCCCGCCCATGTCCTTCTTCATCAGCAGCATGGCCGAGGCCGGCTTGATGTCGAGGCCGCCGGTGTCGAAGCACACGCCCTTGCCGACCAGGGTCACCTTGGGGTCGCCTGGATCGCCCCAGCTGAACTCGACGAGCCGCGGCGCCTGCGCGGCGGCCCGGCCGACCGCGTGCACCAGCGGGAAGCCGGCCGCGAGTGCCTCGCCGCGCACCGTCGTGCAGGAGGTGCCGTGCCGTTCGGCGAGGCCGCGGATCGCCTCCTCCAGCGCGTCGGGCCCGAGATCGTTGGCCGGGCGGTTGATGAGGTCGCGCCCCATCGCCACCGCCCCGCTCACCAGGGAAATGGTGTCGGCGTCGACGCCGGCGGGGGTGAGCAGGCGGGGGGCATCGTCGTCGCGTGACGCTTCCGACCCGGCCGGCTCGGCGCCGCGGCGGAAACGGGTGAAGCGGTAGCCGCCGAGGGCGAAGGCGAGAGCGGCGGCGCCGGGATCGTCGAAGCCGCCGGCCAGCTCATAGGTTCCTGGCGGCAGCGTCAGGGCGAGCCTGCCCGCGGCCGAGCGGTCGCGCGCCGGGCGTGTTCCCAGGCCAAGGAGAACGCCAGCCAGCGATCCATTGGGCGCGGGCAGCAGCAGCACCTCGCCCCTGCCGGCCTTGTAGCCGCAGGCCGCGGCGAAGGCGACCGGCAAGGCCCCAAGTTGCGCCAGCGCCGCCGCCATCGTCGCCGCCGTGACGCCGTGGATGGGGATCGGATGCTGCAAGGCGTTCCCTGCCCCTCGCTGGACCGCCTGTGGCCGCTGTTCAGGCTTCGTTAGCCTTAACGGTTTATTGCTTCGATCCAGCGCGGACAAGACCCACCGGGCGGTTAAGCCCCGCAACGGCGACGGCAGTTGACCGCGTCACGGGCCCCGATGCGGCCGAAGAGGCAGGCGGACACCATGGTCAAAGCGTATCGCACCCTCGCTCTCGCGGCGGCGCTGGGCTCGGCCCTCGCGTCGGGGGGATGCACGGCGCCGGGCGCGGGCGGGCTCACCGAACTGGGCGACGTGTCGACCGGCTCGCTGCCGACGCCGCCGCCGAGCGGCGATCAAGCGCGCCTGCACGCCTACGCTCAGGACATGGCGGCCCGCTACGCGGCCCATCCCGACGACAGGGCCATCGCCATCCGCTACGCCGGCACCCTGCGCGCCCTCACGCAGTTCGCCCAGGCGGTCGCCGTTCTGCAGCGCCTCGCCATCAAGCACTCCCACGATGAGGTCGTGCTCGGCGCCTACGGCAAGGCCCTCGCCGATGCCGGACGACTCGCGGAGGCGGCCGAAGTGTTGGCGCGCGCCCACACGCCCGAGCAACCCAACTGGAGCATCCTGTCGGCGCAAGGTTCGGTCGCCGACCAGATGGGCGAGCATGCCCGCGCGCAGGGCTACTACAACGCGGCCCTCAAGATCATACCCGGCCAGCCCGGCGTGCTCTCCAACCTGGGCCTGTCCTACGCGCTGGAGCACCGGCTGCCGCTGGCCGAGGACACGCTGCGCCAAGCGGCCGCGCGACCCGGAGCCGACATGCGGGTCCGCCAGAACCTCGCCCTGGTGCTGTCGCTGGAAGGCAAGTACGCCGACGCCGAAGCCGTGTCGCGCCGCGACCTGCCACCCATCGAGGCGGCCGACAACGTCCAGTCGATGCGCCGCATGATCGCCCAGTCCGACGTGTGGAAGCCGGTCAAGGGGGCGAGTCCGGCGGCAGGCGAACAATCCAGGACCGCAGCTCGCGGGGTCGAAGACACGACGCGGACGGCGGCCGCCGACAACCTGTAGGTTTGGCGGCGAGCATCACCCGGCGAGCGGCACGGCCGCGGTCCGAAGGCGCACGGCTGTTCTTCGCACCCGAACAGCTTCGGGAGCATGGGATACATCCGCCCGGCCCTGCCCGCGCCCTCCCCATCGTTTACTTCATCGTCGAGATCTGGATGACCGCCGGCGTCAGGATCACCGCGAACAGCACCGGCAGGAAGAAGATGATCATCGGCACGGTCAGCTTGGGCGGCAACGCCGCCGCCTTCTGCTCGGCCGCCAGCAGGCGCTGGTCGCGGCTTTCCTGGCCCAGGATGCGCAAGGCATGGCCGAGCGGCGTGCCGTAGCGCTCGGCCTGGATCAGCACGGTGACGATCTGCTTCACCGATTCGATGGTGACGCGCCTCGAAAGGTTCTCGTAGGCCGTCCGGCGCTCCGGCAGGAACGAAAGCTCGGCGGTGGTCAGGGCCAGTTCCTCGGCCAGCGGCACGGATTGGATGCCGATCTCGCTCGCCACCTTGCGGAAGGCCGCCTCGATCGACATGCCGGACTCGACGCAGATCAGCAGCAGGTCCATCGAGTCGGGGAAGGCGCGGCCGATCGAGGCCTGCCGCTTCTTGATGAGGTTGGAGACGTAGATCTCCGGCGCCTTGATGCCGAGGTAGGCCGCGCCCATCACCGCGCCGAGCCTCACCGTGAACGGCCAGCCGACGACCTGGAGGACGAACATGTAGAAGGCGCAGACGGTCGCGAAGGCCAGGGGCGACACGAGGCGGAAGAACAGGAAGGCCGTCTCCGCCTGCGGTCCGCGCAGGCCGGCGCTCGCCATCTGGCCCTTCGCCTTCGCCGAGCCCAGCCATTCCGTCAGGTTGAAGCGATCGACGATGCGCTTCATGTAGGCCTTGGGCTCGGAGCGCAGGCTGGTCTTCTGCGCCTTCAGCTTCTCGCGCTCGCGCGCCCGGATGCGTTCCCGCTCCGAGGCGACGCTCTTCATCCTCTTGCCGAGCCGATCCGTGGACAGCAGGGGCTGGGCGACCGTCAGCACGGTCGCGACGGTGGCGATCGCGACGAGGATGGAGGCCAGGGTGTGGGGGTCTGCGAGCTGTTGGAGCATTGGTTGCCAGGTCGCCTGAAAGGGTGCGGAGCGCGGCGGCGCACGTGTGTCTCGAGGGTCGTCGCGATCAAACGTCGAAGGAGATCATCTTCTTCATCACGAAGATGCCCATCCCCATCCAGCATACGCAGCCGAACATCACGAGATGGCCGGTCGAGGTGGTGAACAGGACGTTCATGTAGTTGGGGCTGGTGAAGTAGACGGCCCCGCCGACGAGGGGGGGCAGGCAGCCGATGATGCCGGCGGAGGCCTTGGCCTCGCTCGACATCGCCTTCACCTTGCCCTTCATCTTCTTGCGATCGCGCAGCACGTTGGACAGGTTCGTCAAAGCCTCAGACAGGTTGCCGCCGGCCTTCGACTGGATGTTGATCACGATCGAGAAGAAGTTCGCCTCCGCCAGCGGCACGCGCTCGGTTAGCTTCTCGACCGCCTCGGCGATGCCGATGCCCATCTGCTGCGTTTCGACGATGTTGCGGAACTCGGTGCGCACCGGCTCGGCCGCTTCGCTGGCGATGTTGCGGATGCAGTCGCCGAGCGGGATGCCGGCCTTGATGCCGCGCACGATCACGTCGACCGCGGCCGGGAACTCGTCCAGGAACTTGTTGAAGCGGCGCTTGCGCAGGCGCGACACCAGCCAGGCCGGCATGCCGAAGCCCCCCACCACCGCCGCCGCGAGGCCGATCAGCGGGCTGCCGAGGACCAGGAAGGCGATGCCGGCCGCGACGACGGCGAGGGCGGCCGACAGCGCGTAGTAGAACGGGCGGGTCCAGGTGACGCCGGCCTGCGCCATCTTGGTCTCGAAGGTCAGCTTCTTGCTCTTCGCCCTGGCATCGAGCTCCTTCAGGCTGTCGGCGACCTGCTTGCGGCGCTTGGCGGCATCGTTGCCGCGGCCGGCCGACTTGGTCGCGGCACGGCTCTGCAGCGCGGCCTTGCGCTTCTCCGCCTGGGCGTTGCCGTCGAGGTAGGGCTGGGCGAGCGCGTAGGCGACGCCGCCGACCGCCACCGTCGCCATCGCGGGAATGATGATCTGCTGGATGTCCATGGCAATCGTCCGCTTTCGGCGCCGCCGGCTGGCTCCGGGTTCGTAGGCTCAGGCGTCGACCTTGACCTCGGTGGCGTCGAGGGCCGCCGCGAGCCGGCCCTCCTCGTTGTAGTACCGCGCCCGCTCCCAGAAGCGCGGCCGGCCGATGCCGGTCGAGCGATGCCGCCCTTTCAGCTTGCCGGCGGCGTCCTCGCCGAGCACGTCGTAGAGCAGGAGATCCTGGGTGATGACGACCTCGCCCTCCAACCCCATCACCTCCGTGACGTGGGTGATGCGGCGCGAGCCGTCGCGCAGGCGGGCGGCCTGGATGATGACGTCGACCGACGAGACGATCATCTCGCGGATCGTCTTCGAGGGCAGCGAGAAGCCGCCCATCGTGATCATCGACTCGAGGCGGGAGATCGCCTCGCGCGGCGAGTTGGCGTGCAGCGTGCCCATCGAGCCGTCGTGGCCGGTGTTCATCGCCTGGAGAAGGTCGAAGGCTTCGGGTCCGCGCACCTCGCCGACGATGATCCGCTCGGGCCGCATGCG
>CALMGA010000273.1 GCA_937863205.1 uncultured Beijerinckiaceae bacterium | reverse complement strand
AGATGGGGCCGCGACCGCACGCCAACGGCAGGAAAGAGCATGGCCCTGTTCCCGTTTCCACTCCTCGTCGGCGACATCGGCGGCACCAATGCCCGCTTCGCCCTGGTCGCCGAGCCGGGTGCGGCGATGTCGGAGCACCAGCATCGCGGTACCCGCGACTTCCCCGACCTGCAGTCGGCGATCGCCGACGTCGTGCCGCACCTGCCGGCGCGGCCGCGCTCGGCCGTGGTCTGCGCCGCCGGTCCCGTCGAGGGACGGCAGGTCAACATGACCAATGCGCACTGGCGCATCGACGGGGCGGAGGTCGCCGCCGCCCTTTCGCTCGAACAAGGCCTGATGCTCAACGACTTCGAGGCGCAGGCCCTCGCCCTTCCCGTGATCCGGCCGGACTGGATCCGTCCCATCGGCTCGGTTGCCGGCTACAAGCGCGGCGCCCGTTTCGTTCTCGGTCCGGGAACGGGCCTCGGCGCGTCCGCCCTTCTTGAGGTCGACGGCAAGCATTTCGCGCTGGCGAGCGAGGCCGGCCACATCGACTTCGGCCCGGTCGGCGCCGAGGAAGCGGCGATCTGGCCCCACATCTCCGTCGCCCCCCACGGGCGGATCAGCGCCGAAACGCTGCTGTCGGGACCGGGGCTGGCTCGCATCCACCAGGCGCGGTTCACCGCGCGCGGTCTGGTTGCGCCCGCCATCGACCAGAACGTGCTCGTCCCCCGCGCCAACGCCGATCCGCGCGGCGAGGAGGCGGAAACGGTGCGCCTGTTCTGGCAGCTGGTGGCCCGCTACGCCGGCGACATGGCGGTCGCCTTTCTCGCCACGGGCGGCGTGACCTTTTCCGGCGGGGTGCTGCCGCGCGTCGTCGATCTGCTCGACCCGCAGACCTTTCGCGCCCGTTTCGAGGACAAGGCGCCCTTCGGCCGCGTGCTGCGGCAGGTGTCGACGGGCATCATCACGGTGGACGATGCGGTGCTGCACGGGCTCGCCGCCATCGCTGCCGACCCCGGACGCTACGCCCTCGACTACGAGCGCCGCACTTGGCGTTGAGCCGGGTCGGTTCCGGGCTAAGCAGGTTCGCGTTGGCCGGCCAACGCTCCGCCCGCTTCGCTCTCTGACAAGCCGCAGGTTTCGCAAAACCGCGGGGCATTTTTGCGAAACCTGCTCAGCGGCTCAGGCCGCGTCGGAGCGCGGCTCCTCGGCCAGGGTCGCGTAGATCACGCCGGCATCGCGCGTGGTGCGCAGCTTCGCCGTCACCGCCTGCGAGCGCAGCAGGCGCGCCGCCCGCGCCAGCGCTTTCAGGTGATCGGCTCCGGCGGCTTCCGGCGCCATCAGGAGCAGGATCAGGTCCACCGGCTCGCCATCCAGCGACTCGAAGTCGATCGGCTTGTCCAGGCGGGCGAACACGCCGGCAATGCGCTCCACCCCGGCGAGCTTGCCGTGCGGAATGGCGATGCCGCTGCCGATTCCCGTCGATCCCAGGCGCTCTCGCTGCAGCAGCGCGTCAAAGATTTCCCGGGCGGGAAGGTTGCACGCGCGGGCGGCATGGTCGCTGAGTTCCTGAAGGGCCTGCTTCTTGGAGGCGACCCGCAGGCAGGGCAGCACCGCATCACGCGTGATCAAGGTGTTCAAGGACATCGCAAACGTCGAATCCGTGGAGCCGCGCGCCGGCCGATGGTGAGGGCATCAAGGGTCGGCGTGTCGGTGTTGAGGCAGTGCCGGGCGAGGTGCCACGACTGGTGATATAAGTCACGCGCCCGTGCGGGCGATGATCGGCCGAGCGGCTTTCGCCGCAATCGGGTGCGATTTCAAGGCGGGATCGCAGCGGCATCGGACTGACGGCGCAAGCAGGCTCGCGAAGGCATCCCGAGGCTGCGGCGCGGATCGGTCCGGGGTCGCAGCCCACCGCTCTTTAGAGCATCGGACCCTGGAAACGGGTCCGGTCCGATGCCCTGACTTCTTGTGCCGCATCGGATGAATCCGAAAACCGCTTCGCACTTTTCGGTCCGATGCTCTAGGCGGAAGGACCGGCGGCGGCGAGTGGATCGATCCAGCCGATGTTCCCGTCCGAGCGGCGATACACGAAGTTGATGCGGCGATCGCGGTCGAAACGGAACACCACCACCGGACAGTCGGCCATATCGAGCGCACGCACGGCGGCCGCGACCGTCATGTCCTTGAAGCCCTCCGCCGATTCGGCCACCACGGCCGGGAACATCGCCCCGTCCGTTTCTTCATGATCCGTTTCGCCCCCATCCGTTTCGCCGTGCTCCGGCTCGGCGGCGAAGGCGAGAACGGCGGCGAGGACCCGCGTCGTGTCCGCCGTCGCCTCGGCAGACTGGCCGGCGTGACGGTTCCGGCTGCGCTGGCGATGGTCGCGCAGCCGCCGTTCGATGCGGTCGGCCGCCTTATCGAAGCTGGCGTAGGGATCATGCGCCACCGCCTCGACCTGCAGGGTGATCCCGGCCTTGAGGAACAAGGTGCAGTCGGCCCGGTAGCCCGAGCCCTCCGGCTCGATGGTGACATGACCGACGGGCGTGCCGGCGTGGTACTTGGCGATCACGCCGTCGATGCGGCCGTGCACATGGGTGCGGAGCGCTTCGCCGATCGCGAGGTTCTTGCCCGAAACGCGCAGTGTCATGAGGGTGCTCCCGATCCGGTGCGACGTCGTCCAAACCCGCCGGCCGACGGATGCCGGCCAAAACGTGCAGGGTAGGGACGGGCGGAGCGGCGAGTCAACACGCCTCGCGACGGAGGAAAAGCGGCCGGCGCTGCCGACCCGCGCCCGCCCCGCGCGCGTCGCGCAGCGCGTCGCGCACTTGCACGAAATTGACTTCGATCCCGCACTATCTCATAAGGCGGGCGCCGGGCGGGTCTGCGCCGGGTCGGCGATCGGCGTGGCTGTTCGCTGGCCACGTCTCGGCGGGTCCGGTATTCTCTCGATCCTGGCGAGAGACCGGCCTGGACGGACCCTTTGTCCCGGTGACGGCTTGCCAGGGCGATCCCGACGGGCCGACCTGA
This sequence comes from uncultured Beijerinckiaceae bacterium, assembly GCA_937863205.1. The sequence goes on along the minus strand of CALMGA010000273.1, from coordinate 9,902 downwards.
TCAGAGGCCGGACGATTTGGAGTTTTCGCTGTGAAACGGACGTATCAGCCTTCCAAGCTCGTGCGCAAACGCCGCCATGGCTTTCGCGCCCGCATGGCAACGGTTGGTGGTCGCAAGGTGATCGCCGCCCGCCGCGCCCGCGGCCGCAAGAAACTGTCCGCCTGACACCTCACTGGCGGCCGCGAGCCGCTCGCCTTCGGAAGGGTGCGCCGTGCGGAACCCAACGGTCGAGCGGACGGGCGAGGAAGATGGGGCCGACGCAAACCGGCCTTCTCGCATCGGCTGCAAGCCCGGCCGCCTGAAGCGCCGCGCCGAATTCCTCCACGTCGGCAAGGGCCGGCGCTGGCATGGCAAGGCGATGACGCTGCAAATGTCGCCCCGGCGCGGCGATCCCGCGCCAGCCCCGCCGGAGGCTGCGGATCCGCCCCGCTTCGGCTTCACCCTGACAAAGAAGGTCGGCTGCGCGGTGGTGCGTAACAGGGCGCGACGCCGTCTGCGCGAGGCGGTGCGGCTTTCGCCCGACCTTTCCGCCCGGCCCGGCCATGATTACGTGATTGTCGGTCGGTTGGAGGCGCTCAGGCTCCCCTTCGCGGCGCTGCAGCGCGAACTTGTTCGCGCGGTGGGCGCCGTTCACGCCTCGGGATCCGCCCGAAGCGGCGAACAGCGCGAAGGTCGGAGCGGCACGCGAACCGGGCGGCCCCCGCGCAAACGGACTCGATCCGGCCCCAAGAGGATTTGGCCGAACCCATGAAGCCCGACACCAAGAACTATTATCTGGCGCTGCTGCTGTCGGTCATCGTCGTGTTCGGCTGGAACTACTTCTACGCCAAGCCGCAGCTCGACAAGGCCCGGCAAACCCAGGCTCAGGTCGCCACCTCGCAAGGCCTCAACAAGCCCGGCGCACCCGGCGCGGCGGATGCCCTGCCGCCGCAAACGGTGAATTCGCCGCCGCAGGGCGGTGTCGCGCCGGAAACGCCCGCCGCCCGCCGCACCCGCAGGGAAGCGCTGGCGCAGGGATCGCGCGTCGACATCGAGACGCCCGCGCTTGAAGGCTCGATCGCCTTGACCGGCGCGCGCCTCGACGACCTGTCCCTGAAGGATTACCGTGAGACCCCCGACAAGAACAGCCCGCTCATCGTGCTGCTGTCACCCCATGGTGCGCCCTCCGCCTACTACGTCGAGTCCGGTTTCGTGCCGCAAGCGGGTACCCAGGCCGAGGTGCCGGGGCCGAACACGGTGTGGAGCAAGTCGAGCGGCGACAGGCTGACGCCGGACCAGCCGGTGACGCTGACCTATGATAACGGCCACGGCCTCGTGTTCACCCGCACCTTCGCGGTGGACAAGGACTACATGTTCACCGTGACGCAGAGCATCGCCAACCACGGCGCCGAGCCCGTCACCCTTCGGCCCTATTCGCTGATCGTGCGCGAGGGTACGCCGCCGACGTCGGGCTATTCCGTGCTGCACGAGGGCTACGTCGGCTACGTCGGCGACGCCGAGCAGGAGATCACCTACGCCAAGATCGAGAAGGAGGCCGGCGCCACCACCAAGGTCACCGGCACCGGCGGGTGGGCCGGCTTCACCGACAAGTATTGGGCCACCGCGCTTGTCCCCGACCAGGGCCGCAGCTTCGAAGCCGACTATTCCGCTTTCGGCACGGCCGAGAAAACCTACCAGACCGCCACCATCGACCAGCCGCTGACCGTGCCGGCCGGCGGCACGGCCGCGGTCGGCTCGCGCGTCTTCGCCGGCGCCAAGGTGTCGAGCCTGCTCAACCGTTACGAAACCGGCGGCATCAAGAAGTTCGACCTGATGATCGACTGGGGCTACCTCTGGTTCTTCACCAAGCCGATGTTCGCCCTGCTCGACGGCATCTACAAGATCATCGGCAACATGGGGCTCGCCATCATCGGCCTGACCTTCCTGGTCAAGCTGGTGTTCTTTCCGCTGGCCAACCGGTCCTACGTGTCGATGGCCAAGATGAAGGCGGCGCAGCCGCAGCTGGCCGCGCTGAAGGAGCGCTTCCCCGACGACAAGATGCGCCAGCAGCAGGAGATGATGAAGATCTACAAGGCGGAGAAGATCAATCCCGTCGCCGGCTGCCTGCCGATGGTGATCCAGATCCCCGTCTTCTTCGCCCTCTACAAGGTGCTGTTCGTCACCATCGAGATGCGCCAGGCGCCCTTCGTTCTGTGGATCCGCGACCTGTCGCAGCCCGATCCGACCAACGTCTTCAACCTGTTCGGCCTCCTTCACTTCGATCCGACCACGCTGCCGCTGGTCGGGCATTTCCTCGCGATCGGCATCCTGCCCATCATCATGGGCTTTTCGATGTTTCTTCAGATGAAGATGAACCCCGAGCCGACCGATCCCGTGCAGAAGACCATGTTCGCCTACATGCCGGTGATCTTCACCTTCATGCTCGGCACCTTTCCCTCGGGCCTCGTCGTGTACTGGACGACCAACAACACGCTGACGCTGATCCAGCAGTCGGTCATCATGAAGCGCTCCGGCGTGAAGCTCGAACTGTTCGACAACCTGCGCGGCATGTTCCGCCGCAAGCCGGCGAGTTCGCCGGCGGCGGTGGCCCGCTCCAAGTCGGATCTGGCCAAGCTCGACGCCGCCGACAAGGGCGGCAAGGCCCCGGCGGAGTGAGGGTCGGCATCCCTCGCGCGGCGGGGCGGTTCATGCCCGATGCTTGAGCTCGATCCGCTCTACCTCGCCGATCCCGATCTCCTGGAGGCCGGACGCAAGCTGTTCGCGGCCGAGTGCCGCTTCATCTGGGCGGCGGCCAAGCCCGACGGGTTGCCGCCGCTCGGGCCGCCGGAGATCGCCTTCGCCGGACGTTCCAACGTCGGCAAGTCGTCGCTGCTCAACGCGCTCACCGGCCGCAAGGCGCTGGCGCGCACCTCGCACACCCCCGGCCGCACCCAGGAGCTGAACTTCTTCGCCCTCGGCCCCGAGGCGTCCAGTCCCCGCGCGCATCTCGTCGACATGCCGGGCTACGGCTACGCCGTCGCCTCCAAGGAGAAGATCGCCCACTGGACCGGCCTGATGCACGACTTCCTGCGCGGTCGGGCGACCTTGGCCCGCGTGTTCGTGCTGGTCGACGGGCGCCACGGCCTCAAGCCCCTCGACCGCGACATGTTCACGATCCTCGACAAGGCGGCCGTGTCCTACCAGGTGGTGCTGACCAAGAAGGACGAGGTCAAAGCCCAGGCCCGCGACGGCGTGGTGGAGGCGACGCTGGCCGAGCTGCGCCTGCGCGTGGCCGCCTATCCGCAGGTGCTGTTCACCTCGTCCGAAACCGGCGAGGGCGTCGCCGAACTGCGCGCCGCCGTGGTGCGGCTGCTGGCCGAACGCGGCGGCTGAGCCTCGCATTGTGGTGAGGCGGGCGCTTGGGCTACACCATGCGCCAACACACCCGGCAGATGACTCGGAACGCCGCTCGGAACGCCCGATGACCCTTCTTCCCACCGATCCGCAGCAGCAGGCCGCCATCCTGGTCCAGGCGCTGCCGCACATGCTGCGCTACGACGATGCGACGGTGGTGGTGAAGTACGGCGGCCACGCGATGGGCGACGAGGCCAAGGCGCGCGAGTTCGCCCGCGACATGGTGCTGCTGGAACAGTCCGGCATCAACCCGGTGGTGGTGCACGGCGGCGGTCCGCAGATCGGCGCCATGCTGGCCAAGCTCGGCATCGCTTCGCACTTTTCCGGCGGCTTGCGCATCACCGACAAGGCCACCGTCGAGATCGTCGAGATGGTTCTCGCCGGCGCCATCAACAAGCAGATCGTGGGCATGATCAACGCCGCCGGTGGCCACGCCATCGGCCTGTGCGGCAAGGATGGCAACCTCGTCGTCGCCCGCAAGGCGTCGGGCACCGTCCAGATGAACGATGCCGGCATGGGCGAGGCGGTCGACCTCGGCTTCGTCGGCGAGCCGGCGAAGGTGAACACCCGCGTGCTCGACCAGGTGCTGGGCCGCGAACTGATCCCCGTGCTCGCTCCCATCTCCATGGGTGAGGATGGCGAAACCTACAACGTCAACGCCGACACCTTCGCCGGCGCCATCGCGGGCGCGCTCGGTGCCAAGCGCCTGCTGTTCCTCACCGACGTGCCCGGCGTGCTCGATGCCGACAAGAAGTTGATCGAGACGCTCAGCGCCGACGAGATCCGCCACCTGATCGCCGAGGGCGTCATCACCGGCGGCATGATCCCCAAGGTGCAGACCTGCCTGTACGCGATCGAGCAGGGCGTGGAAGGCGTCGTCATCCTTGACGGCAAGCAGCCCCACGCCGTGCTGGTCGAGCTGCTGACCGATGGCGGCGCCGGCACGCTGATCACCCGTTGAACGAAATCCTCGCGGCGACCCCGACCGTTTCGCGCGCCGCCTTCGCCGGTGTCGAGACCTGGGTGTTCGACCTCGACAACACGCTCTACCCCGTCGGCTCCGACCTTTGGCCGAAGATCGACGCGCGCATCACAAGCTACATGATGGCCCTCTACGGCCTCGACGGCCTGTCGGCCCGCGCCCTGCAGAAGTTCTTCTACGAGCGCTTCGGCACCACGCTGCGCGGCATGATGCAGGGCGGCCCGGTCGACGTGGAAGCGTTCCTGGCCTTCGTCCACGACATCGACCGTACCACCATCGCCGCCAATCCCGCGCTGGCCGCCGCCATCCGCGCGCTGCCCGGCCGCAAGCTGATCTTCACCAACGGATCCCGCCTCCACGCCGAGCGCACGGCGGAGGCGTTGGGCCTCGGCGGGCTGTTCGAGGACGTCTTCGACATCGTGTCGAGCGAGCTCGTCCCCAAGCCCGAGCCCGGCCCCTATGCCGGTTTCCTCAAGCGCCACGCGGTCGACCCAACCCGCGCCGTGATGTTCGAGGACATCGCCCGCAACCTCGTGGTGCCGAAGTCGCTGGGCATGGCGACCGTGCTGGTGCTGCCCCCGGCCGACGCGTTGGACGCGCGCGAAGCCTTCGAGATCGTGGGCGAGATCGTCCCCGGGCACATCGACTATGTGACCACCGATCTCACCGCGTTCCTGATCGCGACGCTGGTGGACAGCGGGGCGGCGGATGGCGAGGCCGGCCACGGTTGACGGCCGATCACGGTGCAGGCCGCGCGGCGATGAGGGACCGGATGCGGTCCGCGTCCCCGTCGGCGACCGGATTGTAGACGATCAGGCCGAGGTCGGCGCGGCCATCGACCGCGAACGCGGAATATTCCAGCTCGATCCAGCCCAGAACCGGATGGCGGATGCGCTTGACCCCTTCGCCATGGACGAGGACGTCGTTGTCGCGCCACAGCGCCGCGAATTGCGGGCTGAGCCGGCACAGCTCCTCGACGAGCTGGCCGACGTCGGCGCCGGCGCCGGCGCGCACCGCATCCGCCCGGAACGCCCCCACGATGAAGCGGGTCAGGCCGTCCCAGTCGCTTTGCGCGTCGCGGACACGGGGATCGCCGAAGACGCGGCGCAGGATGTTGCGCTGGTCCTGGGGCAGGGCGCCGTAGTCGGTCAGCACCACGGCCGCCGCGCGGTTCCAGGCGACGACGTCCCAGGTGGCGGTCTTGATCAGGGCCGGGCTGACCTCGAAGGCATCGATCAGGCGCTGCAGCCGGGGCGTCACGCCCTCGACGGCCTTGTAGCGCACTTCGGGTGGGTGCCCGAGGCCGAGCATGAAGAGGTGCTCGCGCTCGATGTCGGTCAGCATCAGCCCGCTGGCGATCCGGTTCAACACGTCCGCCGAGGGAGCCCCGCCGCGCCCCTGTTCCAGCCACGTGTACCAGGTCGGGCTGATGTTGGAGCGTTGGGCGACCTCCTCCCGGCGAAGCCCCGGTGTCCGGCGACGGCCGACCGGGAAGCCGAAGGCCGTCGGATCGAGCCGGCTGCGGCGATCCTTCAAGAAGGCTCCCAGCGGACTGGGCATCTGGGCGGGCATGCCGATCCTGTTAGCCGTTACACCATGATGAAGTCACACCTTTAATAGGACGATGGCCTGACCGACAACGCCGCTCCGAACACATCGGAGATTTGCGAATGCGCGTATTCCTCACCGGCGCGACCGGCTTCATCGGCTCCGCCATCGTCCCGGAACTGCTCGGCGCCGGCCATCAGGTGCTCGGACTGACACGCAGCGAGGCCGGAGCCCGGTCCCTCCTGGCCGCCGGTGCGCAGGTGCATCGAGGAACCCTCGAAGACCTCGACAGCCTGCGCAGCGGGGCGGCCCAGTCGGACGGCGTGATCCACACCGCCTTCGACCACGATTTTTCCCGCTTCGCGGCCAACTGCGAAAAGGATGGGCGCGCCATCGAAGCCCTCGGCGGCGCGCTTGCCGGATCCGACCGCCCCCTCCTCATCACCTCCGGCACCGGTTTGGGGAGTACCGCGCCGGGGCAGCTTGCAACCGAGGACGTTTTCAATCCCGATTACCCCAATCCCCGCCGGGCATCGGAAACCGCCGGTGCCTCGCTGCTGCAGCGCGGCGTCAACGTGTCGGTGATGCGCCTTCCTCAGGTCCATGACACCGTCAAGCAGGGCCTCATCACTCCCTTGATCGCCGTGGTCCGGGAAAAAGGCGTTTCCGCCTACGTGGGCGAGGGCCTCAACCTGTGGCCGGCGGCGCACGTCCTCGACACCGCCCGCCTTTACAGGCTGGCGCTGGAAAGGCGCGAGGCGGGGGCCAGATACAATGCCGTTGCGGAAGAGGGCGTCCCGGTTCGCGACATCGCGGAGGTCATCGGGCGCGGTCTGAAGCTGCCGGTGGTCGCGATCTCGGACGAGGCGGCGGCCAGCCACTTCGGCTGGCTCGTGGCCTTCGCCGGCCTGGATCTTCGCGCATCAAGCGTGCAAACGCGGCGGAAGCTCGGCTGGCAGCCGACCGGCCCCGGGCTGATCGCCGACCTCAAGCGGATGTTCGCCCTTGAAGACTGAATAACCGAACGTGGCGCAAGCCAGCCGAGTCTGTTTCGGACTTGCCCGGCAAGCAGGCTTGGGGAAGCCGGCTCGATGCGCCGACGCAGACGGATGGTGCGCGGCTGAAGGGACGGGCAGGAGTCGATCGGTCTCGACATCGCAGCCTCGCCGTCGGATCTGCACGGGATCGCCGGCAACATGGCGGCCGCTTCGCACCTGATCGACGGTTGCGGCGACGACAAGAAGGCGCTCGGCATCGAGGCGGCGAAAGGCATCGCCACGCATTTTCAGGCGCAGCCCTCGCTCGAAGCCGCACCAGGGCCGGACTGGCTGCTCACCCTGCCGGAGACGACGTTGATCGCCGGCGGCCTCTTCCTGGTCCTGGCCTGAGCGACGCTCTCAGGCCAGCAGGAAGCTTTTCATCCAGGCGGCGATCCGGCCGCTGTCGTTGGGCCCGTCGAGGGAGGCGATGGCGGCCGCCCGCTGCGCCGGCGTGATCGCGGGCGCGCGGCGCGCGTCCAGCAGCGCGCGGGCGAAGTCGGGCGTGAACTCCGGGTGGAACTGGCAGGACATCGCCGGGTGGTCGGCGTAGCTCAGCACCGCGACGGGGGTGAAGGCGCTGCGCGCATGCACGGTGCTGCGCGGCGGCGCGATCACGACCTGATCCTGGTGCGAGGCGGGGAGCGCCACCGCCTCGTCCCGGTCCAGCCAGGGTGCGGCCCCCATGCTCTCGGCGACCATCTCGTATCGGTGAAGCCCGACGCCCCACCCCTGCGGCGCCCGTGCCACCGTGCCGCCGAAGGCCCGCGCCATCAGCTGGTGGCCGAAGCAGATGCCGACGAGCTTGGTTCGCGCCTTCGCGGCGGCGCGCAGGGCGTCGGCGAGGTCCGCGATCCACGGCAGGGCATCGTTGGCACCGCAGGCCGAGCCGGACACCACCAGGGCGTCGCACGCGCCAGGCGGCGGGAGCGACCCTTCGAAGGCGCGAAACGCTGCGAACCGGAACGCATCGCCGGTTCCGCCGAGCAGGCGCGCGATCATCGCGCCATAGGTGCCGAACCGCGGCACCAGCGACGGCGGCGGCTCGCCCGCCTCGATGAGGCCGATCCTCATCAGCCGGCCGGCGCCGCCGTCCTGTCGAGCCCGTAGAGCGTGTGCAGCGTACGCACGGCCAGCTCGGTATAGGCGGCATCGATCAGCACCGAGAACTTGATCTCCGAGGTGGTGATGGCGCGAATGTTGATGCCCTTGTCCGACAGCGCCTTGAAGGCGCGGGCGGCGACGCCGGCGTGGGATCGCATGCCGACCCCGATCGCCGACACCTTGACCACGTCGGTGGAGCCTTCCAACAGCTCGAAGCCGACCTGCGCCTTCTTCGCCTGGAGCAGCGCGCAGGCGCGGTCGAAGTCGGCGGTGGTGGTGGTGAAGGTCATGTCTGTGTAGCGGTTGTCGTCGGAGGCCACCTGGATGATCATGTCGACGTTGATGTTGGCTTCCGACAGCGGCCCGAAGATGCCGGCGGCGACGCCGGGCGAGTCCTTGAGCCGGCGCAGGGTGATCTGCGCCTCGTCGCGCGAGAAGGCGATGCCGGTGACGACCTGATGTTCCACGATGTCCTCCTCCTCACAGATGAGCGTGCCGGGCTGGGGATTGGCGGGGTCGTCGAAGGACGAGCGCACGAAGGTCGGCACGCCGTGCACCATGGCCAGCTCCACCGAGCGGACCTGCAGCACCTTGGCGCCGAGCGAGGCCATCTCCAGCATCTCCTCGAAGGCGACCCTTTGCAGGCGCCGCGCCTTGGGCACGATGCGCGGGTCGGTGGTGTAAACCCCGTCGACGTCGGTGTAGATGTCGCAGCGGTCGGCGCGGATCGCCGCCGCCACCGCCACCGCCGAGGTGTCGGAGCCGCCGCGCCCCAGCGTCGAGATGCGGCTGGTCGGCTCGTGCACGCCCTGGAATCCGGCGATCACGGCCACCACCCCGCGGGCGAGATCGTCGAGGAGGCCCGAGCCGTCGATCGCCTCGATGCGGGCCACGCCGTGGGCGTCGCTGGTGCGCACGGGGATCTGCCAGCCCTGCCACGAGCGGGCGGGAAGGCCGAGCCGCTGCAGGGCGATGGCGAGCAGCCCGGCCGTGACTTGCTCGCCCGAGGCCACCACCGCATCGTATTCGCGCGGGTCGGCGAGCGGCGAGGCGTCCTTGACCCAGGCGACCAGCTCGTTGGTCTTGCCCGACATCGCCGACACCACCACCGCCACGTCGTGGCCGGCGTCGCGTTCGCGCTTGACGTGGGCGGCGACGTTGCGGATGCGGTCGAGGTCGGCGACCGAAGTGCCGCCGAACTTCATCACGAGACGGGACATGGATGCGGTGTGGCTCGATGGCGGAACGGCGGGCAGTCATGCCGGCGGTGTTGGAGCGCGTCAACCGCCCGTGCCGCCTTGAAGCCGTCGGCGTCCGTCCCTTGACTCCCGCCGCGACCGCGCACACCAAGCGCCATGGCCGCACGGCGATATCACCTCCTCGACGTGTTCACCGCCAAGGCGCTCGCCGGCAACCCTTTAGCCGTGCTGCTCGACGCCGAAGGTCTCGACGACGGCGCGATGCAGGGCATCGCGGCCGAGTTCAACCTGTCGGAAACGGTGTTCGTGCTGCCGCCGCGCGACCCCGTGAGCTTCGCCAGGCTGCGCATCTTCACCCCCACCGTCGAGCTGCCCTTCGCCGGCCACCCCACGGTGGGTGCGGCGGTGCTGCTGGCGAGCCTGCGGGCGCCGGACCTGCTGCGCGCCGGCGAGGTCGGGTTGGTGCTGGAGGAGCCGATCGGCGCCGTGTCCTGCACCGCCCGCCACCGCCGCGGCGAGGCGGCCCACGCCCGCTTCGAGGTGCCGCGCCTCGCCCAGCCCTGGGGCGCAGGGCACGAGGGCCCGCCAGCCGAGGCGGCCTCGCTCGCGACCGCGTTCGGCTTGGCGGCTGGGGACATC
>CALMGA010000272.1 GCA_937863205.1 uncultured Beijerinckiaceae bacterium | reverse complement strand
ACCTCGGGCGTGCCGATGGGGAAGGTGCCGGCACGTTTGTTGTCGGTCGCGGGATCGTGGGACAACCAGCGTCCATCCATGCTACGGCTCAAGGCGGAGGCTCCTCCGCCTTCCCCAGTCTTGACCGGAGGAACCTCCGTTTGTCAAAGCCTCCTCGCTTGCGCGCCGACGCGGCCCGGAACCGGGAGCGCCTCGTCGCCGAGGCGCGGGACCGCGCCACGGTGACGATCGGCGCGGAGGGCACGGGCGAGCAGAGGCTGGCCTTGGCGGCGCACCTCCACGACACCGGCCAACTCACGGTCGGCCTGGCCTTCCGCGCGCTCCTCAGCGGTGGCCTCGACCTGTTCAAGGCGGTGCTCTGCGAGCTGACCGGCACGCCGGCGGGCCGCGTCGAGGCGCTGTTGCGCGACTGCGGCAGCGCAGGCTTCGCCTCCCTTTGTCGCCATGCCGGACTGCCGGACGAGTTGCTGCCGGCGTTCCGCGCCGCCGTCAGGGCGGCGGCCGACGCCGGAGCGAACGATCGCACGGCGCTGTCGCTCGCCGCCGTCGAGCGCGTCATCGCCTCCTGCGACCGCATCAACGGGAGCGGCGCTTTCGACAGGCTGATCGTGATGCTCCGCCGCTTCGAGGCGGAAGCGGCGCGCGACGAGGCGCGGAAGCGCCGCGAGATGCTGGCGGCGTCGCAGGGGACGGCCGGCGAGCCGCTGCTCCTGTGCGATTTCGACGGCGGAGACCCGCATCGGGCGGCGTCCGGCCGCGAGCTCGATCGCAGGCCGCGCTACGCCATCGACCTCGCGGCCATCGAGGCGCAGCTCTGCGCGGCGTGAGGAGCCGCGCTGCAGCGGCACGGGCCGCTTGCCCATCGAGGCTCCACCCCGGCCCCGGCATATTAGCGATCATGCACTTGCCAAACACAAATCAGGAGTCGTCCGTCTCGCCGATCCGCCTTGCAAAAATCTCGATGCTCGGTTCGTAGCGTCCGATTTCAGGCGTGGACGACTTCAAGGCGCGATGTTCGACGCTCAGAACAAGAAGGATATCCCACCACGGCCCCGGAGACGGGATCGTGATCCGTTCATTGATGCGAGGTGTGTCGCGGAATTCGTATTCTCCTAGGTGCTCAGGAGGTATGCTATCATCTCCCTCCCACACCGTCAGATAAGCTTTAATACTCATCTTTTATCCGGGGCTGATCGCGCTTTTTCGCTAGTTTCGGCTCCAGCTTTGTCTTCGCCAGCTTCCCCATAAGGACGTCGGCGGCTGACGTATCCATGTCGGTGCCGGCTTTGCGGGCAGCTTCAAGGAAGCGGGCGTGCTGATCAATTGGGATCGCCTGCTTGGTTTTCACTACACTCTTCGCTCCACGCCCGCTTGCCATCTAGCCAGTCCCTGGAAGGTTGGGTGAAGGATGGATTGGACTCTTACGAGGCAAGGGCATTTTTCGCGGCCGAAGCCTGCGAGAGACCGCGCTGCCCGACTCGTGAAACGCCAGCGTGCCAGGGTAAGCTGCTCAATCTTTGTCCATCAGGCCCGTCGCCTTGGCATGGTAGAGATGGAGGAGGGTCTTGACGTCGGTGATCTCGCCGCGCTCGGCCAGCGCGAGCGCCGCGTCGAGCGTCGTCTCGATCACCTCGATGTCCTCGCCCTCCTCGACGAGGCCGCCGCCGCTGCCGATCCGGTCCGTGGCCGTGTAGGGCGCCACGAAGAAGGTCATGCGCTCGGAAAAGGAGCCCGGCGAGGAGAAGCCCTCGAACAGCCGCCGCGGCTGGCCCGTGAGGCGGATGCCGCACTCCTCCTCCGTCTCCTTGACGATGCGGGTCGCGGGGTCGGCGCCTTCCAGCTTGCCCGCGCAGGTCTCGATCAGGCTCTCGCGGCCGGTCTTCAGGAAGGCGACGCCGCGGAACTGCCGGATGAGGATGATGGTGCCGCGCTCCCGGTCGTAGGGCAGGATCGAGGCGCCGTCCCCGGTGTCGAGGATCTCGCGCGCCAGCGAGCCGACGTCGCCGTCGCGCCGGCGGCGCCGGAACACGATGCGCTCCAGCTTGCCGAAGCCCTCGTGGATGGTGCGGCGCTCGGTGATCTCGGTGGGTTCGCTCAACAGGCTCCTCCTCGCAGGGCTCGATGACGCGTCCCCCGCGGTCGGCGAGCGCCAGGTCGCGCCGCCGCGCTCAGTAGCCGAACTGTTCGAGCAGGATGCGCTCGTCCAGCGAATAGCCGGGATCGTGCAGCAGCACGAGCCCCGTGGCGAGATCCATCGCGATCTCGGCGCGAACGACGTCGCGCACCTCGAAGTGGTCGGCGACCGCCGACACCGGACGCTTCGTCCCTTCGAGAACCTCGACCGTGACCCGGGCGGCATCGCGCAGCAGGGCGCCGCGCCAGCGCCGGGGACGGAAGGCGGAGATCGGGGTCAGCGCCATCAGCGAGGTGTTGAGGGGCAGGATCGGCCCGCCGACCGACAGGTTGTAGGCCGTCGAGCCCGCCGGCGTCGCCACCATCACGCCGTCGGCGATCAACTCGGGCATGCGCTCGACGTCGTCGATGAGGATGCGCAGCTTGGCCGCCTGGTAGGTTTGGCGCGACAGGAAAACCTCGTTGATCGCGCGCGCTTCCTGCACGGCGCCTCCCGCGGTCGTCGCCCTCATCACCAGGGGATGGATGACGGAGGGCTGCGCGGCCTGCAGGCGCTGCAGCAGGTCTTGTCCGGTGGCGTCCGGGCCCGTCGCGTCCCGCGCGTCGTTCATCAGGAAGCCGACCGAGCCGCGGTTCATGCCGAAGATCGGCAGGCCGGTGCCCATGAAGCGGTGCAGGCACTGCAGCATCAGGCCGTCGCCGCCGAGCGCCACCACCACGTCCGCCTCGCCGGCCGGGGCGTCGCCGTAGGCGGTGGTCAGCCGCTCGCGCGCCGCCTCGGCCTCGGGCGAGCCGGACGAGACGAAGGCGATGCGTGGCTGCGATGCGGCGCCGTTGCGGGCGGGCATGGGATCGGGGTCCGTGCGGGAACGTCGGGAGGAGACTAGCCGCGCGCCGCGATCCGAGCAAAGGGCGTGGGAGCGGCAAGGTGCCGGGCGCGGGAACCGGCGCGGGCGCGGCGGCTCAGAAGCGCGCGCGCAAGGCGTGGCGGTGGCGGCGGTGGTGGACCAGGCGCCTCGTCGCTTCGGTGCCGTAGATCGGCTGGTCGACGAACAGCTCGATCTCGGGGCGCGCCGGCACGGCGACGCAGGTGCCGCCGTAGCTCGGCTCGAAGCCGGGCGAGCAGTAATATTCGACGCGGGTGACCGCCGGCGCCGCCGCCGAACCTTTTGCCATCGCCGATGCGCCGGCCATCGACGGGCCGACGGCGGCCTGCGCCGAGCAGGCGGGGATTGCGAGGGCCAGGGCGAGACCGGCTGCGAGGCGCATCATCATGGGTACCCGATCGGGAGCGGCGCCTTGACCGGCCGCGGTGCATCCGGCGCCAGCCTAGCCGATCGCGCCCGCCACCCCCAAGGCCGCGCAGGCGCGACAGCGCTTTTTGCCGCCACCTGTGCCCCGGCTGCCATAGGCGGGGCGGCCGCCCCTCACCGGCCGGCGGTGGCGACGATCGCGAGGCGGTCGAGCAGCGCGTTGGGGTCGCCGATCAGGTTGGCATCGGCGGCGCCGAGCCCGTCGGCGCTGGTCACCGCGATGTGCAGCGGCAGCTTGGGATCGGCGATGAAGCGCGCGACGGCGTCCTCCACCGGCTTCAGCTTCGGCGGGTCGCCCGCAAGGACCGGCAGCTTGTTGCGCACCAGGTCGATCGCGTTCTCGCGCTCCTGGGCGACGCTCATGCCGTCCTGCGTCGCCTTGTAGGCCAGCATGCGGTCGACGACGCCGGCATCCTCGACGGCGAGGTCGAGCCCCTTGAAGACGACCGCGGCCATCGCGGCGCTCTGCGCGTCCGCATCGCGCGACACGATGGCATCGCTCACCTTGCCGAGCTGCAGCTTCAGCGCCGCCTTGCCGATGCCGACGCCGTTCACCGTCAAGTCCTCGATCGCCAGGGTCTGCGCGCCGGCATCGAAGCGCGTCGCCAGGTGGGACGACAGGTCGAGCTTGGGGTAGCCCATCGCGATCAGCGTCGGCGCCATCTCCGGGGTCAGAACGAGGTGGAGACGGTCGACCTGCGCCGCGGTCTGCGCGGGCAGGGCGTCGACCTTGGCCGCGCTCGCGGTCAGGGCGACGCGGGCCACGTCGAATGCGACCCGCTTCTGCGGTTTGCCCTCGTCGGCGGTGTCGACATCGAGGCTGATGCCCGTCAGGTCGACGCTCTCGGCGGAGGGCAGGCTCTTGCCGTCGAGCGTCGCCGGTATGGTCACGCCCTTCACCTCGCCGCCGGCCAGCGCGCCGCGGTTCCCACCCTGCTCGACGCGCAGGCTCTGCAGCGACACGTCGCCGATCTTGCGGCCGTGCGCGCCGGCGACGGTCAGGCGGGCGAGCCGCACCACGCCGCTCGCGTCCCCCTTGGGCACCGTTTCCACCAGCTCGTCGGCCTGCAGGAGGTCGAAGGAGACGGAGCTTGCGATGTCGTCGACGAAGGCATCCACCGCAGGGTCGCCGGGCTTGCCGTTGGCGAGCAGCATGCCGCGCGCCCGCGAGATGAGGGCGAGCGAGCGCGCCTTCAGCCCGGCCTCCTTCAGCGAGGCGAGGGTGATCGTCGGCCCCTCGCCGCCGCCGTCGAGCTTGATCGCGCTCACCGCCAGCGACTCCGCGAGGACCTGCTGCGCCTCCTGGTCGTCGTTGCGGGCGACCGTCGCGACATGGACGATCTGCCCCATGTCCACGCCGGTCATCTGCAGGCCGCCGGTTTCGGCGACCGTGGTGCCCTTGGCCGATTTCGTCTTGAGGATGCCGGCGCCGGCGCTGCCCAGCGCCGCCTTGCCGTTCACCACCGAGGCGAACAGCACCTGCTGCTGGTCCCAATGCTGCTCGAAGTCGCCCTGCACCGTGTCGGCCTTGATCTCGGGCATCGCGATCGAGGCCGCGTTGAGGCGCCGAAGCCTCGCCTCGATGGTCTCGCTGCTGTTGACGTCGAGCAACGCGGCGACGTCTGCGTCGCTCAGCGTCGTGCCCGCGATCTCGATCTTCGGGATCGTGTAGGTGACCCCCTCGTAGGTGATGACGACGTTCTCGGCGTCGGCAACGCCGGGAGCTTG
>CALMGA010000271.1 GCA_937863205.1 uncultured Beijerinckiaceae bacterium | reverse complement strand
CCATGGCTCATCGAATCAGCGATCCGGGTGCACCGCAAGGGCGTGGGTAATTACTTTCGTGCTTTTCAGGAAAAGGCCGATCAAGCCGACATGCGTGAGGATCCGGGACAGAAACGCATAGTTGTGGAGGAAACAGGTCAGACGGTGTCTTGGATGCAGCCGGGTCGTCAGGTACTTGTCGCCGAAGCACTTCGCGATGGAAAGGCTATGCGCGATCCTGTTGATGTTGAAGTGTTCTGGCGACCAGTAGAAGGTCGTGATCAGGTCCCAGAGGACTGGTGACATCTTGAGATGATGCGCAATGACGTCCTCGTCCTCCGGCTCCCGGCGAAGGAACATGCGATAGCATCTGATGACATCCTCGCGGGACGGCTGCATCAGCACAAGCTCGTGCAATCCGCTCGCTAGATGACTCTCAACATGAAGTTTGTCAGAAACATATCGCATAATCAGACCTGAACGCCTGTGATACGAGTCCCGGAGTTGACTTCGGGTTAGCGGAGCGATCTATTCTGCGCAAGGTTAAGCTGAAGAAAGCACCGTCGTCCTTAATCTGCCTGAAGACGTGCTTGATCCGGGAGAACAAAACTTCAGAACGCTCCGCTGGACCCTGTAGCGAGACTGCAGGAGCGACAGCCACGGTCCAATTTGATTAACGGCGAGGTGTCGGCGCTGCAAGCGTACGGAAAGTGCGTTCCCGCAGCGTCACGGGATGACACGTGGTCCCATGCCGGCTGGAAAGGTCCGCGACGCTGCCGCTTCGCCAGCCGGGCCGATCCGACATCAACAACCTCAACCGAACAGCCGTTGCTGGTAGGCCGGCGCGATCTTCAGCTCGGCCGGAGTCGGCAAACGGGGCGGCGGACGTCGCACGCATTCGCTGAGATAGCGCAGCGTCGCCGTGATCCCCGACTGCGAGAACGGCTTCGACACGATCCCGGCCGCGCCCTCGTAGTCCTGCGGCAGGCGGGTGGCATTGGCGGTGATGAACACCACCAGCGTCTTGTCCGATCCACGCAGGAAGCGGGCGACGTCGAGTCCGGTCGGCCCGTCGAGGAGCTGCAGGTCGACGAAGGCGACGTCCGGCGCCACCATGCGCGCCAAGGTGATCGCCTCGCCCGACGTCATCGCCGTGCCCACCACGTCGTGGCCCTCCGCCTCGACGGTGGCTTCAAGCTGCATCAGCAGCAACGCCTCGTCCTCGACGATGAGGACGCGCAGAGGTTCAAACATCGAGGCTCCCCTCGTCCGCGCGCCGGATCGGAGAGCGTACCTCCACCACCGTTCCGGGACTTCCGTCCTTCCATAGGACCTCAGCCTGGAGCTGTCGCGCCAACGTTCGGATGAGTTTGCTTCCGAAGCCGTTCCGCAGCTTCGCGTCCGGCAGGCCCACGCCATCGTCGGCGACGGTGACGCTGAGACGGTCGCCGGAGTCGTCCTGCGTGCAGGCGATGGCGATGGCGAGCCGTCCCGGCCGTCCATCGGGAAAGGCGTGCTTCAGCGCGTTCATCATCAACTCGTTCAGCATCAACGCGTTCGGCGAGGCCTGTTGCGAGGGCACGTGAACGGATTCGAGGTCGAGGTCCAGCCCGATGTCCTCGCGCCCCGACGACTTCAGGAGATCGTGGGCGATGTCGCGGATGAAGTCGGCGAGGTCGAACTGCCGGACGTCCTTGGACTGGTACAGCCGCCGGTGGACCGTGCCGATCGCCTCCACCCGCTGCAGCATGGAGGAGATCGACGCCCTTGCCTGCGGATCCATGATCGCGCTCGCCTGCATCGCCAGCAGGGCGGAAATCATCTGGATGTTGTTCTTCACGCGGTGGTCGACCTCGTGCACGAGCATGGTTTGCACGGCCAGGGCCTCCCGCAACTCATCGGTGCGCCGGGCCACCTCGCGTTCCAGCCATTCCTGCTGACTGGCGAGGAAGCGCTGCGCCTCGACGCGGTCGGTCACGTCGAGTTGCGAGGCGAAAAAGAACTGCAACTCGCCCGAGCTGTTCGTCACCGGGCTGATGTAGAGACCGTTCCAGAAGGGTCGGCCGTCCTTGGTGTAGTTCAGCAGGTCGATGTTGATCTCGCGCCGCGCGATGATCGCGTCGTGGATCGCCTGAACGGACCCGGGATCTGTGTCGGGTCCCTGCAGGAAGCGGCAGTTGGTGCCGAGCACCTCGTCGCGGGTGTAGCCGGACAGCGCGAGAAAGGCGGAGTTGGCGAAGACGATCGGATTGTCGGGCTTGCGCGGATCGGTGATGATCATCGCCATCCGGGTCGCGCGGACGGCGGCGGCGAAGGGATCGCCCTGGCCCTGTTCGGCATGGAGTCGATCTGTTTCATGCCAATCGTGGATGTCAGACAAACCCAAACTCCCACGCGCCCGCCGCGAGACCGGCCTGCGATCATCTTGCCGGCAATCCTTATGATCCGCGATGGTTCGCTTCAGGGCAGCGGCCGGAAAGGACGGAGACGCGCCGGCGGACCAGGAGCAGCCGAGCAAGGCCGATGGCGGCGCCCCTGCAACCCTGGATCAATCGGGCCGCGCATCGGATCGGCTCCGGCCGCAGCCGTGAGGCGGTTTTCAGCCCTGCGTCTCGCTGATCTCCCCTTCCCGACCCAGGATTTCGAGAACCCGGTCGAAGTGGGTGGCCGGCACATGCGCGGTCAGCACGACGCCGTGCCGGCTTTCTTCGGCCTGGGTGCTGGGCGCGTCCTGCGCGAAGGCGTTCTTCAGCGTATCGGGCAGTCCGCCGGCCGAAGGCTGCGCCGCCGCCGAACGGCCGGTGATCGTGCCGCGCCCATCGGTGATCTTGACCGCCTCGATCGAGACGCCTGTCTCGACCACGGCGGCCTTGGCCTGCTCGGCCGCCGGCCGCGACGCGTAGAAGGCGCTGGCGCTGCGGGTTTGCGAAAGCTGATCGTTGCTGCCGGACAGCAATCCCATGGGAGTCTCCTGCCGCGGCCATCGTGCCCAGGCCGCTGTTAGCGTCATCCCGGATCGAATGCCGGAGCGACGCCTTCGTGCCTGCGGCATCGCATCAACGAGAGGTGGACCGAGCTTCAGGCGGCGAGGCGGATGCAGCTCTCGGCGCATTCGCGACACGCCCGTACGCAATTCTCCATGGCGCCGACGACTTCGCAGCTCAGGGCGCAGTCGGCGCAAACTTTGGCGCAGGCGCGGCAGGTCAGCTTGTGGTCGGCGGTGCCGAGCAGCATCATGTGAGCCCCGGTGCGGCACGTCTCCGCGCAGGCCAGCATGAGCCGGAAATGGGCGGGGTCGACGTGTTCGCCGCCGGCCGGCAGGCAGTGATGCGTCGCCGCGGCGAGACATGTGCAGTAGCACGACAGGCAGTTTTCGATGCAGCGGCGCATGTCTTCGGGCAGCATGTCCATCGGCGGCTCCAACTCTCTCGACGGGTGTCCCGGGGCATGCACCGGCTCGCAGTCAACCAGAATGCCGCAGGGAAGTTCGGGGGCGACGGATCGTACCCCGATGAAATCTTCGCGAAAGCTGCGCCGTCGTTCCCTCAGGCAAAGGGATCGGTCAAGCTTGCGGGGTCTCGCCGTCCGCGCTAGCGTCGGTGTCGCCAGGGGTGCTGTCTTCCGTGGACCACGGAACGGCGGCTGAGATCACACCCTTCGAACCTGAGCCTGGATAATGCCAGCGCAGGGATCGGCCTTCGCGACCACCCGTGAACCGTTCCCCGGCGGATGGATCCCGGCTTGCCGCCGCCGCCTCCGCGCCTCAGCCAACGGAGCTTCGCGATGAACTACCAGCCAAAAGCCAGCACCCTTATCCCCGAAACCGTCACCACCGGCCCGCTGCCGGGCTCGCGCAAGGTGTACCATCCGGCCGGCGAGGGGCTACGCGTGCCTTTCCGCGAGATCGCGCTGCACCCGTCCGCCAAGGAGCCGCCGGTGCGGGTCTACGACGCGTCCGGTCCCTACACGGAAGAGGGCCTCCGCGTCGATCTCAGCGCCGGCCTCAGTCACGGGCGGCCCTGGCTGTCGGGGCGCGGCTACGCGACCTACGACGGCCGCGCCGTGAAGCCCGAGGACAACGGCAACGTCGGCGCCGACAGGCTGGTGCCGCCGTGCCCGGCGGTGACGGCGCCGCGCCGCGCCGCGCCCGGCCAGCTGGTGACGCAGTACGAATATGCCCGCGCCGGCCTCATCAGCGAGGAGATGCGCTACGTCGCCGCCCGCGAGAACCTCGGCCGCGAACAGGCGCTGGTGGGTGCGCAGGCGGCGCTCGCCGACGGCGAATCGTTCGGCGCCGACATTCCCGCCTTCGTCACGCCGGAGTTCGTGCGCGACGAGATCGCCCGCGGCCGCGCGATCATCCCGGCCAACATCAACCATCCCGAACTGGAGCCGATGATCATCGGCCGCAACTTCCTGGTGAAGGTCAACGCCAACATCGGCAACTCCGCCGTCACCTCCTCGGTCGCCGAGGAGGTGGAGAAGCTGGTGTGGTCGATCCGCTGGGGCGCCGACACGGTGATGGACCTGTCCACCGGCCGCAACATCCACAACATCCGCGACTGGATCATGCGCAACTCGCCGGTGCCGATCGGCACCGTGCCGATCTATCAGGCGCTGGAGAAGGTCGACGGCGACCCGGTCAAGCTGACCTGGGAGGTGTTCCGCGACACGCTGATCGAGCAGGCCGAGCAGGGAGTGGACTACTTCACCATCCACGCCGGCGTGCGCCTGCCCTACGTGCCGCTCACGGCGCGGCGCACCACCGGCATCGTGTCGCGCGGCGGCTCGATCATGGCGCGCTGGTGCCTCGCCCACCATAAGGAGAGCTTCCTGTACGAGCGTTTCGACGAGATCTGCGACATCATGCGGGCCTACGACGTGTCGTTTTCGCTGGGCGACGGGCTGCGCCCGGGCTCGATCGCCGACGCCAACGACCGCGCCCAGTTCGCCGAACTGGAAACGCTGGGCGAGCTGACGAAGATCGCCTGGGACAAGGGCTGCCAGGTGATGATCGAGGGCCCCGGCCACGTGCCGCTGCACAAGATCAAGATCAACATGGAAAAGCAGCTCAAGGAGTGCCATGAGGCGCCCTTCTACACGCTGGGGCCGCTGACCACCGACATCGCGCCGGGCTACGATCACATCACGAGCGGCATCGGCGCGGCGATGATCGGCTGGTTCGGCTGCGCGATGCTGTGCTACGTGACCCCCAAGGAGCACCTCGGGCTCCCCGATCGCGACGACGTCAAGACCGGCGTGATCACCTATCGCATCGCCGCCCACGCCGGCGACCTCGCCAAGGGTCATCCCGCCGCGCAACTGCGCGACGACGCGCTCAGCCGCGCCCGCTTCGAGTTCCGCTGGGAAGACCAGTTCAACCTCGGGCTCGATCCCGACACGGCGCGTCGATACCACGACGAAACCCTGCCCAAGGACGCGCACAAGGTGGCGCATTTCTGCTCGATGTGCGGACCGCAGTTCTGCTCAATGAAGATCACGCAAGACATCCGCGCCGAGGTTCTGAGCCTGGAAGCCGCCAAGACCGCTGCCGCCGAGGGCATGGCGCACAAGAGCGCGGAGTTCCTGGAGAAGGGCGGCAAGCTCTACGTCGAGACGGCGGCGGAGTAGCGCTCGCGGGGGCAAGCGGCGACGCTCCAGGATTCACGAGATCAGACCGAGCCATTGGCTCGGTCCGCATCCCGATATCTCGCGCACGGTCGCGGGCACCATGGTGCTCCGGCGCCTGCAGCCGCTTCGCTCAGCGGAAAAGGCGTCGGCAGAGGCCGGCGCGGAAGCGCGCCCTGGTGCAGGGCGGGCGGAAGAACGGATTGCGGAACCCGAAGCGCGGACCGCGATCGCCGAAGCGGCCGACATCACGGCCCCCG
>CALMGA010000270.1:2872-3165 GCA_937863205.1 uncultured Beijerinckiaceae bacterium | reverse complement strand
GACGCGACGGCCGCGGCGCTGCCGAGCAGGCCGACGAGGCCGGTGATCAGGCTGGTGAGCGCGCCGGACGACGGGCCGTTCGGGCTCTGCACCATCTGGATGACGAAGGATTGCTGCCGGCCGATGCCGAACCTCGACAGCAGGACGTGCTTCAGCTGCACCTTCTCGATGAGGTAGAAGCCGAGCGGCGAACCGCCCCGCGTGACGTAGACCGGTTCGCCTGCGGCGGCGTAGCTCTTCAGCGTCGCGATCTCGGCCTGCCCATCCGACAGGCCCAGGTTGGCGGCACGGAA
>CALMGA010000270.1:2542-2852 GCA_937863205.1 uncultured Beijerinckiaceae bacterium | reverse complement strand
GTCCATGACGATGGCACCGATGACGTACAGCGCCATCGGCGCCCTCCGGATGCTGGAGAAGGCCCGAGGCGATCCGCCTTCGCTCGCCCGATCTATCAGAGCGATCGACTTATTTATTGTACACCCAGAAAGTGCTTGCGCACCTATTTAATGGGTGTACATTAAGTGCATGCTGATGACCTGGGACGAGGTGAAGCGCGAGACGAACCTCCGGGTCCACCGGATGGACTTCGCCGACGCCGGCGACCGTTTCGAGTGGGACACGGCGGTGATCGCGTCCAGCCATCCCGGCGCCGACGGTCGCGAGCGG
>CALMGA010000270.1:0-2532 GCA_937863205.1 uncultured Beijerinckiaceae bacterium | reverse complement strand
TCCTGGATGGCCGCTTGGTCGGTTTGGTCTTCTCGTCGCTTGGAACCGAAGCCATTTCCGCCATCAGCCTGCGTCCAGCCAATCGATCGGAAAGGAAGCGCTATGCCGAAGGATAGACGAGTGTCGCCCGAGTTGAGCGATGCGGAGGAGGCGCGCGTGCAGGCCGGCATCGCGGCCGATCCCGACAACCCCGAGTGGACCGACGAGGACTTTGCGCGGGCGCGACCTGCCGCCGAGGCGCTGCCGCCGGCGCTCTATGCCGCCCTGCCCCGACCGCGTGGCCGGCCGAAGGCGGAGACGACGAAGGTGCCGGTCAAGCTGCGCCGCGACCCGGTCGTGGTGGAGCACTTCAAGAAGGACGGGCCGGGCTGGCAGAGCCGGATGAACGCGGTCCTGCGCGACAGCATGGGTCGCGCCGATCGGGAGTAGGCGTGCCGAGCCGGCGAGCGGGCATCCTGAAACGACGAGACCGGCGGCGCTCTCGCGCAGGGCCGGTCACTGCCCCTTATGTGCCAGATTAGATTATCGGAGGCAAGGCGGGCGGAGAGTCCCCGAAGGGGAAGCTGGACGCCCTTCGCGGGCTCGCCTAGCATCGAGACATGCGAACGATCGGCTTCATCATCCCGCTGGTTCTTCTCGCGACAATTGCCCGCGCTGACTTCATCGACGACGACCTGATGGCAAATGGCTACTGCGGATCGATGAACACCGGCGTCTTGAGGAACGGCTGGGGAATTGATCTGAAGACCCCCTTTGGAAAACCAGCCATAAAGTGGAATCAGGCCGATTTAGACCACCTCGGCGAAGCCCTCGACAAGTGCGAAAAGCTCGCTCATTACGGCAGCGCTCTCGACTTCCGCGGCCTCAAGACCTTTGTGCCGCAACTCGTGAAAAAGGCAAAGGATGAGGAGGCCTATCAAATCGAGAGGGCGCAAGCTGCCGAGAGGGCGAGAGCGAGCAAGGCTGTAGCCGATCTTGAGGCCGCGCAGGAGACGCGCAAGGCAGCGGAGGCCGACTCGAAGGCAGCTGAGATCGAGCGATCCGCCTCTCAGAAGCAAGCGGAGGAAGAGAACGCTCGCAATCAGGCTGCGATCTCAAGCGCGCACGCCCGTCGCGACGCAGCTCTCAACCGGCAGAAAGCTGCAGCACTGGCCGACGAAGCGCGTAAGGCGGAGGCTGAGGCCGACTTAGCTGAGGGAGGTGCTGATCATCCGTCCCCCTACCGTAGCGTCTCCGTCACGGACCTTCAGATCAACGCTCGTTCCATGATCGGGCAGAAAGTGGCCGTGCGGGGTTATGTGTTTCTCGTCGCTAATCCGATCGCCAGGATCACCACCCACACCGATGACGTGAACGGCCTCGACCTCGATATACAAGACGGCGATGCCAAGACACGACGCTACATCTTACAGCGCTGCGGCCGCCTCAGTTCTGAATGTCGTATGGAGGTGCATGCGACGGTAGTCAAAGCCGATGAGACCCCGAAGCTGAAGCTTGATTGAAGGCACGTTAAAACGACAACCGGAAAGCCTTCCGTCATGCTCCAGGCTCAGGCGACAGCGTGCCGCGAGGCTGCTAGGCTCGCGCCATGCGCTCCATGCTCCTCGCTGCTTCATTGTGTGTCGCCGTTGGGTCGGCGAGCGCCGCCGACCTTACGATGGTGTGCAAGAACTCTCGTCGCGAGTATCAGGTTGTCTACGATGCATTCGCTCGCAGCCTGATCGCAAAGGCTGAAGAAGGCGACACGCCTTATCGCGTGGATGATGTGAAAACGGGCGGCGGTAGCACTATGATTTCCGGCGCGACAACGGCAGATGGCCCCAGGTTTAAAGCTCAAATAGGCAAAACGAAGTCGATTACCTTCTTTGAAGGCGGCAAGGTCCTACAAGTCGATAGATGTCGCTGATCCTCATGTGAAGCTCACCCCTCCACTGCCGAAGCCGCCTCGCGTCTTGGCGCCGAGCCCGGCGATGTGCCCACGGATTTCGCGGAGCAGCGCCGCGGTCTCGTGGAGACCGCTGTTGTCCACCGCCGGCGCGATCGGATGACCGTGCAAGCCGGCCAATCCATGCCCTCGGTCGCGGTGCGGTTTACGTCCGAACCGCTCGCCGCCAGTCGGATGCTCCTCCTCAGCATGCCCCGGCATGACATCCGCGCTCTTCGCTTTGGCGCGAGCGAGCGCTTCCGCCATGACGCGGTCGTTGCTGCTCGCGAGCACCTTGGCCATGAGCGGGTTGAGGTGGCCTGCGGTCTGCTCAAGAAGCTTGCCAGTGGGGGCGGTGTCGGCGCTTTCGCGGGACGCGGACGCCCGAGGCGGCGCATCGGCTCGCGCAACTTCGGTTGGCTGCGGCCGGCCGCCGTCGAGCGTGTGCCCGTCGCGCATGATCTCGAAGTACGACGAACCGTTCGAGATGTCTGTGCGGCCGTTGTTGAACGGCTTGAACGCGCGGTGCGCCGTGCGCCCCTTCCACTGCTCGACGACGAAGATGCCCTTCTTGCCGTCCTGCGCGCCGTAGTTCTCGAAGACAAGGG
>CALMGA010000269.1 GCA_937863205.1 uncultured Beijerinckiaceae bacterium | reverse complement strand
GGCACCGTGAACGTCTGCGGCGACCCCATGCCGCCGCTGCCGGCGTAGGCGAAATTGTAAGGTGCTGCCATCACTCGGTCTCCCATCCCACCGTTACGCTGCGACAACCAGCGGATACTGTAACACTCAGGCGACCTCGATACGCCCCTTGTTGAAGTCGGGGTTGCGCCAGATGCTGGCGCCCTCGTAGCGGGCCCAAAGGTCGGGCGGCAGGATCGTCTCGCGCTCCACGCGAGCCGCCTTCGGCCGCACGCGGTGCAGCCCCGGCGTTCCGAGCCGGGCGTCGAACTCGGCGGTCTCGAAGCTGATGGCCTCGAAGTCATGCCGGAACGGCGGCAGCCCGGTGAAGCGGTAGACCGCCTCCATCGCCGCCGCCGGATCGCCCGCCTGCGCGTGGTAGGGCAGCAGCATCATGCGCGGGGCCTGCGGGCCGTGCATCGCCTGCTTCATCGCGTTCAAGGCGAAGCCGACCATGCCGCCGGCGCTCATCATCCCGTCGGCGCGCGAGTACACGGTGCCGCCCTGGTCGAGGTCGAAGATCCTGGAGAGTTCGAGCGGGTTGGACCGGATCAGGCGCTCGACGCTGTCGATGATCCAGGGCACGTGCCGCACGCAGCAGATCATCTTGGCATCGGGGAAGAGCCTGGCCAGCAGGTCGATCCGCGTGGTCCAGCCGCGATTGGTGTCGAACACCGTGCGCCCGGCGTGGTGGACGCCGTAGTACGACGCGAACAAGCCCTTCAGCACCGCCGTGCGCTGGGCGTCGTCGATGAACACCGACGTCTCGTTGCCGACGCTCATGCTGCCCAGCATCGCCCCGACCATGGAGCCGAGCGGGCTGGTGATGTTGGCGTGGAGCGCCGGGTTCTGCCGAAGAATCGCCGCGAGGAGCGTGGAGCCGGAGCGCGGCAGACCCGAGATGAAATGCATCGCTGACAACAACAGACTTACGACAATGTCAGACTGCGTCAGTGATTGCATACGCAACCGCGTTGCAGTACGCATTCAAGTGGATGTCTAAGAAGCTGTAAAGCATCTGTCAAGCCGCATCCGTATCAAGATTGCAGGTGACGTGGAAACACCGTCGCTAGGCCGTTCGAGATAGGCTGCTGGCGTGAGATCGCAAGCGCCTGATGCGGTTTGTAGTGGCTGAAGCGACGGGCGAAGGCGTCGACGAGGGGCTGTCGCTTGCGAGGCGGTGCGCTCAACGTCTCGTTCGACCTGCCGCACCTGCCCTGGTCCTTGAAAGCCTGCGCAACCTCAACGACGCCGCTGCGCTCCATCACGTCCCGCATCTCGGTGGCCCTCTTCTGCCCGATGAGCACGGCCGAGGCCGCGTCGAGGATCGCTTCGCGGCGATCGGCGACGATGCTTCCGCATGGCGCGCCCTCCGTTCATCGTGCCGGGCTCGGCTCCGATCGCCCGACGTGCCGAACCTTAGGGTCTCGATCGCGGGACGAGGCTTCGGCGTTGGTCCGGTCTCCGGCTTCGAGAGCCGCTGCGCCGAATGCGTCCGGCGCTGGCGCGATCACGCGCGGGACAGCAGGCTGCGGATGACGCGCTCCGTCTCGCCGTAGCCGCCCTCGCCGACGTGTTCGTGTACGATCCGGCCGCTCTGGTCGACCAAGTACTCCGCCGGCCAATACTGGTTGTTCCACGCGTTCCAGGTCGCGGACGCGTTGTCCTCCGCGATCGGGTACGTCAGCCCGAAGCGTCCGGCGGCCGCGGCAAGGGCGGCCCGCGACTTCTCCACCGGGAATTCGGGCGTGTGGACCCCGATGACCACGAAGCCGCGATCGCGGTAGGCCCTGTACCAGCCTTCGATGTGCGGCATCGCGTGGATGCAGTTGATGCAGGACCGCGCGAAAAAATTCACGAGCAACGGCCGACCCCGCAGACCGCTCATCGACAACGGGGCCGAGTTCAACCACCCTTCGATGCCGACGAACTCCGGAGCCGACCTGCCGGCGGCTCGAGCGGGCAAGCCGGGGATCAGCGCCGCAACGCCCGCGGCGGCCATGAGGGTCCGCCGGCTCGGTCGGGTAAGGGTCTCCATCGTGCGCGCTCCCTGTGATCGACCGCGGCCCGTGCGGGGACGCGGGCCGCGATCCCTCCCCCGACTACGAAGCTTGCTGCGCGATCGTTACATGGGCTCGACATGGGCTCGAAATAGCGGGACGGGCGTCGAGGATCTCTTCGCCCCGCCGGTTCGACCGGGAGCCGCGATCGATCGACGGGCCGCTTCCCTCCCGGCGGCTTCGCGACGGCAGTTCGGACTCGGAACGATGCGACATGCTTCGTTCGACAGGTTGAGCGAAAGGTCGGTGGACTTCGAAGCTGATGTTGCCAAGACAAACGTCAGGAGACCCCTATCTAGCCGTCATCGGCCGGATCGTCCGCCGCCTCCGGCGCCACCCCGCCGACGCGCGCCAGCCACTCGTCCTCGCTCAGCGTCTCGATGCCGAGCTCCGCCGCCTTCTTCAGCTTGGTGCCGGCCTTGGCGCCGGCGACCACGATGTCGGTCGCCTTGGAGACCGCGCCCGACACCTTGGCGCCGAGGCGCTCGGCCTGCGCCTTGGCCTCGTCGCGCGTCATGCGTTCCAGCGTGCCGGTGAACACCACCGTCTTGCCGCTGACCGGGCTCGTCGAGAGCACCGCCTCCATCGTGACCGGCGTCACCTCCTTCAGC
>CALMGA010000268.1:4204-7337 GCA_937863205.1 uncultured Beijerinckiaceae bacterium | reverse complement strand
GCGCGAATCAGCGATGGATCCAACCGGTTCCAATCAACTTGCCAAAGTAGTGCTAAGCAGGTTTCGCAAAAGTGCCCCGCGGTTTTGCGATCCAAACCTGCGGCCTATCAAAGAGCTAAGCGGGTGAAGCGTTGGCCTGCCAACGCGAACCTGCTTAGCACCTTTCTGAGGTCGGGCGCAGGCCGGCCAAACCTCTTTGCTTTTCAGCGTCGTATCGGCAGCGTTTTCGGACAACCTCGGCCAGCGCTACGCTTCCCGCGCCAACCGCTCCGTGCGGCCAATGCTTCTTGTTCTCGACAAGGGCCCGAGCCGATCCAGCGGCTTTGATGTGCTTCCGATTCGTCCCTGGCCCGAACTGAAGCCTCATCATCCCGCCCACGGCGTCTTTGCCGGCGCCCCTCTCCTGGACGGTGTCATCCATCAAGGCATAGCCGCAAACGCGCAACAACCGCGTCAGGTGACAAGCTGCGAACTGCCGTTGTACAGATCAACGGATGGCGCGAACCGATCGGAGCGGTGGCACCGTTCGCGAATGGTTAACCGATTCTTAACGACTTCCTCCCATTCTTTGGCGCCCAGGCGCAGCCTTGCAATAGCGCGCGCGCCACGAGAAACGACGGGGCGCTTGCCTCCAACCGAACGCAGGCCGGAGCCTCCGCTCGCAGGCTGGCAGAAGCATCGGAGCGGAAAAGCGCAGCGGTTTTTGGACGGATCCGATGCGTCGCGAGGATCCAGGGTTATTGGACCGAATCCAAACGTCGGGCCGATGCGTCGAGTTCGGCCGCGCATGCGAGATGGGTGGCGGCATGAATGCAGCAGCGGACATGAGCGGCGGGGTCGCCCGAACCCAGGTTTCACCCCGTCGGCTCGCTAATTCCGCGACGCGGGTCCGCTCCGGTCGCCTCCGGTTCGCCGGCGGTCCCGACCTCGGCGACGCCTTTCGATGAAACCGCAGGACGACACTGTGGGGAACCTGCCGGCTGGCCGGTCCTGGCGGTTTCCCCTGCTCGTCGCGATCGGCGTCCTGCTCAGCGCCGAGGCCTGCATATCGCTCACGCTCCAGGCCGAGCGCATCGCCGCGATCTGGCTTCCCAACGCGATCGTCCTCGCCGCCCTTCTGCGCCGGCCCGTGCGCGAGTGGGAACTGCTTCTTTCCTTCAGCTTCCTCGCAAACCTGCTCGTCAACCTCGCCAACGGCTATGACCTCGTGCTGTCGGCGGGGCTGCCCTTATGCAACCTGGCGGAAGTGCTGCTCTGCGCGTTCACCATGCGCGCCCTCGACAACGCGACCATCAGGCTCGATCTCGCCCGCGCCCGTCCGCTGGCCACCTTCATCACCCTGGTGCTCGGCCCGGCACCGCTGTTTTCCGGCCTGCTGGCGGCCAGCCTGCTGGCGGGTACACAGCCCCTCGTCTTCACTCACGTTCTTCGCAATTGGTATTCAGCCCATGCAATCGGCCTCGTCACTCTCACCCCGATGCTGGTCGCCTTCCAGCCGGATGCGCTGGCCTCGCTGTTTCGCCGCGAGCGCCTGGGCACCACGGGCGCCTGCCTGCTTCTGATGTCGGCGACGCTCGCCGTTGTCTTCACGCAAAGCGCCTACCCCCTTCTGTTCCTCATCTTTCCCCCGCTGATGCTGATCAACTTCCAGCTCGGCTTTTCCGGCATCGTGCTGGCTTTGGCGATGACGGTGGCGGCGGCGATCACGGCCACGATGGCCAGCATGGGGCCGCTGCTGCTGATCCACGGCGGCCTGCGCGAGCAGGTTCTGGTTCTCCAGGGTTTCGTCGCGGTGGCCGGCCTGACGTCGCTGCAACTCGCCTCCGTGCTCGCCACGCGGGCGCGCCTCGAAGCCGACCTGCGCCGGGCCAACGAGGAAGCAATCGTTGAGATCGCCGCCCGCCGGGCGTCGGAACGGGCCGCGGTAATAGCGCGGCAGGAAGCCGAGGACGCGCGCGAACAGGCGCTGGCCGCGAGCCGGGCGAAAAGCGACTTCCTCGCCGCCATGAGCCACGAGATCCGCACACCCCTCAACAGCATCATCGGCTTCACCGGCTTGATGCTCGACGATCCCGCCCTCGCCGGCGTGCTGCGCCAGCGGACCGCGATCGTCGCTTCGGCCGGCACCGCGCTGCTGACCGTCGTCAACGACGTCCTGGACATGTCCAGGATCGAGGCCGGCAGGATCGAGATCGAACAGGTGCCCTTCGCCCCGCGCGCCCTGTTCAACAATGCGGTCGCCCTGGTTCAGGGCTTGGCGGCAACCAAGAAGATAACTCTGACCTGCAAGGTCGATCCCGACTTTCCCGAACGCCTCGTGGGCGATGCGGGGCGTCTCCAGCAGGTTCTGCTCAATCTGCTCAACAACGCCGTCAAGTTCACGGGTCACGGCGTGGTCGCGCTTGAGGCGAGGGTGAGCGCGAGCGACCGGGCGGGCGTGCGCCTTCATATATCGGTCAGCGACACGGGTCCGGGCATCGAGGCGGCGACGCAGGACCGGCTGTTCCGGCGTTTCAGCCAGGCGGATGCTTCCATTGCCCGCCGCTACGGCGGTTCGGGGCTGGGCCTTGCGATCTGCAAGGAACTGGTCGAGCTGATGGGCGGCGAGATCGGCCTGCGAAGCGAGGTGGGTCGCGGCTCCACCTTCTGGTTCACGGTGGCGCTGCCACACTGGAAGGATCACGGGACGGGTCCGGCCGCGCGAACGGCGAAACCGGCGATCAGGACCGGCCGCCTCCTGGTCGTCGAGGACATCGAGGTGAACCAGATGCTCGCCCGCGCGCTGCTCGAAGCTGACGGGCACCGGGTCGAGGTGGCGGGAAGCGGCAAGGCGGCGATCGCGGCCATGCGCGCGACCCGCTACGACCTCGTGCTGATGGACGTGCAGATGCCCGGCATGGACGGTCTCGCGGCGACGCGGGTGATCCGCGCCCTTCCCGCCGGCAGCCGCGTTCCGATCATCGCCATGACCGCCAACGTGCTTGCCGACGAGGTGGCGGCCTTCCGCGCCGCCGGCCTGAACGATCACGTCGCCAAGCCGATCGATCGCAGCGAGCTGCGCGCCGTGATCGCCCGCGCGCTCCAGGCGACGCCGGCGGCGGGCGCCGACCCCTTCGGCCACGGAGCTTCGGAC
>CALMGA010000268.1:0-4104 GCA_937863205.1 uncultured Beijerinckiaceae bacterium | reverse complement strand
GCTCCAGGCGACGCCGGCGGCGGGCGCCGACCCCTTCGGCCACGGAGCTTCGGACAACGGAGTTTTGGCCGACGGAGTTTTGGCCGACGGAGGTTTGACCGACGCCGACTTGCCCGACGCCGACTCGCCCTTGGCCGGGATACCCGTGTTCGACCCGGCCATGTTCGAGAGCATCGCCGCCGTTCTCGGGCCCGAACGGACGCGCGACACGCTGATCCTGTTCGGCCGTGACCTTGAAGCGCGCCTGTGCCGGATCGCGCCGGGCCGGGACGAGGTGCTGCGTCAGGACGCCCACGTCGTCACCGGGATCGCCGGCGCCTTCGGCTTCGCGGCGCTGTCGCGGATTTGCACGCGCATCGCTTCGACCTCGGCGGAAGCCGGCGCGATCCCGCGAGGCGACGTCGCCGCCCTGCTGCGCGCCAAGGCGGATGCGGTGGCCCATCTCGCGACGCTTCTGCGCCTTGGCGAAGCCGCCGACCGGGAAGCGGCACGCGCCGCCTGATCCCGGAGAAGAAATGATGTGTGCGACCGGCGTTTAGCGCGGCGGCTTGCTGATCTCCGGCCAAGAACGACGGATCAATTCCGTGGCGCCGCGGCCGGCGGCGCTTACACTTGGCCGGCTGTCGCCAACCCCTGCCAAGGATTTCCGTGTCGGACGCCGCCATCCTTCCCCACCCCGCGCCGCGCAACCTCCTCAGCGAGGACTACGCATCGCTGGCGATCGGCGTCCTCGTGGTGGCCGTAGCGATCGCCAGCCTCGGCGGCCCCGACCTCCTGGGCTGGGTCGTCAGCACGGTCGTGTGGACCGACGTGACCACGGCGCTGAAGCCGGCCGGCAAGACCTATGCGGCGCTGGGCGGCGGCGGCAGCCTGCTCGCCACCTTCGTCGCCCTTCTCGTCTCGCTGAGCGCGGTCGCGGCGGCGATGGGCCTCGACGTCCGGCGCTTCGCCCCGCGCTTCGCCGCCGTCTTCGCCATCGCCTATGCCGCATGGATCCTCGGCAGCACCGCCCATTTCGCGGCGGTGACGCCGACCGACATGGCGAAATACGGCATCGGCTGGTCGCTGCGCCTGACCAACGAGGGCGGCTTCATCGTCGCGCTTCTCGCCGGCCTGATCGTCGCCAACGCGTTTCCCCGCTTCGCCCTTTGGCTCGGTGAGGCGATCCGGCCCGAACTCTACATCAAGATCGCCATCGTGCTGCTCGGCGCCTTTCTCGCCGTGACGGTCGCCGGCAAGCTGTCCTTCGCCTCCACCATCGTGCTGCGCGGCATCGCGGCCATCGTCGAGGCCTACCTCATCTACTGGGCGGTGGTGTACTACGTCGCCCGGCGCTGGTTCGGCTTCAACCGGGAATGGGCCGTGCCGCTGGCGTCGGGCATCTCCATCTGCGGTGTCGCCGCGGCGGTGGCGACGGGGGGCGCCATCCGGGCGCGGCCGATCGTGCCGGTGCTGGTGTCCTCGCTTGTGGTGATCTTCGCCGTGGTCGAGGTGCTGATCCTGCCCTTCCTCGCGCAAACCTTCCTGTCGCACGAGCCGATGGTCGCCGCCGCCTGGATCGGCCTCGCCGTCAAGACCGACGGCGCCGCGGTCGCCGGCGGCGGCATCACCGAGGCGCTGATCCTGGCCAAGAACGCCGCCGAGGGCGTGCGCTATCAGCCCGGCTGGATCCTGGGCACCACGGCGGCGATCAAGATCTTCATCGACGTCTTCATCGGCATCTGGGCCTTCGTGCTGGCCTTCATCTGGACGCGCTACATCAACGTGGTGCCGGGCGAGGAGGCGCGCGCCTCCGAGATCTGGCAGCGCTTCCCCAAGTTCATCCTCGGCTTCGTCCTCACCTTCGGCGTCACCCTGGCGCTGGTTCTCGGCGCGCCCGCGCCGGCGGCGGCCAAGCTCACCACCGCGGTCAACGAAGCCAACGCCTTCCGGGTCATCTTCTTCATCCTGACGTTCTTCTCGATCGGCGCAATGTCCAACCTCAACCGGCTCTGGCAGGCCGGCATCGGGCGGCTTGCCGCCGTTTACGTCGTCAGCCTGTTCGGTTTCGTGATCTGGGTCGGGCTGGTGATCTCGTGGATCTTCTTCGCCGGCGTGCACCCGCCGCTGGCCGGCTGAACGGGAGAACGGCATGGGCGACACCGAGGCACGGCGACCACGAACGGACCTGGAGCGCGAGCTCGGCCGCGCCGAATACGAGCCGCTGCTTCCCATCGAGAAGAAGCTGATCGGCTGGAGTCTGGGCGTCGGCGTCACCCTGCTCGTCCTGCTGGCGATCGTGAGCCGGCTCTACCCGGCCGGTTGACCGGCGCTTCGGCATGACGGCGGATCTGGACGAGGGCCAGGCCGAGAGCCGAGCCGAAGGTCATCCCGATGCCATCGCCGACGTCGCGCGCGTGCGGGCGCTGCTCGTCGCGGCGGCACGGCGGGGCGCGGCCGTGAGCTATTCCGAGCTGCTCGATCGGCTCGGCCACCGCTTCACCCGGCCGAAGATGCGGGCCCTGTGCCGGACGCTCGACGCCATCGACGAGGCCGGCGCCGCGACCGGCGAGCCGGAACTCGCCGTGCTGGTGGTGCGCGAGAGCGATGGGCTGCCGGGCCAGGGCTGGTGGGTCGGCGGGCGGCCGCTGCGCGAGGGCTACGAGGGGCCGTGGAGCGGGCCGGAGGCGCTGGCCTTCGTGCGAAGGTTGCAGGGGCGGGCGTTCGCGTATTGGGCAGGATAAGACCTCAAGGGCGATAAGGTATGGGATCTTCTTGCTGCAAATCCGGTCGATGCGCTCTGGGTTAGTCAAGCGATGATTAGAGTCATAATCTCCATCGTCGCCCTTTCGTTGATTTGTACCGTGAGCGGGTGCGGTCGCCGTTTGAAAACTTATGCAATCAGAGTCGCTTTCTCATTCGACTACAAAGGGCGGCATTTCCAAGAATCCTATCTGACCGTCAGTCGGGAGCAATACGGCAATCCGAAGGTCAGCAGATACACATGGCTTCGTGGCCGCGAACGGATTTCGATGCTCCTCCCAGACGGAAGCGTCGTCGTCCTGAGCCCCGAATGGCCCACTCGTTGGATCGAGTTCGAGGAGGGCCGCATCTACCGCTCACGCGCGCGATGGATCTGGTTGCAATCACGTGAAGCGCCGAAGCAGGTTATCTACGGTGATGGAGCCACTCGGCGTTCGTCCGATCGATCAGGACCAGCGCCCTTCGTATGGCTTGAAGTCGAGGCGAACGTTCAAAGGGTTGCCGACGGTTTGCTGGAGCAGGCGCAGTCAAGTGATGAGTCGAAAATTGGCTACGACAATGTTCTTTATCTGAACGCTTTCGGAGGAAATCGAACAGCCGGAGGCAAAATTTACGAGGGGCTGGTCATTCAGCCGCTGCATCCAAAGGAACACATGAGCGAGAAGAGCAAGGCTTTCCTTTCGGACGGCGCTGGCTGGGTATCCCTATCCGGAGGGTGTCGAATGAAACCTTTATTTCCAGGATCCCTGGACCTGACGGATTTCGATCAAGATTGGAAGGAAAGACGAGGTCTATTGGCGGATGGTAGCATATGGACAGGTCAAGGCGGGCCGACGCCGGGCGAGCCCGACATCATGTATCCGGCTGGAAAAGCTGTGGCGCCAACGCCGGGAGGATCGCACGACCGCATTACCGACCAGCGCTTGATACTTAACACGATCAGATCGATCCGCCATGATGCGTTTAGTTGCGGTGGGATCGACACGCCGCAGAATGCAAGCGGCTTCATCATCGAATTCGAGGATCGGGCAATGTTGGTATTTCCTTCCGGAACCTACTCGATCATCGGAGACTGACGTGTCAGCCGGCGGGGACCGGCTGACACGGGAAGGATTGTCGGATCAGGCGTCAGCCGACGCTCAGTATCGGTACTGCTCGGTCTTGAACGGGCCCTGCGCCGGCACGTTAAGGTAGGTCGCCTGCTTCTCGTTCATCACCGTCAGCTTGGCGCCGACCTTTTCGAGGTGCAGCGCCGCCACCTTCTCGTCGAGGTGCTTGGGCAGCACGTAGACCTTCTTCTCGTACTGGCCCTGCTTGGTCCACAGCTCGATCTGCGCCAGCGTCTGGTTGGTGAAGGACGCC
>CALMGA010000267.1:5484-7734 GCA_937863205.1 uncultured Beijerinckiaceae bacterium | reverse complement strand
GGGCTGGCATGGCTCAACCGCCTAGGCGAGCCTCGCCCCGGCGTCAACGCGCGCCTTCCAGCATTTCCGACCTGTCCGGTCTCCGGCTCGGCCAGGGCGGGCTGATCAAGCTGCTACGGCGCGCAGGGGTGCTTCCGTTCTGGTCGCGAGGCCGCCGTGTCGACCCGGCGCCGGGCCGCGGTGGTCGCCTTCGACGGAACCGGTGTCCGGATCGAGGGCTCGAACGGCGACCTCCCTCGACCGAGGCCGTCGCGATCAGCGACGAGCCCGTGCCCATCCTTTGCCAGGTTCGGCGCCCGCAGCTCCGGCTGGCTTCCGTGTTCACGCTTGGTGCGCGCTTGGCCGAGCGCGTCACCGGCTTGACCGCCTCAACGCTCTCGGCCAAGCGCCGGAGGAGCCTGGGTCGCCAGCTCGGCGCCATCCCTGCCACGGCGAGGCGCTGCGGTGTGACGCGTGATCTGCAGGCCAAGATCGATCGTGCCCGCGATCAGCTGCTGGTCTTCCTCGACCACCCCGGCACGGTTGCGATCACCAGCGGCGGTTGCGAGCGCCTGCTGCGCCGGGCGGTGATGCAGCGCACGCGCATCCGCCGCAGCGATCGCTTCCAGCGGCAGGCGCAACGTCTCGTCGCCGATCCGCCTCGCCCTGCCGGCGGAGCTTTGCGGCTTCGGCACGTCGGCGAGGTCCGGCACGCCCGCCATCGTCTGCGCGGCGTTCTTCAAGGAATGTCATGGAAGGAGCGCAGTGCTGCCACGGGCTTCAACGCCCCTCCCTCGGCCCAGGGCTGCCTGAGCCTTGGGCTCGACGAGGAAGCCGCAACAAGGCTGTCGCGCACCATCTTTCGCGCGAAGGCAAGACGACGCACGAATTGTTTGCCAACGCCGGTCTGTTTTGGCGTCCCGGACTGGATTCGAACCAGTGGCCTACGGTTTAGGAAACCGTCGCTCTATCCTGCTGAGCTACCGGGACCGTCTTCACGATACCACGTCGCCTCGCCGTTTTCTAACCTTTCCAGGGGTCGGCGAGCACCTTCGGGGATGGGATGCCCGTCGCGCCCGTCTGAAGTGCCGTCCTTCGGGGATGGTTTCAGGCGAGGAGCCCGACGGCGGGGACCGTACATCGACGGGGACCGCCTGAAGCCTCCTCGCAGGGGAGCTTGAAGCGAGGCGGGGCGCAGGGTTTCCCCCGCCGGCTATCCTTGCCGCAGTCGCCGCCACCTTGTGCGCGGGACGGGTAATGGCGGCCTTGATCGCGATGTCAGATCCCGACGCGCGGCTTGAAGCCGCCGCCGCGGGTGTGCAGGCCGAGTCGGGATTTCGCCTCCGCCGGCGAGGACGCCTTTGCCGCACGCCCAGGGCCGCTCGAAGACAGGGGCACATGCCTGCTGCCCCGCGCTGCCCCACCGAGGCTTGCCGTATCACCCCGGGGCGGCGGCGCGATGTTCTTCCTGGCGTGGAAATCGGCCCCGCCGATCGAGGCGACACCGGGGCGCACTCCCTGCGCGGCATCTGCACCGCCTGGAGCGATGCCGCCCATGATCGCGAGAACGGCCGGCGCCCCGATGCTGACGTAGAGAGCCAGGGACGGGAAAATCGCTGATGCTTCTTGGCGCCGACGTGTCTTCAAGGCGATACATGTCCTGCAGGAGCGTCGCCCAGCATAGATGCTCCCGTGGCATCATCAAGCGCCATTCAGACCTCGCCGCCTGCTTCGCGTGTGTTCCCGGCGACCATGGGCAGAGCAGGCTTGGCGGAGCAGCCCGTGCGGACGATCCCGGTTCGCCACGCGATCTCGACGACGCCGCCCGCGCACGCAACGAATGGGAGAGCCATCCTCGACGAGGAGGGGAACGCGCGCGATGCGATGAAGGCGCGACTGAACGTCCTGACCGGGGGCCACCTCACGCCCCGCACATGGCCTGGCGAAAGCGGCGGGAGCCCGGCAGCGTGGACGGGATGCGGCCCCGGCACGGAAATCGAGACCCTGCGAGGCAGGGCTCGCCCGGTTCGGCGATGGGACCAGCTTCGCACCGCGGTTTATCGAGATCGACCTTGAAACACCCTGACCACCGCCGTGATTTCAGCTAACAGGTTTGCAGCGAACAGGTTCAAGCGGGCACCTGAGGATGTATCAGCCATCGAGATCGTGGAAGGGCTCGTCGATCGCGGCCTTCGCCTGCGTCGGCCTCGTGGCAGGCGGCGCGCTCTGGTCGGATCGTGCGAGGCCCGCCTTCGCCGGGAGCGGACGTGA
>CALMGA010000267.1:2768-5474 GCA_937863205.1 uncultured Beijerinckiaceae bacterium | reverse complement strand
GTCCAGGTGTTCACGCAATACCAGGGACGGATCATCGCGATATTCGTGAAGCTCGACGATCGGGTCGCTGCAGGACAACCTTTGTTCACCATCGACAGCGTCGACCTGATGCAGGCGGAATCGACCCTCGTGCAGGCGGCAGGCGTCTTCGACCTCACGACCAAGTCCCTCGCCCGCGCGCGCAAACTCGTGCCGGCAGGTGGCGGCTCGCAGAAGGATCTCGATCAGGCCACGTCGGATCAGCAGACCGCGGAAGGGAACCTCAAGGCCGCGCGCGACGGCCTGCGCGTCTACGGAAAGGACGATGCCGAGATCGAGCGCATCGTGAGCGAGCGGCGGATCGATGGCGTCCTCGTGGTCAAGAGTCCTTCCAACGGCATCGTCACCGCCCGCAACGGGGGACCGGGCCTTTTCGTTCAGCCCGGCAGCGCCCCGGCGCCCCTCACGATCGCCGATCTGTCCACGAAATGGATGGTGGCCAATTTCACCGAAGCGGACAGCTCGGTCGTGCGCCTCGGACAGGAGGTCTCCGTCCGCGCCATCGCCATCCCGGACCGGACTTTCCGCGGCCGCATCAATGCGGTCAGCGAAAGCATCGATCCCGCGACGCGGCGCTTCATGGTGCGTGCGGAGATTTCCGACCCCGACAACGTGCTGCGGCCCGGCATGTTCGCCAACTTCACCGTCGCGACGGGAGCCGCGGTCGAGGCCGTGGCGATCCCGCTCAGCGGCCTGGTTCGCAAGGGCGATGGCGTCATGACGGCATGGGTCACGGCGGATCGGCGCCATTTCACGCAGCGCGTCGTCAAGGTGGGTCTGCAGCAGGACGGGCTTGACGAAATCGTCCAGGGCGTGCGCGCCGGGGAACTCGTCGTGACGGATGGTGCGGTGTTCCTGAACAATATCCTGGAGGCCGGTCCATCCGAGTAGAAGCCACGCGGCGCGGCCGGGGAGGTGGCGGAGTCGTGGGGGCCATCGCGACTATCGGATCGAAAAGCCCGCCGGCGGGACTCGAAGGAGACGGCATGGCGCAGGAGGTCGGAGCAGAGAGCCCCGTCTGACGCCTTGGCTCTCCCTTGCCCACGGCCTTGCCTCACCGTGGCCCCGGCACCGCAGCGCAAGCCCGGCAATCAACCTTCAAGCATTATGAGGGTTGGCCGAAGCCGGAGCATGCGGGATTCGCGAGCAAGCACGAGGGCATGCGGAGTTCACTACGCCTGCCGATCATGTCGGCGAGCGGCCGCAGTCCTGGCCTCAGCGGCTCCCCGCTCCCTTGACTTGGCCGGCTCTGCCGCGAGCAGCATCCGGGCTCGTCGCGCCCTGAGAGGTTGCGCCTGAGACACCCGATTTGGAAGAGGGATGCGTCTTCTGGTTCGATCCCGAAGGTCCGACGCCCCCCGTCGCACTTGTTCCGCCACCCGCGTAGGCGACGCCGCCCGTCAGCACCACGGTCAGCGTGAGCGCAACAATGATTTTCATGACTGGTATTCCTTCAGGTTCGTCGTCGCATCGGTGATCAAGATGTCGTTCCACGATCGGGAATGATGTTGCGCCGCAAGACTGCGGGTGGACTCCGCCGGGCCGCCGTTTCGCTCCGCTCAGACCGGACTGCTTCGCATCCATCGTTCCGCCCCCGCTCCCGCCCCGGTGGGGTTGGGAGCGGGGGCGGAACGATGGGTGTCCGTCTCGCCGAAGCCGCTGATGGAAAGCCCGATGGTGGCGTCTCGCAACGACCTCTCGCCATAACTGTGGGCGCCGCATAGGAGAGCCATGTTCCTCCTGATCCCGCTCCGTAGGAAAGTCGTGTGCGGGCTGGCCGCACAGGTCTACGGGCGAAGCCTCGCATTTGCGCTCGGTTCCAAGATGCGCCCGACGAACCATGGCCCGACGAGCGCATCGCCGGGCGCGACCGAGCGATCACGGGCGGCGGGTTCGATCCGCGCCGGGGACGAAGGCGCGTCGGTTCCCCGCGGCCGGTCGACGGAGGCGCTCGCGCGAGGCCTGCTTCTTCGCGCGCGCCTCGGCGGGGCCGCCTCTTTTACCGTCGATCCGCCCGGCCCCGGCCGCCATTGCGATACCCGATCGCGGCGTGTAGAGCCTGCCCGCCTCCGCGCCACGGTGGGCTTCAGGGCGGCCGACGATGATTCCGCAGGACCCGACGAGCTACGACGGCATCGTCCACATCATCCAGCTGTCGCTGTCGCCGATCTTTCTCCTGTCGGCGGTGGCGACGCTCCTCGGCACCTTCACGACGCGGCTCGCCCGCATCTCCGACAAGGTGAATGCCATCCTCGACCAGCCCGATGGCTCCGAAAGCAAGCGACACGAGATCAGCCTGCGTCTCACCTATCTGCGCCGGCGCACACGGGTGCTCGACCTCGCGGTGATCCTCGCCGCGATCAGCGGCGCCTGCACCTGCGGCACGGTGCTGGCGCTGTTCTTCTCCATCGTGCGCGACAGGACCGCCGCCAGCCTGCTGTTCGGCCTGTTCGGCTCCGGCATCCTGTGCACGCTCGGAGCGCTCGCCGCCTTTCTCGCTGAAGTGCTGCTGGCCAGCCGCGGCGTCCGCGCGAGCGCGCGGCACAGCGGCAGGATGATGGTGGACTGAGTTCGGGCGCTTCCCTGCCGACGACCTCATCCCCGGCGGCCCGATCTTGCCGCCCGCGGCGGCCGGTGGGAGACGAGGGCGCAACCAGGATCGGCACC
>CALMGA010000267.1:0-2758 GCA_937863205.1 uncultured Beijerinckiaceae bacterium | reverse complement strand
CAACAGCGAGCGGGCGATCAGTATTTCTTGGGTCGCCGACGCCGATTACTACGACGAGGTCCGCTACGAGGGTTACGCACCGGGCGGGGTCGCCGTGATCGTCGAGGCGCTGACCGACAACCGCAACCGCACCGCCGGCGAGGTGCGCTCCTACTTCACCAAGGCCGGCGGCGCGCTCGCCGAGACCGGCGCCGTGTCGTTCATGTTCGACCGCGTCGGCTTGATCGAGTTCGACACCAAGGCGGCCTCCGAGGACCAGATGATGGAGGCAGCGATCGAGGCCGGCGCCGCCGACGTCGCCTCGGGTGGCGAAGGGCACGAGGTCGTGACCGACCTCACCGACCTTCGCGTGGCGCAGGTGCTGGAAGCGCGCTTCGGCGAGCCGCGCCGCGCCGCTTTGGTGTGGAAGCCGCAGAACACCGTGCCCGTCGAGGACGAGGTCGCCGAGAAGATCCTCAAACTGATCGACGCGCTGGAGGACAACGACGACGTGCAGAGCGTGACGGCGAACTTCGCCTTCTCCGACGCCCTGCTCGCCAAGATGGGCGCGGACTGAGCGGGTCTGCGCGGCCTGCGTCGGGCGGCCTGCGTCGGGCGGCCGGTAAGCCGCCATGGCTTGAAGGCCACGCGCCGGCCGGGGCCGAGCCATTGAAGGCCAGGCCTCATCCGCGGTTTCGAACGCGCCGCGGCCTCAGTCGGCCTTCTGACCCTGGTCGAGCTTCGACAGGTTGGCCTTCACGAGGTCGATGTTGCCGGGCAGCGGCTTCTCGGTGGGCGCGCTCTTGATGCCGGCCTCGATCTCGTCGAGCACTTCCTTCTTCTCGTTGGCCGGCATCTTCTTGTCGGCCTTCACCTGCGCCGCCTCCTTCTGCAGGGCGGCAGCGGTGCCGACGTACTCGTTGCTGTCGGGATCCATGCCGGACAGGACCATGCCGACGCTGAACATCGTGTCGGTGAATTCCTGCATCGAGGCGAAGCCGCTGCTCTTGACGACGCCCTCGATCTCCTTCTGGCTCTTGGCGTCGGCCTGGTCGGGCGTCGCCCCCTTCGCCTGGGCCTTGCTCTCGATGTCCTGGACCTTCTTCTGCGCCGCGACCATGTTGTCGATCTTCTGCTGGCTCAGCGCGATCTGCTTGGATGTTTCCTTGCCCGCCGGCGCGGCGGTTTGCGCGAGGAGCGTGCCGGGCCAAGCGACTTGCAAGGCGACCTGCAAGCCGGCCGGCGGGGCGGCGGCAGCGACCGAGATCGCCAGGAGCGAGCCGAGCGAGAGACCGCTCCGGGTATGGCGTGCGCGCATGAATTCCAACCTCGTTCCTGATCCGGCGGCGGGATTCGCGCCACCGCGCGCCGACTTGCCATCGGCTGATGGCGAAAACGAGGAACCGCCGCAAGCGACGATCGACGAAGGGAGCGGCACCGCGGATGCTTCGGATGCAGCGGCAGCGGCTTCCGGGTCGTCCGGGTCGACGCGGGGACGTCGGGCATCGCGCCGTCTTCCTTCCCGGCGCGATGCTTCGGGCGGACGCGTGGTCAGGCCGCGACCTTCCTCGGGCGGCCGCGCCTCGGCTTCTTCGGAGCCTCCTCGATCGTCGCGGCGCCGGCCACCTCGTCGTCGGCTGCCTTGTCCGCCTGCGGGGCGCTGGGCTCCGCGGCGTTCTTTGTCGCCGTCGCGTCCGCAGCGGCATCCACCTTCGCGGGCTCGTCCGAGACGACGTCCTTCGCAGGCGATGCCTTATCGACGGGCGCTTTCTCGACGGAAGCCTTCTCGACGGAAGCCTTGGCGGGCTTCTCCTTCGCTGCAGCCTTCTCCGCGGCGATCTCGTGCGCGTCCTCGGCCGCCGACGCTTCGGCGATGACCTCGCCGCCGCGGCTGATCTGTCCGAGGCCGGAGTCCCTGGCAAGCTGCGAGCGCGTCGCGGAATAGGCCGGCGCCACCATCGGATAGTCGCTCGGCAAGCCCCATTTCGCCCGGTACTCATCCGGTGTCATGTTATAACATGAACTGAGATGGCGCCGCAGCGACTTGAACTTCTTTCCATCCTCGAGACAAATGATGAAATCCTTGCTGATCGATCGCTTGATCGGCACGGCGGGAACGTTCGGCGGCTTGGTCTCGACCGCCGCCCCTTCCTGCGACAGCTGCCGAATCGAAGAGTGCACCGCGCCGATGAAGTCCGGCAGCTCGACCGCGCGCATCGCGTTATGGCTGACGTAGGC
The DNA here is from genome assembly GCA_937863205.1 of uncultured Beijerinckiaceae bacterium. Next base: position 541 of record CALMGA010000267.1, on the reverse strand, counting down.
CGACACGATATTGACGACCTGCTGAAGGATATCGGCACCCGGCTCCGAAGAATCACCGCTCAATGTCATGCTCCCGTTTGCGGGGAGCACATTAGTCGTTTTATCCTCGATTTCAACTTGGATGATGCGCGAGCGACAGTAGATGTCGACCTTTTCCGAAAGACGTTCGTAGCATTCGTGCCGCGGCGCGGAGTGGCGGCCAACCGCCGGGCCTGCGACACCGCTCTGCTTCTCCCGCCCCCGCGCGGGCTGTAAGGACGGCGCAAGGCAATGGATGCGAGGTGACACGGCATGCCGGCTGCGCAACGGCCGAGGCGGGCATAGGCCGGCGCGGGATGCCCGGCCGGGGCAGAGGGCGCGCGCCGTCGACAGCTCCTCTCTACTCTGGACCCGATGCCGCCGCACCCGCCGACGCGCGGTCCGAGGGCGCGTCGTCGACGGGCGCGGCGCAGGAAGATCGCTGCTGGCTCTGCGCGCGCCCGCTCGGGCTGCGGGTCGAGGCGCATCATCCCCGCCCGAAGAGCCGGGGCGGCCGCAGCAC
>CALMGA010000266.1 GCA_937863205.1 uncultured Beijerinckiaceae bacterium | reverse complement strand
CGGCGGCGCCGCGCACCGGGGGGCGGGGGAGCTGGCGCAGCACCGGCCGGCGGCCGCGGGGGGGGGGGGGGAGCTGGGGGCCGCCGTGGAGGCGGGGGCCCGGGACCGGGCGGCGCAAGCCCGTGCGGAACAGGTTCGCAAGGATCGGGAGCAGGCATACAAGATCGCCGCCGAGGCGGTTCTCGCCGCCGAAGTGGCCAAGATCGCGGCGGATGCCGAGCGGCAACGCGCGGCCGAGCAGGCGAAGGCCGACGCCGATCGCGCCGCCGCCGCTCTGGCCGCCAGCAGGATCCGGCCGGATCCCGTGCGGCGGCGGGCGCGCTGGCCGCTGGTCGCCGCGCTCCTGCTTCTGCCGTTCGCCGCGGCGGCAACGGCTGTGCTCTTGAAGCCGGACCTGCTGGGCGGATTGCGCCACCGTCCGGTGCAATCGGCCGGGGATGCCCCGTCCCATGCCTTGCCGGAGGTGACCGACCCGGGGCCGGTGGTGCGCAAGTCGCAACCCACGACGACCGTCGACCGCACTCCTGCGCCCGACCCCGATCCGCCGGCGCTCAGTTGCTCGACCTTCTCCGCCCGCCTCGCCGGGCTCGGAAGCCGGAGCGATGGCGACAAGGTGAGGCTGGGCGAGGATGCTTTGCGCGCCGGCTGCGGCAGCGAAGCCTTTCTCGCTTTCGATGCCGCCGATCCGCAAACCAGCGAGCCCACGGCATGGCACCTTGCCCGCTTCTACGACCCCAACGAGCATGATCCGGTGTACCGCCGCGCCGCCTCGGTTCATGCGGACTATGCCGCCGCCTATTACAGGCTGTGGCGCGACCGCTCGTCCCGACAAGCGTTGGCGCTCGCCAAGATCTGCGCGGTGGAGCGCAGCACCTCGCTGGCCCGCTCCTGTGGCCGCTGAACCGCGCCCCGATCCGGACGCGCCCGGGCTTGGCGACCGTGAGGCCGCATCAATGGAGGGGAGCGCGATGCGCCGCGACGTGCCTGCCCGCCTGCCCGCCGGCTTAGTCCACCGATTGGCCGCGCTGCTGGCCATCGGCCTGGGAGCCATCTCCGCCGTGCCGGCGGCGGCCGGCTCGCAACCCGAAGGATCGGCGCCGAGCCAGCCGGTCGCCGTCAGCTCGGCCACAGCCGACCGGCAGGCCCTGGTGGTGACGCCGGCGGTGCTGGGTGGAACGGCTCCCGCGCGGCTGGCCCTGGCGCAGGCCGACGCCAACCGCTACCGCGACCTGCTGCGCCTGCTCGGCTTCGCCGTGACGCTGGTGCAGGCCGACACCCGGCCGGACCTCAAGAGCGCCTTCGCCGACTTCGCCCGACAGGTCAAGCCCGGCGGCGAGGTGGCGGTCTTCGTGCTCGGCGCCGTGCTGCCCAAGGGCGAAGAGCTGTACCTCGTCCCCTCCGACGCGATACCGCCGCTCGATCTTTACGCCAGCGAAGGACTGCGCCTCGCCGACGCGCTGCGGCCGATCGCCGACTCCGGCGCGCGCGAAACCGTGCTCGTCGTCGACGAATGCCACGAGGCGCAGGGCCAGGGTTGCCGCATCGACGCGGCAAGCTTCCCCGAGCGCATCAGCGCGATCGTCGCCGAGCGGGTCCGGCCGAGCGGCTCCGAACGCACCGGCCTCGCCTCGCTGCGCACGGAGCTTCTGCCGCTGATGGAGCGCGAGGGCCTGACGTTTTCGGACCTGTTCGGCACGCTGGAAGGCCGGCTCGCCGGCAGCACCATGGGCGTGGAAGCCCCGCCGAAACTCACCAGCGACTTCGCCTTCCTGCCGGCCGGCTTCCTGGCCGGGCTGCCGACCGCGTGCAACCGTGTCGATCCGGCCGCCGAGGCCGAGGCCGTGACAAGCGCCGCGCCGGTCGAGCCGCTGGTTTCGGCCTGCGTCCAGGCGGCGGCGACCTGGGCCTTTTCGCCCCGCTTCAGGGAAAGGCTGGCGGCCGCGCGCGAGCAGGCCGCCTTCCAGCACGCGGCCGAAGGGTGCCGCCCGGCCGTGATCCGGGCCTACCTCGACGACTATCCCCACGGTCGCTACGCGCCGGCGGTGCGCGGCGTCGAGGAGAGCTGCGAGGCCGAGCGCCGGCGCGCCGAGGCGCCGCCGCCGGAACCAGAACTCCCACCGCAGCCCGATTATCCACCGCAACCGCAGCCGGCGGTGTGCAGGGTCGGCGGCCTCGACCCGGCCGGCAACAACTGGCTCGCGCTGCGCAGCGCCCCGACCTATCAGGCGCCGTGGTCGACGACGCGGATGGGTCCCGGCACGGTGGTCGGGGTGATCGGCCGCGCCGGCGAGTGGGTCAAGGTGCGGCTCGCCTCGGGCGAGACCGGCTGGGCCAACGGCAAGTTCCTGTTCTGCGGCCGCGCGGCGGCTCCACCCGAACGGGATGCGGACGAGTCCCCGAGCCGTGCCGGCTGCGTCGTCGGCGGCCTCGATCCGGCCGGCAACAACTGGCTGGCGCTGCGCTATGCCCCGAGCTTCCAGGCGCCGTGGTCGCAGACCCGGATGGGTCCGGGCACATCGCTGAGCGTGTTCGGCAGGTCCGGCACCTGGCTTCACGTCCGCCTGCGCTCCGGCGAGACCGGCTGGGCCAACGGGCAATTCGTGCGTTGCGGTCGCTAGAGCATCGGACCGAAAAGTGCGCAGCGGTTTTCGGATTAATCCGATGCGGTACAACAGCCTAGAGCATCGGACCGGACCCGGTTTAGGGTCCGACGCTTTAGAATACCGACGCAGACGGATGGTCCACGGCCCGGCTGAACGGATGGACACCGCCACGCCACCGATCCTGCGCTGTGCGACGCACGGACGAGATGCTCGCTCCCATTCGGCGGCCTGTCCCGGGGCGCGGGCGCGAGCCCTTCTCGCAGCGGGCGCGTTCCTCGCAACGCTCGCGCCGGCCGGGGCTTGCGACCGGGCGCGGTTCCGCATCGTGCTCGATGTCGGGCATACCGAGCGGGCGCCCGGCGCGATCAGCGCGCGAGGGGTCATCGAACTCGATTTCAACCGCCGGCTCGCCGACACCGTCGCCGCCCGGCTCGCCGACGACGGCTTCGCCTCGGTCACCGTGATCGAGGGCCGCGGCGTCGGCCACGCCGACCTCCTCGATCGGGCGGCGCGCGCGTCCGACCTGCAGCCGGACGCCTTCGTGTCGCTGCACCACGATTCCGTGCAGGCCGCCTATCTCCAACGATGGACGGCGGAGAACGGCACACGGCAGATGCACAGCGAGCACGCGTCCGGCTTCTCTCTGTTCGTGTCGCGGCGCAATGCCGAGCCGGCGCGCAGCCTCGCGCTCGCCCGGGCGATCTCGACGGCGCTCACCGCGCGCGGCCTGCGATCTTCCCCGCACCATGCCGAGCCGATCGCGGGCGAGAACCGGCCCTGGGCCGACAAGGCACGAGGCATCTACGCCTTCGACAACCTCGTGGTGCTGAAAGAGGTCGCCGCTCCGGCCGCGCTGCTGGAAAGCGGCGTCATCGTCAACCGCGACGAGGAAACGGTGCTGGCCTCCGACGGGCGGCGCGCGCTGGTAGCCGACGCGCTTGCCCAGGCCTTTGCCGCCGTATGCGAGACGGATGGGCGCTGAACGGTCCAACAACCGCCTCGCCCATTCTCTGCGAGCTTCAGCGGCGTTCCCCATGCAGGGTCGCAATCGTCGCCGTTCGACATCGGCCGGGTGGATCAAAGGATCGTCTTGGAAGTCGCCGAGCGCTTCCGCCAACTACTCGGCTGCGCTGCGCCGGCCGCCGTAGCAGCGTAACGGCCGGGATCGACGCGGGCCTCGCCGCGGGCATCATGCGCCTTTTTCCTGCGAAACCTTGTCCGTTTCGTCGATTTCTGCCGAGCAGACAGGAAGGAACTTACGGCCTCTCGGGCTTACAGCCGGCCTTCGACGAGGTTTGGACTTCGACGAGCCGGGAGGGCTCCGGTGCTTGCCCTGTGGCAAGCCGGAATTTCGGCGCAGGCCCGGTCGCCCGATGTCAGCGCGGGCGGGCCTGCTTGCGAAGGCGGGTCGGCGCATGGAAATCGGAGGGCTTGCCGGCGATCCAGCCGAGAAACTCCTGCAAATCGGGGAGGGCGGCCGGCGAGCGGTGTTCGGCGTCGAGGCGGGCCAGTTCCACATTTGTGAAGGACGCGTGGAGAGTTCGGTGGCAGATGGGGTGGATCGGCACCGTCGCCCGGCCGCCGCGGCTTTTGGGGCAGGGATGATGCCATTCGATCCGTCGTCCGAGCGCTCGACCGCACAGCCAGCAGGCATCGGCCGGCACCATCGGCTCGGCCCGGCCTTTTGCCAAGTCCTCGCCGTCCCCGCAGGCGGCAGTCGGCCTGCCCTTCGAACGACCTCTTGTTCTGCCGGGTGCGGAGTTTCGGCCGATTGCGGACCTCATTCGTTCTGGCTACCCGGAATGTACAAGGGCGGCGCCGAGGTTGGAAGCAAGCCGATGTCGCATGCGGCGCGTCGGCGAGCGCAATCTACTGTGCCACAGCGCAAACGCCGGCCAAGCACTGTGTACCCCTGGTTCGATGCTTGCGATCGTCATCGCGAAGCGGAGTTGGCGGCAAATTCGCCGCGCCCGTTTCACTCCGTGTCTGCACGCCGGCGCCGGAAACGGTCCGATTGCCCGACATCGCCGGCCGTTTTGGATCGTGCCCGGATCGTTCGGGCGCAATCGGACATGCATGCGTTTTAAGCATGAACTAGCTGCGCTTTTTACTGTGATTAAGCGGAGAGACCAATTGTAACTCAGACTAGAAAGGCTAACCTAGGCATTCCGTCACGGGAGAAAGAACTTGAGCGACGACCCCCAAGGCGCGGCCGACGACCTGATCCATCAGGTCGTGAGCATCGTATCCGCTTATGTCAGCCACAACTCGATGCGCGCAGCGGATCTGCCCGAGTTCATCGGCACGGTCCACGCCTCGATCCGACAGTTATCGAAGGGGCAGGCCACAGTCGAGGCCAAGCAGCCGGACAGTCCCGCCGTGCCTGTCAAGCGGTCGGTCAACAAGGAATTCATCATCTGCCTGGAATGCGGCAAGAAGTTCAAATCGCTTCGGCGCCATCTCAGCTCGTTCCATAATCAGACACCGGACGAGTACAGGGCGAAATGGAGCTTGCCGAACGACTATCCGATGGTGGCGCCGGCCTATTCCGCCACCCGCTCGCAGCTCGCGAAGGACTCCGGCCTCGGCCAGGTCACCCGTTCGAGCGATGCCGAAGCGCCCGCGCCTGTCGCGGCCGAAGAACCTGCCGAGATCGCCGAAACCCAGGCCGAGCCCGAGGTGGCGCACGTGGACGCCGCGCCCTCCGAAGCCCCGCCCGAGCCGGAGGAGGCGTCCGCTGCTGAAGAACCGCCCAAGAAGGCGCGTCGCGGTCGACCCAGGAAGTCCACGACCTGAAGCGGCGGTCCTTGCCGAAGCCGGCCGCGCAGGCTTCGGGCACCGCGTCCACGCGCTGGGCGAGAAGGTTCTCGCATCCCTTCTCACGCCTGGAGGATTGCGGTTTTCCTGTCCGCCTCATCCCTCGGCGCCTGGTCCGGCAGCCCGACCCACCTCGTTTTCGCCACGAGGCGCTGCCAAGTCGACCCGCGCAGGCCCGAGCGTGGCCGAATCAGGAGCCTTTCCATGCGCGCAAGCTTTCGTCGAAGCGGTGTTCTTTCCTTTGCTCCGCTTGTGGCCGTTTCAATCGCGGCGCTCGCGCTGCCGGCCGCGGTTCTCCCTGGCACGGGGGCTTTCATGGGCTCGGCCCTGGCGCAAACCAAGGCGCCGGGCGGTGAAACCGCTCCCAAGCAGATCGCGCTGACCCAGCCCAAGATCGACAGCCTCATCGCGGCGCAGGGAAAGATCCGCGACATGGAGAGCAAGCAGCCGCAGGGCAAGGAACCGTCCGCCGCCGACGATGCCAAGGCGCAGAAGGATGTCGACGGGATCGTGAAGAGCAGCGGCTTCGCCTCCACGGACGAGTACGCCGACACCTACTTCACGGTCGGCATGGTGCTCTCCGGCATGGACCCGGACGGCGGCGCCTATATCGGAACTCAGGCCGCGCTCAAGAAACAGATCGACGAGGTGAAGGCCGACAAGAAGATGCCGGCCAACGAGAAGAAGGAAGCGCTCGACGAGTTGAACGCAGCCGTCAAGAGCGCCGCGACGGACAAGCCGATGCAGGGCAACATCGACCTCGTGAAGGCCAACTTCAAGAAGCTCAGCGACAGCCTGCAGAGCGGCGACTGATCGCTCGATCCGCGCCGCGGAACGAGGCCGCTTCATTGCCGCGTGTTGCCCGGGAACGCTGTGGCGTTCCCGGAGGTGAAGGAAACAAGGAACAACGGCATGGAGCGTGCCGGTGCTTTCCGGACGTCTCGCCACGCCCTGGCGCGCGCAGGTTCGTGAGACCAGCGGGGCGTCTTGATCGGGCGCGCGGAGTGATCGCGGCTGCTGTCGCGGCGGCCTGATCCCGGATCGGACTGCCGTCACCCAGCGCGGCACGGCGGTTTATACTCCGATCGCCATCGACGGTTCGTCCCTGTCGGGCAACCTTTTGGGGCACGGATTCGCTCGGCCCGCGGCGGTTTCGTGAGCGAGACCCATTCGGCGAATTCCAGGGTTCTCGCTCGCTGATGTCTCCGACATCGCGCTCCGCTGGGGCGAACGCGATGAGACCCGGTCTCGCAGCCCTACGCCGCGCCCATCTTGGCGAGAAGCGCATCGGAGACGGCGAAGTTGGCGGTGACGGTTTGCACGTCGTCGTTCTCTTCCAGCGCGTCGATAAGCTTCAGGATCTTCTCGCCGACCTCGTCCTCGACGGGAACCGTGGTCTGCGGCTTCCACACCAGGGCGGCGCGACGCGGTTCGCCGAAGCGAGTTTCCAGCGTCTGCGCGACGTCGCGCAAGTCGGCGATGCCGGTCATGACCTCGTGGCCCTCCTCGCCCGAAGCGACGTCGTCGGCCCCGGCCTCGATCGCGGCTTCCATCATCTGGTCTTCGGACGCCGCCTTGCGGTCGAACTCGATCAGGCCGACGCGGTCGAACATGAAGGACACCGCGCCCGTTTCCGCGAGCGCGCCGCCGGCCTTGGTGAAGTAGGACCGGACCTCGCCGGCCGTCCTGTTGCGGTTGTCGGTCAGCGCCTCCACGATCACGGCGACGCCGCCCGGCGCGTAGCCCTCGTAGCGCACCTCGTCGTAGCTCTCAGCATCGGCTCCCGACGCCTTCTTGATGGCGCGCTCGATGTTGTCCTTGGGCATGTTCTCGGCGCGGGCGGCGAGCATGGCGGCGCGCAGCCGCGCGTTCATCGCCGGGTCGGGCAGGCCCATCTTGGCGGCCACCGTGATCTCGCGGGCGAGCTTGGAGAAGAGCTTGGAGCGGATCGCATCCTGCCTGCCCTTCTTGTGCATGATGTTCTTGAACTGACTGTGGCCAGCCATCCCGCGTCCCCTGCGATCCTTTGTGCTTATCGATGCCGCATCATAGGCAGGCGGCGCCGGCAAGGAAAGCAGGTGCCGACGGCGCGATGCCCACCTATTCGCCGATCCGGCGCATCGCCGCGATCCGCGCCGGGCGGGCGGCGATGCGATCGAGGAACCCGATCAGCTCGGGCCATCTGGCATCGAGGCCGCCGCGCTGGCGCGCCATGCGCAGGGGAAAGCTCATCTGGATGTCGGCACCGCTGAAGGCGGAGCCGGCGAACCACGGATGCCTCGCCAGTTCACCCTCCAGCCAATCGAGGATGCGCTTGAGGGTCGGTCCGACAAAGATCTTGTCGACCGGGCCGGTCATCGCCCGCACCAGGGGGCGCGCCAGCGCCGGCGCCCGCTCCTCGAAGGAGCGGAAGATCAGCCGCAGCAGCAGCGGCGGCATCATCGATCCTTCGGCGAAGTGCAGGAAGGTCGTGTAGGCAACGTGCTCGGGCGTGCCCGGCGGCGGTCGAAACGCGCCGCTTGCGTCATGGCGCGAGATCAGGGTGTCGATGATCGCGCCCGACTCCACCAACACCAGACCGTCGTCGACCACGATCGGCGCCTTGCCCAGCGGATGCACGGCGGCGAGTTCGGGCGGCGCCAGCATGGAGCGGCGGTCGCGCTTGTAGCGCTTAACCTCGTAGGGAAGGCCCAGTTCTTCCAGCAGCCAGAGGATTCGTTCGGACCGGGACTGTTCGAGATGGTGCACCACGATCATCTTGCGATCCTTCCGGCTGGCCCGATGCTTCGACTCACGCCTTTGGATCCACGCCTTTGCGTCCCCCGCCGCAACCGCCGAAATGCCGCGGCACCGCGATCGGCCGCCGGCGCGCTACGGCAAAGCGGCGAAGGTTGCCGCCCAACCCTGACGCAGCAGCGCCTCCGCGAAGCGCGGCACCGTTTCGCTGGCGCGGCCGTATACCGCCCTGTCGAACAGGCCGGCATTGTCGGCCGGCTCCAGGTTGAACTCCACCGTCGGCCGGCCGGCACGCCGCGCCGACGCGACATAGGCGGCGGCGGGATACACCGCCCCCGACGTGCCGATCGCCACGAAGGCGTCGCTCGCGGCGAGCGCCGCCGCGACGCGGTCGAGGTGGTGCGGCGTTTCCCCGAACCACACGATGTCGGGCCGCAGCGTTCCCGCCGATCCGCAGGCCGGGCAGCGGCTGTCCACCGACAGGTCCTCGGCCCAGGCCGACCCTGCGCCGCAGCTCGTGCAGCGCACCTGCGCGTGCGTGCCGTGCATGGCGATGGCCGTCGAGCCGGCGCGGACGTGCAGGCTGTCGACGTTCTGCGTCACCAGGGTGAGGACGTCGCCGCGCGCCGCCAGCCCGGCTTCGAGGCGCGCCAGGGCGACGTGCGCGGGGTTGGGCTGCGCCTCGCGCGCAGCCTGTCGCCGCCAGTTGTAGAAGCGGTGCACCAGAGCGGGGTCGCGGGCGAAGGCTTGCGGCGTGGCCAAGTCGCGGGGATCGTGGCTTTCCCACAGCCCGCCGGGATCGCGGAAGGTGCGCAGGCCGCTTTCCGCCGATATGCCCGCGCCGGTCAGGATGAAAAGGTGCATCGGCGGCTTCCATGGGCGGCTTCAAGGACGAGTTTCTGACACCTTGTGCCCCGGCAGCCAAGGCCGAGGCACGTCCGACCGCCCAAGCCTCAACCGGACCTCAGCCGAGCCTCAGCGCGGCGGCGGCGGGGCGCCGCCGGCGGCGAGCAGCGGGGTGATGTTTTGCACCACCACGCGGCGGTTGGCGGCCGAGGACCCTTGCGTGTTCACCTTCAGGTACTGCTGGCCATAGCCCTGCGTGGTGAGGTTCTCTGGCGGCACGCTGAAGTTCCGCGACAGGATCGCCGCCACCGATTGCGCCCGACGGTCGGACAGCGACAGGTTGTCGGTCGGGTTGCCGGTGGCATCGGTGTAGCCCTCGACCAGGAACACCGCGTTGGGCGCGCGCTCCACCGTGCGGCGGATGGCTTCGGCCAGCGCCCGCAGCTTGCCGGCGGCCTCGGGCGGCACGGTCCACGAGCCGGAATCGAAGTTCACCGTGTTGATGTCGACCGAGCGCACGTAGCGGCGGATGTCCGGGCTATAGCGGATCTGGTCCAGCGTGTAGCGGCGCGGGGGCGCCTGCAGCGGCGGGGCCGACAGCGTATCGTAGACCAGGGCCGGATCGGCGTCGGCGTAGTCGACGACGTAGCGATCGGCAGGAATGACGATCGGGGGCGGCGGCAGCACCACCACGTCCTCGGCGAGCGGCAGGAGGCGACCGCCGACCCCGTTGTCGATCAGCACGACCTCGTGTCCGTCGCGGTAGCGGCGCACCCGGCGCAGCATGCGTCCGTCAGGTGTGGTGAAGGTGAGGATCTGCACCCCGTCGGGCCGGTCGATGATGTTGACGAAGTCGCTGCCGGCTCGCTCGCGGCGCACCTGATAGCCGAGCTCGCGGAAGCGGTCGTCCTCGTCGTGGACGATGAAGGAGCGGCCGTCCTCCTCCACGATGGTGCGGCCGGGTTCCCGGATGTAGGTGCGGCCGTCCTCGTTGATCTCCTGGCGCTCGCCGCGGATCTGGTCGAGGCGCTGCGCGCCCGTTGCGGCAAGGAAGCCGCCGGCGAAGCCAGCCGCCGCGCCGATCGCCAGCGCACCGCCGACGCCGATCCCACCGCCGCCGGGCCGTCCGGGATTGGGGCCGCCGGCCGCCGGCGGCGGAGCACCCGGAGGGCCTCCGACGCCCGGCACGCCGCCGGGTACAGGTCCGCCGGGTACAGGTCCGCCGGGTACAGGTCCGCCGGACGCAGGTCCTCCGGCACGAGGCACGCTGCCCGGCGCGGGACCGCTGAAG
>CALMGA010000265.1 GCA_937863205.1 uncultured Beijerinckiaceae bacterium | reverse complement strand
CGCTGATCTGTTGTTGGATGTTTATTCAGTGGCCCGGATGGATTGCGTCGTTGAGATAGACGCAAGTGAGGATCGCGAAGACGTAGGCCTGGAGGGCCGCCACCAGCAGCTCGAAGGCGCTGAGGATCACCGTCATCGCGAAAGGCAGGGGTGCCAGCACCGCGAAGGCGCCGGCGGCGAGGAGACTCGCCACGAAGGCCCCGAACACCTGCAGCGTGATGTGCCCGGCGAGCATGTTGGCGAACAGGCGGACGCTGAGGCTGATCGGCCGCGACAGGAACGAGATGATCTCGATGAGCGAGATCACCGGCCGCAAGAAGATGTTGACGCTGGAGGGCCAGAACAGCCTGAACCAGCCCAGCCCGTTGGTGCGGATGCCGTAAACCACCACCAGCCCGTTGACGAGAAGGGCGAGGCAGGCGGTGACCACGATCTGGCTCGTCACCGCGAAGGAATAGGGCACCAGCCCGAGGATGTTGGAGAACAGGACGAAGATGAAGATGGCAAACACGAAGGGGAAGAAGCGCATGCCGTCCTGCCCGGTCGTTTGCCGGACCATGTTGGCCGTGAATTCGTAGGTCATTTCGGCCGCCGACTGGAGGCGCCCGGGCACCAGTGCATGGCCCGACGTGCCCAGCATCATCAGCGCCAGCGACAGGCCGAGGACGGCCGTCATGAACAGGGCTGAGTTGGTGAACGACAGGTTCATGCCGCCGATGTGCAGGGGCACGAGATCCTTGATCGCGAACTGCTCGATCGGGTTGATTGCTTCCTGTACCGCCACGTCCCTCAGCTCTCCTTCGCTGCCCGCTCGATCACGGCTGTCCGCCCGAGCTGCCACCGCCGGTCGGCTTGGCTGCCAGGCGGTAAACGTTCCAAAAGCCTGCCGCCGTGCCCAGCGCCATGAAGGCGATCAGGAACGCCGGGGACGTGTGCAGCCACCGGTCGAGCAGCCAGCCGATCAGAGTCCCGACCGCAATGCCGGCGACGAACTCGGTGAGAACGCGAAAGCCGAGGCTCATCGCTCCGGCCAACGAGGTGTCCCGACCCTGAGGCCGGTTGCCCGGCGCCTCGACCGGCCGCCCGGCGTCGAGCGAGCGCGACAAGGATTCGAGGCGCGCCTGGAGCGCGTCATCGTCCCCTTTCGCGTCCCGGTTTTCAGCCAAAGCAACTCGCGTCCGCGTATCCCGCCGCCTGACGGGCGGCAGCACCCCCGACTGCGGCGGCTTGTAGCGGCGCCCAACCGGCAAGTCAAGGTTCCGCCACAAACGCTGCGAATGCCGAATTGCATGACGAAACAATGACTTGGGGCAGCGAGCGAGGGCGGCTCGCCGCCTCAAGGCATTTCCAGCAGGTCTTCGGCCTGCGCGAGGTCGACGCCGACGAGCTGCGAGATGCCGCGCTCGGCTTGGGTGACGCCGTAGAGCCTGTCCATGCGCGCCATGGTGATCGGGTTGTGGGTGATGGTGATGAAGCGGGTCTGCGTGCGTGAGCGCATCGCCTCGACGAGGTCGCAGAAGCGCTCGACGTTGGCGTCGTCGAGTGGCGCATCGACTTCGTCGAGGACGCAGATCGGCGACGGTTTGGCGAGGAACACGGCGAAGATCAGCGAGATCGCCGCCAGAGCCTGTTCGCCGCCCGACAGCAGGCTCATCACCTGCGCCGCCTTGCCGGGCGGCCGCGCCGTGATTTCCAGGCCGACTTCCAGCGGATCATCGGCCTCGACGAGCTGCAACTCGGCCGCACCGCCGCCGAACAGGGTCGAGAACAGCTCCTTGAAGTGCCCGTTCACCGCATGAAAGGCGCCGAGCAGCCGTTCGCGCCCTTCGCGGTTGAGGGTGGCGATCGCCCCGCGCAGCCGACGCACGGCTTCGGCGAGGTCGGTCTGCTCGCGGTCGAGCTCCGCGCGCTGCGCTTCGATGGCGGCCAGTTCCTCGGCGGCGCGCAGGTTGACCGGCCCCATCCGGTCGCGGTCGCCGCGCAGCGCATCGAGCCTGACGGCGACGGCAGCCACCTGCGGCCTCGCTTCGCCATGCGCCAAACCGGCCAGCGCGGGCAGACCGGCCGGCTGGCAGGCGAAGGTACCGGCGATGGCCGCGACGCGGCCCTCCAGGCGCTGCCTCGCCGCCTCGGTTACGGCTTCGGCGCGGGCGCGGGTCTCGCGCGCCGCCGTCATCGCCTCGACGGCTGCGCGGGCCTGCCGGTCGGCCCCGGCCAGCGCCGTTTCCCCTGTGACCCTGGCAT
>CALMGA010000264.1 GCA_937863205.1 uncultured Beijerinckiaceae bacterium | reverse complement strand
GACGCGCTACGCCCTTGGTGTCCCGATGCCGGTCCTCGCCTGCCTCGCCGTGGTCTTCGCCTCGGTGTGGGTCAACCTCGGCCTGAGGCTGCGTTTCCACCACAACGACCGGCTCGCCGACCGCCCGGCCGCCGCGCTGATGGCCTACGACCTCCTGCAGCTTTCCCTGCTCCTTTATCTCACGGGCGGTTTGGAGAACCCGTTCTCGCTGCTGTTCCTGGCGCCGCTGATGATCGCCGCGGTGTCGCTGTCGGCGATCTCGACCGCCGCGCTGACCCTGCTCGTCATCCTCTGCGCGACGACGCTGACCTTCGATCACCGTCCGATCCCATGGTTCCCAGGGGAGGCGCTGCGCCTGCCGGCGCTCTACCGCGTCGGCGTGTGGAGCGCGATCGTCCTTGGTGCCTCCTTTGCGGCCGCCTATGCCTGGCGGGTGGCCGAGGAGGCGCGTCGTCTCGCCGACGCCCTTGCCGCGACGGAACTCGTGCTGGCCCGCGAGCAGCACCTGACGCAGCTCGACGGCCTCGCCGCCGCCGCCGCCCACGAGCTGGGTACGCCGCTCGCCACCATCAAGCTCGTCGCGCGCGACCTGCAGAAGCAGTTCGCCGCCGACAGCCCCGTCGGCGAGGACCTGAGCCTGCTGGTGGGGGAAGCGGAGCGCTGCCGCAAGATCCTCGGCACCCTGACATCGCTCAACACCAGCGATGCCACCGACATCATCGGCCAGCTCTCGCTCAGCCACCTCATTGAGGAGGTGGTGCAGCCCCAACGCGATTTCGGCATCGCCATTTCCGTCGTCAAGGAAGGCGCGGGCCGCGAACCGACCTGCTCCCGCAATCCCGGCGTCGTCTACGGGCTGGGCAATTTGGTCGAGAACGCCATCGACTTCGCCGCCACCAGCGTCCGTATCACGGCACGCTGGACCGAGGCCGTGAGCGTCGTGGTGATCGAGGACGACGGACCGGGCTTCGCGCCCGGCGTGGTGATGTCGCTCGGCGAGCCCTACCTGACGACGCGCGCGAACCGCAAGGCCAAGGGCGACGACAACGCCGGCCTCGGTCTCGGCCTGTTCATCGCAAAGACCCTGCTGGAGCGCTCCGGCGCCAAGGTGACCACCGCCAATACCCCCGCGCCGGGGAGGGGTGCGCGGGTGACGGTGCTGTGGCCGCGCGCGGACTTCGAGTGCGGCCGCCACGGCTCCGCCGCAGTTAGTGGGCCGGCGGCGGCCGTTCCCCAGCACTCGGCACCTGTCGAAACCGCGTGACGCCCCCTATTTGGAAGGTCTCACAACAGGCGCGGCAAACGGGCCGGCGTCGGGGAGTGACCTTCAGGAGCCTTCCGTGGAACTCAGCAGCGTGCCGGCGCAGCCGGCCATCGATCCCGCCATCCTCAGCCTCGATGCGGTGGCCGACAAGAGCCTTCTCATCGTCGACGACGACCGCGCCTTCTGCCAGCGCCTCGCCCGCGCGATGGAGTCTCGTGGCTTCGCGGTCAACGCCGTCTCGTCGGTTGCCGAGGGCCTCGCCTGCGTCGCAGAAGCGCCGCCCGCCTTCGCCGTGATCGACATGCGTCTCGCCGACGGCAACGGCCTCGACGTGATGTCCGAGCTGAAGGCTCGCCGTCCCGAGGCGCGCGCCGTCATCCTGACGGGCTACGGCAACTTCGTCACCGCCGTCACCGCCGTGAAGCTCGGCGCTTTCGATTACCTCGCCAAGCCGGCCGATGCCGATGAGATCTTCAACGCGCTGATGGCGACGCAGCACGACAAGGCGGCGCTGCCGGAAAACCCGATGTCGGCCGACAGGGTCCGTTGGGAACACATCCAGCGCATCTACGAGCTGTGCGGTCGCAACGTCTCAGAGACCGCGCGGCGGCTCAACATGCATCGTAGGACGCTGCAGCGCATCCTCGCCAAGCGCGCTCCGCGCTGACGCTCAGCGGGCCGGCTCGGACGCGGCCGGCCCGTCCTCCGAAAGGCCGAGCCGCGCCAGCTTGGCGCGGGGGCCGGCGTAGGCTTCCTGCAGGTCGACGTTCCAGTAGCGCAGCTCTTCCAGCGGGATCGGAAGGCCGGAAACGGCGCAGCGCACGAAGGAGCCGGACTGCAGCACCTTGAAGTCGCCGTCCAGATACTGCAGACGCGCCTCGATCGCCGAAGCGGGTCGCCCCTCGAAGCG
>CALMGA010000263.1 GCA_937863205.1 uncultured Beijerinckiaceae bacterium | reverse complement strand
GGCGACGGCAACCTCCTCGCGCTGGCGGTGGAGGCGGCGCGCGAGCGCGCCACGATCGGCGAGATCTCGCCCGCGATGGAGGACGTGTTCGGACGCTACCGGACGACACCCGAGCCGGTCAGCGGGGTCTACGCCGAGTCCTATGGGGAGGATGCGCGATGGTCGCGGCTCACCGACGGCGTCGAGGCGACCCGGCGGCGGCTGGGACGCCGGCCGCGGATGCTTGTCGCCAAGGTGGGCCAGGACGGCCACGACCGGGGGGCCAACCTCGTCAGCTCGATGTTCGCGGACCTGGGTTTCGAGGTCGTTCCTGGGCCGCTGTTCCAGACACCGTCGGAGGCGGCGGCGCTCGCTCTGCGGGAGAGCGTCGACGTGGTGGGCGTGTCAAGCCTCGCCGCCGGCCACCGGACGCTCGTCCCGGACCTGATCGGCCACCTTCGCGACGCGGGCCGGCGGGACATCAAGGTGATCGTCGGCGGGGTGATCCCGGCCACCGACTACCAGGCGCTGCGCGCCGCCGGCGTCCAGGCGATCTTCGGCCCCGGCACCAACCTGATGCAGGCGGCCGAGGAAGTGCTGCGGCTGTTCGGCCACAACATGGCTCCCGCCGAGGAGGCGGTCGGGTGAGCGGCTCGAACTCGCGGGCGAGATCCGTCGGGTCGCGGCCGAACCAACTCGATCGTCAGTCGTCGAGCTTCCGGCCCGTGGGGTGGACGTCGTTGGGGCATCAGGATCCACGTCGTGCGAAAGCACCTTCGGTGCCCACCAGAGCGGGGTCGTCCCGGTTCAGCTTGCGTCTCGCGGCTCCGATGTCAGGCGGAACGCGACCCTGGGAGCGGAGATAGGGGAGGACTGTCGAAAGCGCGGAAAGTCGCCTGCGTCACTGGCGCGGTCCTGCCGGTCAGCGAGCTGTTCTCCGGCGGCTTCGATCACGAGAGCGACAGCAGACGGAAGCCGCCGATCCTGGCCGAGGCACGCGTCAGCACCATCGCCTGGCAGGCGCTCGCGACCTCGTGCGCTCCTCCCAGCGTGCGCATGCCGCCCGTAGATGCCGCCAAGACCATGGTTTCTGCCCTGATGAGGCGTTTGCGATCCGTGCCGGCGTTCGTGCCGAAGGTAGGCTGACCCATGCCACAGCGACATGCCTGTGGCAGAGAACTATCCAAAGGAGCGACGGCCTCGCTGGGCAACGTTATTCACGCTCCGGTGTTGAAGAAGGGTGTTGCTTCATCGCGTCATTCATGACTTTCGCGGCGTCGTCGCGACGGGAAGCTGACGCAAGCCTGTTGTTCAAAGCTGGGCTCAATCCATCCCGATATAACCTTCGGAGGTTTCATGACGGTTCCCCCCCTGCGCACCGGCCTTGTCCTGCTCGGGCTTTGCGTCCTTCCTGCAGCCGCGACTGCGCAGTCAGAACAGACGCCACCTGTTGCGCTTCCTGGAACTGCGGACCTTCCGTCCCGCGGGCGCCCGCCGGCCGCATCGTCCATCGACACGCCATCCACCGTAGCCGGGCCGAACGCCGCGCGATCGGGAACATCGGCCATAGGTGCAATCCCCGGTACAACTGGTCCGGGGACCAGGACCGTTGGCGTCCCCGGGAGCGCCAATTCCAAGTAGTCGCTGTTCGGTTTGAACGGCTGCCTCGTGACTTGCCTGGTTCGGTGACACGTCGTGGGCTCATCCCCGACGCGGCGGCAAGCTGCATCCCAGGTCTGAGCCAAGCTGTGACACTCCCAAGCACCTATGTGTGTTTGCATCTGGCGTGACGGGGTCGGGATCGCCGGCCTTGCCGCGCTACACCGCGTCGGCCTACAAGTCGCTCGCCGTGCTCGCCTGTGACACCAGCGCCGGACGCTGCGCTTCGCCGTGGTGCGCTGCATTAGCCGTCAGCCAGATCCGGAACAGACCGTGGCGACGGTCGGTGCCGAGATGGTTCTTATATTCAAAGGCAGGCACGGCGATGTCGACTTGCTTCGCCTCGGCGGCGGTCGGCTTGGCAACCTTGATCGTTGAGCGCGTCGCCGTCCTTCCGGGTAAGTTTCGCGGCTTCGCCGTTCCGATCTCCGGGGTGCGCCCCGCTTTGATCTTGGCCTCCTCGCCATCTTGTGTTGCCGCGGCGGTGCCGCCAGCGTGGCGTTGATGATCTGCCCGCCCAACGTAGGAAGCCCCCTTGGCCAGTGCCGCCTCGTAAGCGGCAAACGGCACCTGGATCGCCGGCCTGCCGTCGAGTTGCGCCCCGCAACAGCGTCTCGCGGATCGTCCAGATTGTGTTAGCGTCGAGCACCGGATCGGCAAGGCTGAGCCTGAAGAACCTCATGAACGACAGCCGGTCCTCGATGAGGAACTCGGTCCGCTCGTCCGACGGCGAGTGACTGGCCTGGATTGCCAGCACCTCGACCATCGGCACGACGTCCAACGCAGGGCGCCCGCCCTTGACGCGGTTCGCGCGGCCCGGCGAGGCGGAACAACTCGAAGCCGCTCACTACGGCTTAGCCACGCCGGCGCTTCGCCTTCGGCCGACAGCGCCTGCAACCGCTCGTCGAGGTCGAAAATCCCGGGCTGACCTCGCATCGCGAGACTCCGTTGCTGTACGCCATCACATCACAGTTCGCTCACCACGCGAGATACTCGGAGGCGTCCAACCGAGGGTCAAAGAACGGGATCGGCGACCACGGCGGCGATCCCAGCCATGAGGAGGATCGCCTTTCCTTAGCTTCCCTTGGTCCGTCGGAATGGAACCGGGGACGTCGCCCAGGTCGACCGCGGAACGGGTCAAAGGTGGCGCGAAGGCGGGGTCAAGGCGATGGTTGACGAGACTTCCTTGAGCAAAGTCGACGTCAAGGTAACGTCATCACATCGCGTTCATACTTTCGTCCGACACCACCGACAACTCGCCGCAGCCGCTACAATCGATCGACCTCCGATGCCAGCATGTCAGCGCGTGTCGCAGCGGCTAACAATCAGGGACGGCGAGACTGTCTCGGATCTCGCGGTCGAGCTTCCTAACGTGGCCGCCGACTGCGGCACCCCAGCATCCCGAACACTCATCGGGACGCGGGATCACGCCGCATCATGCCTGCTTCTTTGCCCTTATCGCCTCGAAGAACCTCACCGCTCCTGCGTCGCAGGCTTTGCTCAGGATGTTCTTGTTCATGTCCGGATTGTGTTCCGGAACCGGCCCGGGGACACGGGGATTACCGGTCCAGGACACGAGCTTCGCGATCCGGTCCCGGATGCGCCACCCGCCGGCGGTTCGAACCAGTTCATCGTCATACCAACCTGTCCCGAGCCACGACGAGCCGCCTTCCGCTCCGTCGCGGATAAGAAGCCAATTCCCGTAGCTGAACGCGTTCGCCTTGTCGCCGTCGATATGAACCACTTGGCCGATCATCTGATGTTGGTGATTGTCTAGCGTCGTGTGAAACTCTTCGAACGTTCGCTTGAGATTTGCCAGGCCATGCCAAACGGCTCCCGCTGGCCCGAATTCTGCCCTTACATCCTCGGTAAAAACGAGATCGAACAACTCGAATTGGTGGGAGTCGAGTGCGAAACCGTAGAGGTTCAGCACTTGTACAATTTCCGTCCTATCGTAATCGGCCATGGTAGAGACTCCCGTCTTTGCATCTGGAGTGAATGACTCTGGTACTTCGATGTTTCTTCGTAGACTTTAATTCATGACTGATCGGATAGCATCCGCATTGATGCCCGCGGATTGATCGAGATCAAGAATGCGAGCGAACGTGACATCATCCCGGACATCACGCATTCTTTAGCAAAGCTTGAAGGAACCATCCTTCTAAGCGACGCGGCTCAGCCACTCCATCATCGGACAGCTCTCGGCCAGATCTCCCAGCGCCTGGTCAAGATGGTA